>NZ_JAXCHW010000002.1:0-318609 GCF_035984805.1 Chryseobacterium sp. MP_3.2 | reverse complement strand
CCTCCGATTTATTCATCGGCTCGTTGCTCCTAAGTACTACGACTTCTGCTGACTTCTCTATGATACCAACTCGTGGTTATAGAGACCTCCCCAGGTAATGGCATCTTCTTTCACTCAATTCCTGCCGTATCTACATCTATGCATTTTTGTAATCTTAGGGCGTTACAATGATGTGATTGCTTACCCATGCATAAATGCCTCTTATACGGTTCCTATTCGTCAGTACCGAGTTTTGTAGTCTCGCTTTATTCATTCTTTTTTATTTTATTTAAGGTATTCATGAATGCTTTGCATTCCTTCAGATGTAACCTCACGGATACCACCCTTGCGACTTACTAATGGTTCAAGGCGTTACCCTCGCCCATAAGGGATTTGCACCCTCTAGATTAATTTCCTACTTTCGTAGGAGAAAGATGCCCATGCTGGGCACACACATGGTATTTATACAAGCGGGTCTGAAGTTTTCATCGAAGATTTTAGCAATTAATTAAGTTTTTCGCAAGTATAAATTTTTCGTATTTTTATCCCGCCTGCATAAATACCCAACCGTTAGCAGAAAGTTTAACCAAAATCGTGTCATAAATGAAAAATCTTTACATTTTTATTTTACTTTTAATTTCAATTTTTTCATTTTCTCAAGTTCAAGTTAAAGGATATTATCGAAAAAATGGAACGTATGTCAGACCACACGTTCGAACTGCACCAAATTCAACAGTTACAGATAATTATAGTTATCAGAGTAATAACTACTCATCAAATCGAACATCGAGTACGCCATCAACTTATAATTATTATAATTCTTCTACAAATTCAAATTCTGAAAAAATTTGGGTTAATGGTTATTATAGAAAAGACGGCACCTATGTTAGTGGATATTACAGAAATAGAAATAAACCCACTTCAAATAATTACTCTTCGTCAAATTCAAATACAGCAAAAAAGTATACTTCAAATAATTACACAGGAACAAAAAAGTATATAAATACTACGAAAGTAAATTTTAGAAGAACCCCCGACCTTTCAGATAATATTATTGGTGAATTAGAATATAACGACGAAATTATTTCTATTTCTACACTTGGCTATTGGGAAAATGTAAATGTAAAAAGATACGATTCTGAAACTAAAAGTTATGTGACTTTTAATGGATATATAAATAGTAGATATTTAAGCAATTTTTCACAACCAACTATTGATATTAATAATTTTGAAACCACTAATGTTGTCAAAAATTCTAAAAATTTTACTGTAATTTCTAATAAAACATATTTTCATTCTACGCCAGATATAAAAAATGAAAAAACTGCATATTTAGTATATGGTGAAAAAATCTATGGCATAGCGGAATCAAAATATTTTGTCTACACTGAATTTGTAAACTCTTCCGGAATTAAAACAGTTGGTTGGATATTAAAAGATGACCTGCTTAAAGACTAAAAACCTTCTGCTAATAACTAAGCTTTCGTTTTGTCTGAAAGACAAGAAATGAAAGCCTGTTGAACGGAACCTCCGGTGGCTTTTCCTCCCCACTTGGTAACCTTATGGAGTTATCGATTTTAGAATTTAGGATATTAGAGCAGTTTTTTAGAAGGACTGCTTTTTTTAGGAACTGATGTGAGGTTTTTTGAATCACTCACAGGCTTTTTTTGACTTTCAGGATACAAAATCCCTTACCCACAAAATTTATTTTACAGACAAAGGTTGGGTGACGAAAAGAAAATCCTGTGGCGGTCCACGCTGTCCGAAAAGCGCGATGGTGATTAAGTTTCCTTCCTTACAACACCGACATTTTTTAAGCAAAGTTTTCAGTTTTACCTCTGTAATCTGAATTTTTAATTCTGATTGTAAACTTTGTAGTTTCCCACGCTTCCAGGAGCTGCTCAAAATCCCGTAATGTCTTATCCGCACAAATCTTCGAGGTAAAATATGCATCGAAAAACGCCGAATAAATTCAGTATTCGATAAAGTCATTTCCTTTTTTTGACCTTCTTTGCGATAATCTTTGTACCCAAAACGAACTTCATTTTCAGTAACTTCTTTTATTCGATGATTGCTAATCGCAACTTTGTGCGTGTATCTTCCCAAATATTCAATGACCTGTTTCGGTCCACCAAAAGGTCTTTTCGCATAAACGACCCAGTTTTTAGTGAAGAGTTTATCCATTAAATCAGAATCTTTAATTCCGGAAGCTCTTAATGAAGCCACAAACTTTGCCCGAAAAACTTTGCTCATCGCTTTTACACAAAAGAGATATTTATCGGTTCTTACTTTCCTTTTCCACTTTCCATTTTGATCAATTCCACCGCCTGGAACAATGCAGTGTAAATGAGGATGCAGACTTAAATTCTGTCCCCAAGTATGCAAAATCGCAATCATTCCCAATTGCATCTGTTCTGTTTTACCGAACTGATTTAAGGTTACCCAAGCTGCTTCAAATAAGGTTTTGTACAATAATGCCGGTTGAGAGATTGCCAAACCATTCAGCTCCTCGGGTAAAGTAAAAACCACGTGGTAATAACTGCAAGGCAATAATTCCGCTTCTCGTTTCTGAATCCATTCTTCTTTTTTATGACCTTGACATTGCGGACAATGCCGATTTCTACAGGAGTTGTAACTGATGGAAAGATTTCCACAACCATCACATGCATCAATATGACCACCCAAGGCAGAAGTGCGGCAATACGACAAAGCGCGAAGCGTTTTTTCCTGATGAACCGTAAAATTCTGAGCCGATAAATTGATTTTACGAAGGACTTCTGCTACACTTCCGCCCGACTTATTTCGCGTTTCCATTTTTGCTACACAAAGTAAAAACGGTATCTAAAGGACTGTGCGGTTTTTGATCCGACAACTGGCAGACATGAAGATATTCCATGGTACTTTCGATCCGCTCATGACCCAGAAGTTTCTGCACCATAATGATGGAAACGCCATCTTCCAATAAATGCGTCGCAAAGCTATGTCGCAAAGTATGCGTATGAACTACTTTGGTGATTCCGGCTTTTTTGCTCACCGTTTTGATGACCCATTGAACACCGCGCTGGCTGTAACGAGAATCAAAATCTTTGGTGTGCGGAGTCGAAGCACCTGTGCTGAGCGAAGTCGAAGTATCAATCTCTTCAATATTTCTGTTTTGATTTCCATTAAATAAATATTGATCTGGATTTTCCACTGAAATAAAGGTTTTTAGTCCCCGAATTAAATGCTCGGATAATGGAACATAACGGTCTTTTTGCCCTTTACCCTGAACAACGTGCAACATTTGTCGGTCAAAATCAAGGTGATGAAGTTCGATATTCCTGACTTCCATACATCGAAGTCCACAACCGTAAATCAAACCAATTAGCAGTTTATGTTTCAGCAATTGGGCAGTCTGAAGCATCCGCCAAATTTCCTGCCGACTTAAAATAGTGGGCAGCTTTTTGCGCTGTTGAAGTTCGAAGAGATAATCCTTGACCTGCTCGGGATCCAGTTCCGTGGGTAAAGTTTTAAAATGCAGTGCTATTGCTGCTACATGCCTGGAATAATTATCAAAGGTTCTGGGACTTTTTCCCTGGATTGAAATATTTCTTTCGAAACGTTGTATCAATTCTGAAAAACCATTAACTTCGCTTGAAGCGCGATTCAAAATTTTGTTCGTCCTTAAATCCTCCGGAGATTTTTTTTTGTAGCCATTTTAGAGATTTTATTTTTGGTTGAATAAAAACAAAGTTAATAAAACAGCCTCAGGAAAAGCTACCGGAGGTTTAGTTCAACATCGGTTTGGCAATATGGCGGGTTTAGTGCTAAATTCAAGTTCAGTGCTGGCAGACAGTTTAGTGTTCCAAATCCGCCACTTCCGTTGTGAGCAATGTTTTGAGGAATGCAACGCATATTGCCAAAGTCAATGATAAAAAAATAAATATGAAATCTGTATTATTCTTAATTTTAATTTTAATCTCTAATAACATTTTTTCTCAAAATAATGATCCGATACGATCATCTATTGGACCTGAAAAGTTTGACAAGCTGAAAGCCGATTTCGAAATATTAAGCAAAACAGATTTCTACAAGGATTTAGAAGATACTAAAATATTGTACATGAGCAAAGTTCAATTTGTGCCGACTGAAGCAAACAAAACTGATGAAAAATTTGCAAAATGGATTACGGAAAATATAATAACCACAAAATTCGAAACTGTTGAAGAGGCATTAATTTTAAGACAAAAATTAAACAAACTCGAAGAACAGCTGAAAAAAAAACATCCTGATATTTATGATCTAATGAAAAGGATAAATGTCGAGCAAAGAACTGAAATAAAAAACTAACACTGCTCACAATAACTAAGCTTTCGTTTTGTCTGAAAGACAAGAAATGAAAGCCCGTTGAACCCTTCGGCGTTGCTCAGGATAAACTGCACCTCCGATAGCTTTTCCTCCAAAGTTGGTCACCTTATGGAGTTTTCGAACTGAATTATCTTCAGAAATCTTCTAAACTCGTAAAAACCATTTGATTGCGGGCGATTCCGGTGATGTGTTGCATCATTAAATATACGAATTTACTCCCTTATTATTGATAATAATTTAGCTATTTTTGAAAGTAATAAACGGAGGTTTTTTCACGGACTGCCGTTAGCACCAATTATAAAAAGACAGAAAACTAAACATCACGACAAATTTGAAACGGACGAGAATAACATACAATTGGGCGAGAGATACTATTTATACTTTAACTTGGACTTTGATTGTTACGACTTTATTTGTTATAGTTTTGCAAACAATAATACATCCAGGAGAATCTATGATTAAACCTTGGTTAGAAATTAATGGACTATTTGTTCCGATAATTACTTTTTTCATTGGACTAAGACCTGTTTTAAGTTTATTTACTCTTCCTGACACATTGTTTTTGAACGAAGGCGGACAACTTACTATAAGAAACGGAGACATTATAAAAACAGACAACATCAAATCACTTGAGATTAACCAAGTAGGCTTTGGACAAGGACATTTGGTATATTATGAATTGACCTTTTTTGAAAAACCTATAAGTTGGAATAATAGAAAAAGGAGTTCTCTTATTTTAACCGAGCGTTATAATATTAAATACATTTTTCAGACAAGGACAGACTTTATTGACAAGTTAATTGATTTAGGGTTAAGTGAAAAAGCAATACAATGGAAGCAAGGAAAGACAAAACATTTATTTGGAATAAGAGACAGATTTCAAAAATAACTGGTGCTAACATGCGTTTGGCAAAAAAGCGGGTTCAGTGCTTAAATGAAGCTTTGTACTTCGTATCAAGTTCATTGCTGGCAGACAGTTTAGTACTTCGAAATCCGCTTCTTCGCCAAGCGCCAAAACGTCAGGCTGTGAAAAAACTCAACTTCTCAATATTTTTCTAAGAAAATCAGTCTTCCAACCCTCAATAAACACGTTTTAAGACCAGCTGTTTTTTAGGCTGCAATTGATAATCTAGTTTCTAAAGTAGCGATATAATGCTTAAAACACGTCACTTTAAAAACAAAACACACCTTCGCTTTGTAAGGTGATTTCCAGTTCTTCAATTTGGCAATTAATTCCGCAACGCCCAGAATGTTCATCGCACGTTTGATGTTGTACACCAACATTATCAAACTATGTTCGCCATTTACTTTCTCCAATCCCGTTAAATTCGTATGGTTGTAACCCCATTGCCTCTTGATAGTCCCGAAGATATGTTCGTTGATTATATTGAGCATCAACAGCTGCCTGAATATTATAACTCACTTCCACAACTTGCCCCTGAACCAGTAAAGCTCTGGAATCTTCATCAGTAGTGCTGATTTGAGGTTCGCCACTCGCTTTTAATTTTTCTTCCAAGACTTCGTAGCGGAGTTTATTTTTCTTTAATCTTTCGATCTTTTCCTGAATTTTAGTGATTGTTACGCTGTTTTCTTTTTCATCATTCTGAGCCAGTTCATCCAGGTATTGTTGCGTTTTCTCCTCAATGTAAGCCAAGTGTTTATCAATTTTCTTTTGATTAAATTAGCTTTCTTACTGTTGTGAGCTCTGCTTTTAGTACCGTCAATGGCGATGGTTTCTCCAGCAATTAGATCTGCATCTTTCAAAAAAGAAACAAAAACTTTGAACAGCTTTTTTAAGCCCGCAGGATTGTTTTTTCTAAAATCAGAAATGCTGTGGTAATTGGGTACAAGTCCAAATAAAAGCCATTGTAATTCAATATTTCTAATGCACTCTCTTTCGAGTTTCCGGGAACTTCGAAGACCATTGAGGTAACCATACAAATAGATTTTGAGAAATATTTGCGTATTAAAACTCGGTCGTCCTTCCGTTTTGAGCGTTTGCAGTACAAAACCTAATACTTTTAAATCAATATTCTCCACAAAAGCATCTACAAAGCGAACTGAATTATCTTCGGAAATCGAATCTTCTAAACTCGTAAAAACCATTTGATTGCGGGGGATTCCGGTGATGTGTTGCATTTTTAAATATACGAATTTACTCCCTTATTATTGAAATAATTTAGCTATTTTTGAATGTAATAAACGGAGGTTTTTTCACAACTTGTCCCGCCCAAGCGGGAGACTGACGTTGGGCGACATTTTATCTAAAAACCGTAAAGAATGAAACAAATTAAGATTATTATTTCAATATTTTGTTTACTAACCTTAATTGCTTGTCCAGCATCTCATTTTCACGACTATGAATACATAGGTAAATCTGAATCAAAGAAATTAAATAATGAAATAAAACCTAGCCAAATTAAATGTGGATATTTGAGTCGTTTTATTGAAGGCAAAGAACAAGTTTTATTGGTCAGAATAAATTCAATTGCCGATAATAGTATTCAAGGAGTTACTTCAAAACAAATTGGAAATTTGAATAAAGTCGAACCTTCTAAATTTAACGGATTAAATATGGATTCTTTAACAGTATTTAAAAAAGATTTTAAAATAAAAAATGAAACGAAGATTTTGAAAATGTTGAAAAATGACACTATTATTATAGAATTCAAAAATGGAATGAAATATTACTTTCAAAAAAAATAAAAAACGTCGCGTAATAACTAAGCTTTCGTTTTGTCTGAAAGACAAGAAATGAAAGCCATTGCAGTTCAATATTGCGAACACATTACTCATCAATATTTATTTTTTATTTGTATTCGTGAATTACGCTTTGCTCCATTTCTTTTTCGAGTTTTCGGGAACTTCGAAGACCATTGAGGTAACCATACAAATAGATTTTGAGAAACGTTTGCGTATTAAAACTCAGTCGTCCTTCCGTTTTGAGCGTTTGCAGTACAAAACCTAATGCTTTTAAATCGATATTCTCCACAAAAGCATCTACAAATCGAACTGAATTATCTTCAGAAATCGAATCTTCTAAACTCGTAAAAACCATTTGATTGCGGGCGATTCCGGTGATGTGTTGCATTATTAAATATACGAATTTGCTTCCGTATTATTGAAATAAATTCGCTATTTTTGAAAGTAATAAACGGAGGTTTTTTCACAACTTGTCCCGCCCAAGCGGGAGACTGACGTTGGCAACAAGCTAAACAAAATCCCGAAAACATTGAAAATAGGAAATTGGAATATTGAACGTCTCAAAAAAATTAAAGAAAAAGACGCAATATTGAACGAAATAAATTTGCGGAATTTTGACATTTTGGTTTTAACAGAATATGACGAAAGAATTAAACCAAAAGGTTTTAATTATCAAATCTCAACCGAAAGTTTAATGAATGTAAATACGGACAATTATAAAAAAACGGAAAGAAGAACAACAATATTTTCTAAATATCCAATTTTAAACCAACTTGAAACTTTTGACAAATACACAGCTTGTTGTGCTGAACTTAAAACTGAATATGGGGATTTAGTTGTTTACGGAACAATATTTGGAATTTATGGAAATAGAAATGAGAATTTTAAACTAGATTTAAAAAGACAAATATTAGATTTTAAGAAAATAACCCGTGAAAAAAATATTTGTATTGTCGGAGACTATAATCAAACATTCTCAGACAATTATTATTATACAAAATTTGGAAGAGAAACAATAAATGAAAATTTTAAAGCACTTCAAATAAAGAATTTGACAGCGGAATTGAGCGAAAATATAGACCACATTTCGATAAGTGAGAATTTTATTGGAGAAACTGAATTAAAAATTGAAACGTGGAATATGGATAAAAAATTATCTGACCACATTGGAGTTTCGATTACGATTGAAAATTAAGAAAGTGGAATAAAGCCAGTTGCCAACACCGTGTATAAAAAATTGCTATATTGGTGCTTAATCAAAGTTAGTTGCTTTTTTATATACTTTGGTTTTCCGTTGGAAAATCCTCGCACACAAAAACGCAACTTTCAATACACATCAACGTTAGCAGAAATATTATGAAAATCACGTTGTTAAATTTGTTTGCTATTCTGTCAATATTATCGTGTTCGCAAAAACATATTGAACCAGATTTAATCAAACTTGACTTAAAGGATGGAAATTACTTACCTGAAATAGAGTTGATTTTTAATTTATCTGGAAAATACGTAATTTTAAAATCGATTGAAGTTGGAAAAGTGTTGCCACCTCCTTTAGATGAAAATGATTTCAGATCAGACCACAATTTTATAGACAAGAATAGAAGCCTTGTTGATTCAATAAAAAAAATTACTGCAATACAAACAATGGTAATTTCTTTAAACAAAAAAGAAATAACATCTATTCAAGATAATCTTAAAGATTTTGATTCTTTGGATTTTAAAAGTTCTCGCCGATATAATTATGGCTTCGAAAGTGAAATGTTTCTTTTATACAGTTTAAAAAAATACTACACAATTAATCTTGAGAAACCAACCGCAAGACAAAAAAAACTCATCGAGCAATTAATCAATATTGTGATGAACAACAAAAATATAACTGAAAGTAATATAATTGTGCTCGATTTATTAAAAAAAAGAATGAAATACCTCTAAAAATTACTTCTGCTAACATATTTTATGAGCGGTTCAACTTCCTATCATCAAAATTTTTGCTAATTGTTCAATTTGTTATATTTACAAAGACTTGTTATAAAAAGTCCCCGCCAACAGAAATACCCAACCGTTATGCGACATTTTAACCAACACTTTTTTCCAAGATGAAATCCCCTCATTATTTAATTATAGTTCTTATTTTCTTTACATCATGTAAATCTGATAAAATTTCTGAAAAATCGATTGAACTAAATAATAAAGCGATAAATGCCATTAGTGTGGAACAATATTCAGAAGCATTAAAATATTCTGAACAAGCAATTAAAGCAGATGAAAAAAATTATAACGCTTATACCATAAAAGCACAAATGCTTATGAAGCAAAATAATTTAAATGAAGCCGAAAAAACAATTCAAAAACAATTGGAAATAAAACCAGATTTCGCGGAAGGTTGGACATTTAAAGGATTGATTAATGATTTAAATGGAAATCATAAACTGGCAAACCAAGATTATCAAAAAAGCATTGAATTATTTAAAGAAAGAAATCTAAATAAAGAATTTAATCCTCAATTAAATGATACGAATATCTATTTGTCATTGTTACTAATTGGTGATTCAAAAAGCCAAATAGAAATGAAAAAATTAGAAAGTAAGTGGAAAATTAATAAATCCGCTTATGAAACAATGATTTCAGTAAAAAAAATGGGCAAAAAGGAATTAATTAGCCAAATGTTAATCGACTAAAAAAACGCCGCAAATAACTAAGCTTTAGTTTTGTCTGAATACAAGAAATGAAAGCCCGTTAAACCCTTCAGCTACGCTCAGGATAAACTGCACCTGTGGTAGCTTTTCCTCCAAAGTTGGTCACCTTATGGACTTATCGATATTAGAATTTAAGATATCAAAGCAGTTTTTTAGAATTACTGCTTTTTTTGGGACCTGAAGTGAGCTAATTGCATTTATTTTTTAGGGAAAATTTACATTTCATAAGTCCGCTTCTTCACCAAGCACTCTGACGTTGAAAAATGGGTTGACAAAAATCAGGAGCTGATTGAAAAACAATTGTTTTAACTAATTTTGTGGGAAACTTATTTAAAACTAATAAACCTTCGGCTAAAAAGCTTTCAATCATCTTAAAAAATTGATCTACTTATACCATCTAAAAATATGAACACCAAAGAAAACCCCTTTCAGAAAATCTCTGATGACAGAATATTTATCATTGATTGCTATACAGAGATGTTAACCCGGATTAACGAACCAGAAATCATTTCCCTAATAAATAATACTTCACAAGAATTCGCATTAGAGGAAAATAACATTTCCAGCGAAAAAATATTTCAATCGTTTAGTATGTATTTTCAACTGATGACTTTGGTTGAAGAAAATGCAGCGACCCAATACCGCAGAAAAATGGTAAACCAGGAAGATTTTACCTCAATTAGAGGTTCTTGGGCAGAAGCATTTAAAATATGGAAAAATGATGCTGTAGGTGAAGATGATATGCTGAAAACTATTTCCAGAACTACCGTAATTCCTGTGCTCACGGCACATCCTACAGAAGCAAAAAGAGTAACTGTTATTGAAATTCATCGGGAATTGTATTTGCTTTTGGTGCAAAGGGAAAATACTTCTTTGAGCAAAGTGGAACAAAATATTATTACGGAAAAAATCATTAATCTGCTGGAAAGATGGTGGAGAACCGGAGAAATTTATTTACAAAAACCCGACATTAAAGACGAAAGAGCGAATGTTATTCATTATTTGGGCAAAGTTTTTCCTACTGTATTAAAAAAGAGCGATGAGCAATTAAAAAGCTCCTGGATCGAACTAGGATTAAATCCTGCTAAAATAAAAAACCCAGATTTATTTCCAAAAATAAATTTCGGCAGTTGGGTCGGTGGTGATAGAGACGGGCATCCATTTGTAACACCAGCAGTTACACAAGAAACTTTACTCCTACACAGAAAAACAGCGCTACAGCTTATCAAAGATCAGTTATTGCAATTAATAGTCAAACTTTCGGTTTCGGCCATTACTAATCCTGTCCCCTTTTTACTCTCCGAAGCCATCGAAAAAAAATCGGCGGCATTAGGTGAATCAGGACTAAAAGCAGTACACAGAAATCCTTATGAACCCTGGAGACAATATGCAAGTTTACTATTGGTGCAACTGGAAAACACGATATCTGAAAAATTTGCAGATTCTAATTCCTATTATAAGTCGAGTACAATTTTAGAAGATGATTTAAAATTATTGAGAGAGATCTTAACACAAAACGGTTTAAAAGGACTTGCAGAAGACCTGCTTTTTCCAGTTGAAAGAACGGTACAATGCTTCGGGTTTCATTTGGCGAAATTAGATATCAGACAAAATAGTGCTTTTCATGATAAAGCAATTGCTCAGATCTTGAAAACCCTTGGTGAAAAAGATCATGATTTTGAAAACTGGAGTGAAGATAAGCGCGTCAATTTTTTGAATACGTTATTAGCCAGCAATTCACTCATCACAGATGTTACCGTTTCTTATGGCACAGAAGCAGATAATGTCTTGGATTGTTACAGAGTAGTTCGTCAGCATATTAATCAATACGGTTCTGATGGAATAGGGTCATTTATTATAAGTATGACGAGAAATCTTAGCGATTTATTGGTGGTTTATTTGCTGATGAGAGAAACGCAGTTGCTAAATACCAAAATAAGAGTTGTACCCTTATTAGAAACCATTCAAGATCTGCTTAATGGTCCAGAAATTTTAAAAAAATTCTTGCAACATTCAGTTACAACAGAGAGAACCGGACAATTATCCCACAAGCAAGAAGTAATGTTAGGTTACAGCGACAGCAATAAAGACGGAGGAACCATTGCCAGCAAATGGAATGTGCATAAAGCAGAAAAAGAACTGACCGCTGTAGGAAAACAACAGGATACAGAAATTTACTTCTTCCACGGAACTGGTGGCACCATTAGTAGAGGTGGTGGTAAATATCACCGCTTTTTAGAGAGTATGCCAGAAAATACAATGAGCGGAACCATTAAAATTACAGTGCAGGGAGAATCTGTGGCACAACTATTCGGAAATCCACTTACTGCAACCTACAATCTTAATGCACTTTCTTCTGGTGTTGCAAGACAAATAATTAATAAAGCAGCCAATGCTCCCGAAATAGTTTTTCCAGTAGAAACGATGGAATTTTTAGCTCAAAAATCATTTGAGCATTATAGAAATCTAATAGAAACACCTGGTTTTATCAATTTTTACAGCAAAGCAACTTGCATTGATGTTTTAGAGAAAAGCAAAATAGGATCAAGACCTGCAAGAAGAACCGGCACCCGAACATTAAATGATTTAAGGGCAATACCTTGGGTATTTAGTTGGAATCTTTCCAGAATAGCGATAACAGGATGGTATGGTCTAGGTGAAGCATTGAAAGTGTTAAAAACTGAAAGACCAGAAGAATACGACAATTTAAAGAAATCTATACAAAATTGGAGTTTCTTAAAGTTTTTAATTATACAAGTGGAAACTAACCTGATCCTCTCTAATGTTGAGATCATGAAACAATATGCCACTTTGGATGAGGACGTAGCTGAAAGAGATTTGTTTCTGCGTAAAATACTTACCGATCACCAAAATGGCCTGGAATTGATTGAAGGTCTTTTTGATGAACCAAAAGCCATCAGAAGAAATGGGCAATTCGACAATCTGAAATGGCGTAATGAGAAGCTGAAAATTCTGCATCAATTACATATCAATTATCTGAAACAATGGAGAAGTATAGAAGATGAAAACAGCAGGGAAAAAGACGAGCTATTAACAAAGTTACTTGGATTGATAAACTCCTTATCAAGCGGATTAAAAAGCACAGGATAAGATTTATTCTACTATTTCTTTAATTATTAAAATATCGTGGAAAACATACTATTATCGGACATAAAAATTGCTAATTCAAAATGACCAATTAAAAACACATCGTGCAACAGCACCTACAAAAAATTGGCGGTTCAGTGCTTAAATGAAGCTTTGTGCTTCGTTTCAAGTTTTGTGGTAGCAGACAGTTTTGTGCTTCGAAATCGCCAACTTCTTGTAGCTGCAAACTGTTGGCTGTCAGCTTAAAAAAACTCATCCGATGACAGAATTTATTTTTAAAGTAAAAAAAGACATCATTACCATTAAGAAACAATTGACCAATGTTGAAAATTTTGTGAATTTTCATCCACTTATTTACAAAATAACGGATTTAGGCGGGAATAAATATATGGTTTTCGAGAGAATAAAGATGGATACTATACCATATCGTTTTACTTATAAGGCTATTATCACTGACGAAAAAGATTCTGTAAATGTAGTTGCTACGTTTATGGGATTGACTACAATTTCAATGTTTTTTACTTTTCAAGAAGAGGATAAATTTACTGTTATTAAGGAAAGGCTAGTTGTAAAATCACCATTTCCAACCACGAATTATATGAATAGATTAATCGAAAAACAGCATAAAACGATGTTTAATAATATTGAATTAATATAAAATGCAGAGCAAAAAACAAATTGCCATTATTGGAGGTGGCATTGCAGGTCTAACATTCGCTCGTTGTTTGACAACACAAGAATATGACATCCATATCTTTGAGAAAAAAGAACGTTTTGAAGAGATTGGAGCTGCGATAAGTATTTTTCCAAATGCCCTTTGCGTAATGGATAAATTACAGTTACTGCAAAAAATTATAGAAAGTAGTGGGCAGATTAAGCAGGTTTATTTAAAAACTAACAAAGGAAAAATACTTAGTAAATCGGAACCTAAAAGTGATTATCCAGTAATTTGCATTCACAGAGCAGACTTACACGGAATTCTTTTAGAAAATATTGATGCTAATCTTTACAATAATTATGCTTTAAAAAATATCTCTCACTTAGATAACGGACAAATTTCCATTCAATTTGAAAATGGAGAAAACAGAATATTTGATGCTGTGATAGGTTCAGACGGAATACATTCAGCAGTCAGGAAACATATCATTAATGATGGCCCACCTATATTTAGAGGATACAATATTTGGCGTGGTGTAGTAAAAACAAACTTTGAAATAGGATATGGCAGCGAAACTTATGGAAAAGGACAACGAGTAGGAATAGTTCCAATAAAAAATGGTGTTTATGGTTGGTGGGCAACTTCGAATGAAAACTATATGCAAGATGACAGCCCCGAAGGCACAAAAGAAAAATTAAGCCGTTTATTTGGCGATTGGCATTCCCCAATTCCTGAACTAATAAAAAACACGGAAACCATTTTAAAAAATAGCTTAACAGATAGAAAGCCACACAAAGGATGGACAAAGGGGAATGTAACACTACTTGGCGATGCAGCTCATCCAACTACTCCGAATCTGGGGCAAGGTGGATGCGTAGCAGTGGAGGGAGCTTATATTTTAGCCACATCAATTCAAAAATATGGTCTAACTGACAAATCATTTGAAAGGTATGAAGAATTGCAGTTTCCACGTTCTGAAAACATTGTAAACGAAAGTTTAAAATTCGGCAAAATGGGTCAACTAACCAACCCCATCCTAATTGGATTAAGAAACTTTGCAATTTGGGCAATACCTTCAAGGGTGGCAATGAAAATGATAGACAAATATTTTTCATACCGAGTTACAAACCTTGAAATATAAAAGCCGAACTGCTAACAGCACCTACAAAAAATTGGCGGTTCAGTGATTCGTATGACAGTTATGTGGTTCAACAAACATTAGTGCTTCTTATGAACATTTATGGTAAAAATTGCCAACTTCTTGTAGCTGCAAAACGGTAGCGGTCATTGCCGCGCAACGCAGGAGCAACCGACCAATAGATAACAAAACCACAAAGATAATTTGAACAATGAAAAAAAAATTCTTACAAATGCAATTTTTTACTTTCCTGACAATACTACTTTTTGGGACTGCCTGCAACGGACCAGTTAAAGAAGATTTGCCAAAAGAAAAGGAACATCCAAAACTTATAAAAACTATTGGCAACCCTCGATATGGCAGTATTAATTGTAGTATGCAAGACAAAGCAGGTAACCTTTGGTTTGGAACAACAGAAAATGGTCTTTATAAATATGACGGAAAATCGTTTCGTCAATTTTTGGTAGCCGATGGTTTAAACAGTAATTCTATCAACGACATCTTGGAAGACAAAGATGGTAAGATTTGGATTGGCACTAAAGATGGAGTTTGTCTTTACGATGGTAAAACATTTGCTAAAATCCAGATTACTTTACCTAAAAATCTACCGCCGAACAAAAATAAGTTTTATCAAACGCATAGTGTGTCTGATATTATGCAGGATAAAGCGGGAAAACTATGGTTCGTAACAATAGACGGTGTTTATGTTTATGACGGCAAAACCTTTACACTGTTTCTAATTAATGAGGCAGCAAATGGCTTTTTAACCAGTAATGATAAGGTGGAACGTATTTTAGAAGATAACGCTGGTAACATTTGGTTTGGAGGACGAACCAACGAAGGTGTGTATCGTTACGATGGAAAATCTATAACCAACCTCAAACTAAAGGATTTATTTCAAGATGGACCAAAGCCAAAAGCTCATAATTGGGGCTGGCCTCAATTGCAAGACGAAGATGGGAATATTTGGTTCAGCAATTGGGGAGGTGCTTACCGATATGATGGCAAATCATTTACAATTTTTACCTTATCAGGCGGAGTTATGCGAATTATAGAAGACAAAAAGGGAAACCTTTGGTTAGGTGGTGATGGTGGCCTTCGCCGTTACGATGGTAAATCTTTCTCTCGTTTTACAACGAAAGATGGACTAGCCACACCTTGGCTTTGGTCTATTTTGGAAGATAAAACTGGAAATATTTGGATAGGTACGAGAGAAACAGGTCTTTACCTTTACGATGGAAAAACATTTATTACTTATTCGGAATTTAAACACTAAACTACAACGAAATAACAAACAAAATTTGTAACAAGAGACAAAAGTGAACAAAAGCAACGAACCGCTAACAGCACCTACAAAAAATTGGCGGTTTAGTGGTTAAATGAGGCTTTTCCGCTAAGGCGGAACAAGTCGTGCTTCGTATCAAGTTCAGTGGTGGCAGACAGTTTTGAGCTTCGAAATCGCCAACTTCTTTTGGCTGCAATCGTTATAGGCAATGCTAACAGACGACCGTGAAACGACAAATAAAACGACCTTTTCTGACAATAATAATATGACAAAAATTTTAATTACAGGGGCGACAGGAAATGTGGGAATTGAAGTACTATCTGCTTTAAAAAAACTTGACCATCAACTCGAAATTTATGCGGGTGTTAGAGACACAGAATTTGGCAATGAGAAACTCTCAAACTTTAACATCAAGACTATCAAATTTGACTTTATGAATATTGAGACATTTTTGACTGCATTAAAAGACGTTGACGTGCTTTTTTTGCTCCGACCACCACAAATTTCAGACGTTAAAAAATATTTTGCACCACTCATTGAAACTGCAAAGAAATCTTCTGTAAAGCACATTGTCTTTTTATCTGTACAAGGTGTTGAGAATAGTAAAATTATACCACATCATAAAATAGAAAAATTAATTGTTGACAGTAGAATCCCATATACATTTTTACGCCCTGCCTATTTTATGCAAAATTTCACTACGACTTTACGCAATGACTTAGTGAATAATCATAGCATTTATTTGCCAGCAGGACAAGCAAAATTCACAGTAATAGATGCAGAAGATATTGGTTCTGTGGCAGCAAAAGTATTAATCGAACCGCAAAACCATATCAATAAAAGTTATGAATTAACCAATAATGAAACCTTGACATTTGCTGAAATGGCTGAAAAAATCAGTAACGGAATTGGGAAAACTATAAAATTTATTTCGCCTAATTTGTTGCAATTCTTTTTGACAAAACGAAAAGAAAATAGGCCGACAATGCTAATTTTAGTGATGATTATGTTGCATTACTTTCCAAGATTTCAGAAGACACCAAAGACAACTGAATGGGTGAAAATTATCACAGGACAAGACCCAAAATCTTTTGACGACTTTGTTCTGACAAATAAAAATCAACTATGATGACAAGAAGTACTGGCTATAATTACTAAGCTTTTCGTTTTGTCTGAAAGACAAGAAATGAAAGCCTGTTGAACCCTTCGGCGGCGCTCAGGATAAACAGCACCTCCGGTAGCTTTTCCTCCAAAGTTGGTAATCTTATGGAGTTATCGATTTTAGAATTTAGGATATCATAGCAGTTTTTTAGTAGGACTGCTTTTTTTGGGAACTGAGGTGAGGTTTTTTTGAAGCACTCACAGGCTTTTTTTGTCTTTCGGAATATAAAATCCCTTACCCACAAAATTTATTTTGCAGACGAGGTATTGAAAACGGCAAGAAAATCCTCGGGCGGTCCACGCTGTCCGAAAAGCGCGATGGTGATTAAGTTTCCTTCCTTGCAACACCGACATTTTTTAAGCAAAGTTTTCAGTTTTACCTCTGTAATCTGGATTTTTAAATCTGATTGTAAAGCCTGTAGTTTTCCCCGTTTCCAGCTGCTGCTTAATATCCCATAATGGCGGATTCGTACAAATCTTCGAGGCAGAATATGAAGACTGAATCGTCTGATAAACTCCACATGGGATAAAGTCATTTCCTTTTTCTGACCCTCTTTGCGATAATCTTTGTAGCCAAAACGAAGTTCATTATCGGTAACTTCTTTGATCCGATGATTACTGATGGCGACTTTGTAGGTATATCTTCCCAAATATTCAATCACCCGTTTCGGTCCACCAAAAGGTCTTTTCGCATAAACGACCCAGTTTTTGGTGAGGAGTTTATCCATTAAATCCTGGTCTTCAATTTCAGAAGCCCTTAATGAAGCGACAAACTTCGCCCGAAAAACCTTGCTCATCGTTTTTACACAGAAGAGATATTTATTGGTTCTAACTTTCTTTTTCCATTTTCCATTTTGATCAATTCCACCACCCGGAACAATGCAATGTAAATGCGGATGAAGGCTTAAATTTTGTTCAATTTTTATCCCCTCTAAAAAATTAAAGCTAGAATTTCCTTCCTGATTTTTTTTGCGCTAAAATCTAGTTAAAATTTTAATTAGCAGAGTTCTATTAAAAACCATCTAAATTGACTCTTACTGAACTATAAATAATTCGACTATTTGCAATTAAAATCTAACTAAAATATTTCCAATTTTTTGCGAATAAGATTCTACAATTTCATTATCAGGTGAGAAAGGAAAAAAAACACGTTCCCGGCATGCTTACAAATACTATTCGCCAACGGGCTATCAGGCAATAGCAACAGATGAAATAAGCACTTTTAGCAAAACCATTTTTTAGAATCGTGTAGGATAGTCAATTACTCAACTCTAAGATTATCAAATTCATTTTATTTTACCTCAAGAAATCGCTACTTAATAAACATAATATTCTATGTTTGAATATTATATCGATTTTGACATATTGTAAAAAACTTACCCTTCTCATTACATCGTTACATTATTCAAAAAATATTTTAAAAAACTTTAACTTTTTTTAAGAACATATTGCCAAAACTTATATATTTGCCACATTAATTTAAAAAAAATATATATGAAAGCCAAAAACCTTTTATCAAGCATTTTTATTTCTTTAGCAATTGTTGGATGTACCAACGAAAGAGAAGTTCCAGTAGAAAATCAAGAAGACTTAATTTCTAACACTTCTAGTACTGGAAAAAGAAGCTGCGCGGCAGATGACGTGTTGAAAGAACAAATAAAAGAAAATCCTTCACTTGCTGCCAAAATGATGGAGATTGAAAATTTTACGCAGCAAAAAATAAATGAAAACTTTACAGGAAGGTTAGTGAATGGCGTTATAGAAATTCCAGTTGTAGTGAACGTTTTGTATAGAACCGCGGCGGAGAATATTTCTGCAGCTCAAATTCAATCGCAAATCGATGTTCTTAACGAGGATTTTAATGCGCAAAATTCTGATTACAATCAAGTACCTACCGTTTTTTCTAACGTTAAAGCTAATATTGGTGTTAGATTTGTGCTCGATAATATTGTAAGAAAATCTACCACAAAAACTTCTTGGGGAACTAGAGATATAATGAAAAGCTCGAAAAGAGGGGGATTAAACCCAACCTCGCCAACCACAAAATTAAATCTATGGGTTTGTACCATTGGTGGTGGTATTTTAGGATACGCACAATTCCCTGGTGGAAGCTCCGCAACTGATGGTGTGGTAATCGATTCCAAATATGTTGGCCTTTCTGGTACAGCAAATTATCCATATAACCTGGGTAGAACAGCTACCCATGAAGTTGGACACTGGATGAACCTTAGACATATTTGGGGAGACAGCACTTGTGGTACTGACTACTGTGCAGATACTCCTACACATGACACTGCTAATTACGGAGCACCAACTTTTCCACATTACAGTACTTGCGTAGGCAGTCCGATAGAAATGACAATGGATTACATGGATTATGTTGATGACAGAGCGATGTTTATGTTTTCTAATGGTCAAAAAGAAAGAATGTTAGCACTTTTCCAACCAGGAGGAGCGCGCTATTCTTTTGGTCAATAAATTATAGTATTCTTAAAATTTATGAAAGGCAGGAATTTATAGTTCCTGCCTTTTTGATGATAAAAACGACCAAGATTTCTCCTGCTCCTAAATGATTCAAATATGATAGATTAACTAATTTATATCTAAGAATAAAAGGCAAAAAAACCAAGCAGAATTACAGATGTATTCGAAAAGGAGTAGTTACAATGGCTTCTAAAATGATTATCAAAATCTAATATGCTTCTTATTTTCAAAACGCTTTAAGTCTACTTCTGGCATTAATTCCTTCCCAAATTCAAGATGATCGAAAAGTTCTCTTGAAAAATAAGCACCATTTAATATTCCACGCGCCCCTAAACCATTAAAGATGTAAAGTTTTTTATGGTCTGGGTGTTGGCCAATAATTGGTCTTCTATCCTTTACGGTGGGGCGAAATCCGTAATTAATTTCTGCAATTTCAAAATTATGTGGATAGAATTCTTGCAATCCTAAAATCAGTTCTTCTCGTTTGAACTCATCGATTTCATTTTCGCGCTCATTTGGATCGTATGTTCCCCCATAATAATAGCTCCCATCGTTTTGGGGAAATAGAAAATGTTTCTTCTTCAAAGTCAATTGGTGAAGCATCGGTTTAGAAAGTTTTACTTTCAGATGATGACCTTTGTTAGGAATCACCTCAATGTCTGAGAAAAAGGGATTTTGCCTTACTCCCATGCCTTCGCAGAAAACTAAATGTTTGAAAGTTATATCTTGATAATTATCTTCTGAAATATTAGAATGAATAAAATCTTCTTCAATCAATGAATCATTGGACTTTAAAAATGATAAAAAATCAGCGAATAAATTCTCCACATCAATTCTTCCGGAAGTTTTTACGGAGCCTGTCCCAAAAAGATTATTGATGATATCTAAAGTTGTAAAATTAGGGTCCAAAAAAGGACTTAGTTCTTCAGTTTTCGTTTTGGATAGCCATAAAGATTTTTCATTTTCATCATGGAAAATTCGATAAATTCTTTCATTGATAAGGTAGTTGTTGCCAAGGTAAATCTGAATTTCAGACATGACCTCAGTCAAAGTTTCAATTTGTTCGGAAGCGAGCCAAAAGGTTGTGAACTTCTTTAGCACTACAGGATTAATGACTCCTGCGGAAACTTGCGAAGCTCCTTTTTTGCCACTAGAAAATAACTTAAATGATTTATTATTTTTTATCAATTGATGAGCAAAAAAAAGTCCAGCATACCCATCTCCAACAATAATGTAATCTACATTTTTCATAATATAAAATTCCCTTTTTTAATAAAAAAAAACCTGAGTAAAAATACTCAGGTTTTGTTATAATTCAGAGTGAAATTAGTAATTCCACATGTCATTTTCCATCTGTAGAATCTGCGCCTTAATATTTTCGCTTTCTTCTAACTGAGCATCTGCATCTCTTGGGATATAGTCTTTGATTACTCCATTTCCTAAACCATTATCTACTTTATAAATTATAGTAGAAAATCTTCGGGAATTTAGTAAGTCATCAAAACTAATATCTGAGGAAAGATTTTTGTTATTAAAAGCAATTGCATTGGCTAAAACTTTTCTCGCATCTGGATAATACACCCAGAATAAATCGATTAATTCATCTCTACCTGCAAGCGGTTGACCATCTGGACCAAATTGTCCCATCGTCGATGGATCCTGACCCATCGCTGCGATACCAAGCAATCTGTATTTCATCTGGCTATCTCTACGGTCAATGTACCACATTCCCTTAATCTTCAAAACTTTCACATTTTCTGTTTTTGTTTCGTAGGTGTTGGTAAATTCTCTTTTCTCGTCTTCTGTTAATTTTCCGGCTTCATTGATACGGTCGATTCCAGCATCACTTAACACTTCATTTTTGATTCTTGCCTGAATTGCATCTGGTTCTAATCTTGTCATGAAAAGTTCATCGTCATAAACTTCTGTAATTCTACCATCATTAATGGCATCAAAAAGTAGTTGATACAAAGATTTATTCTGAGAAACTACTCCATCTTCATTATGATAAAAAGGCTGATTGATCTTATCATTCATATCAATGATTTCCCAAACCACCATACTTTTCAGAATGTCCTTGTCTTCGATAAAGCCATATTTTAGCGGCACAATTTGATTAGAGACCATAGAATCACCCTGCTTGATCATTCCTAGCTCGCGGTACTTTCTGAAAGATTCAGGAGATTTTGCATTTAAGATAGACATAGAATTATTTGGCTCATCTTCTATTTCTCCACCATTTGCATCTTCTACAGGTGCTTCTGCCACAGGAACTTCTTCCACAGGTTTAGTGTTTGTTGTTTGCTTCTTGGTTTGAGCTTCAGCAAAACTGAAACTTAGCGCAAGAACTACCAATATTACCTTTTTCATTATAAATATTTAAACTATTGATGAAATTTCATCTAAAAATAACAACGTTCTTATTGAACGTTTATTATCACGTTACCGATGTTTTTTAATTGTTGGTTACCAAGACCAGTTGCTGTAGCCTGAATATTGAAAACATATGCAATATCACCTGCGCGTAAACCTTTGCTTAAGTTAGCAACTGAGGACATAGAATTTCCACTCACCATCATTGCAGCTTTTCCTGGAGCTTTAAACATAAAACTATTTACTGTAAAACTCACTGGGAAATCGAAATCTGGCATGTCTGCAGAAACTCTTTGATTAGGAATTGAACTTGCTGGCATGGAAACAATATTTTTACCTTGAATTAATCCAATTGGTGGCGGCACATTTTTAATTCTAAATGTAAATGCTTTTGAAATATTTTCCCCTTTCGGTCCTTTACCAGAAATAGTTAAGGTAGTAGATGCTCCAGATCCTGGAGTAACCACCCATGTTCCACCTCCAGTCTTAGAAACTCCAGCACCAGACGCGGATAATGTCGTCTGCGCATTATTTGCTCCTAAAATTGACCCTGAAATTGGATTAGGTAAACCTCTGTACAAAACCTGCATTTTATCTGCAGATAAAAGTGCTCCACTTTCAAAGGCAACTTCTTTCGAACCTGCTACAACATTATATTTATGATTGTAAGGTAATGGAATTACTTTTCCGTTAACATCTGTGAAAGAAATCGTTCCTGCGAATGATTTCTCTCCTAAACTTGAAGTATTTAAATTAGCAACACCTTGTCCATTTGAGATGGTTAAATTAGGCATACTTAATCCTGGAACATTACTAGAATAGTTACCAATCGCAACTTTACCTTGTACTGCTTCACCAAGAACTACTGTTGTCGGTGCAGAAACAATTGCAGAATATGCATCAAATTTAATATCTGCATCTACTTTTTCTTGTAGCATTGTCATTAAGGCGTCAGATTGTAAATTTCTTGCCTCAGACTGCATTACTTCTAAGTTAGACAGTGCAGCAATTAGAGGCTGCCCGTAAAACTTATATTGTAACCAATTTTTATTTTTAATAGTTTCCCCTTTTGGAAACTCCGTAACTAGTGTTGTATTGGCTCTTTCGATTACGGGTTTCATTAAAGCATTTTGCCCGAAAGTACTGCCAATGTACGTTCGCAAAGCTTCTACTTTATTCTTTAAATCTGTAGCAGCTTTTGACGGAGAATTTTCATCGGCTCCCGTGAAAAATAAATTAGAAGAAGGCTCAGTGTTATTAAGTGCTGCGAAGTTATCAGATACGTCAACGCCATCTGTATATTCAGCATCCGTTTTCAATTGCAACTTATATTTCTCAATGGTTGCTACTAAATCGTTTGCCTGTGTTTTTAAACCGCGGTAATTTTCTAAAGGAACACCGTAGGTATCTGGTGAATTAGCAGCTTTTGCTTCTAAAGTTTTTTCGAAAATGTCATCATTTTTCTTCTCTACCAATTTACGTGTATCCGTTAGCGTTTGATTAGTGTCATTATATGACCGGATGATTTCTTGGTCAATTTGCATTGCTAACATCGCAATGAAGACCAGATACATCAGGTTGATCATCTTCTGACGAGGGGTCTGTTTTCCTTGTGCCATTTTTAGTAAATTTTGTTAATAGTTTTAATTTTATTTATAAATGGTAGAAAACTAGGATTTCATAGCGCTTAACATACCGCCATATACTCTATTAAGATTATTTAAGTTAGAAGTTAAACCAGTTAATTCTGCATTGAATTTCTCTGAATGTTCTGCTGATTTTTGCATATCATTCACATATTTCTGCGCATATTCTGATTGCGTTTTACCGTGCTCCAATTGCAAAGCGTACAAAGCATTCATGCTTTCTAAATGGCTTGCCGCTAAAGTTAATTGGTCACTGTATTTTTGTGTAGAACCTGTTAAATCTGCAGTTTGATTAATTTGATCAACTGAGCTAGAAAACTTTTCAATTCCTGTTCTTAATCTTTCAAATAATGAAACATCTAATTTCGCATCTTCTAACATCTGATCTAATTTACCAGAAAGTGAGGTTTCTAATTCTTTCACTTCTTCTGACTGAAAAGCTAAAGAGGAGTGCTGTGGATTAGGAGCTGCATGCGAATCTAATAATTCTGGATAAACATTTTCCCAAGCATAAGATTCTTCTGATTTTGGAGTATCAAATGCAAATATTGTAAAGATTATCGCCTCTGTAATCAAACCAATCGCTAGTGTTACGTTACCAGTTAATGGACCTAGACTCCAGTGTGTTAATTTGAAAAGCGCCCCAATAATTACGATTGCCGCCCCAATAGAATAGATGAAATTATAAATAGCTTCTTTAGATTTAAACATGATGATAGAGTTTTGTTATTAGTTGTTGTTATTTGTTTTGCTTATGCGGACTAGTTGGTTCTTTTCTTGAATTTTGCAGTTCCCTCTGGAATATCCTGCACGGTTCTAAATCCAATATAACTCCGTGCTGAATCTTTTCTTTCATAATCCCGTGCTCCTGTCATTAGTAAATATCCAATATCTTTCCAAGATCCACCACGTACTGATTTACGAGGTTCTTTGTACGCTTGATTCGATAAATAAGGATTAAGTGTAGATGCAAATTCATAAGTAGAGTTGTTGTATGGAGATTCCGTCCATTCAGCAACATTCCCTGCCATATCAAATAATCCAAATCCGTTCTTTTCGAATTGTTTTACTGGAGCAGTATAAGTAAAAGTTCCTTTCTTCTCATCTTCTATATAATTACCACGTTTCGGCTTAAAGTTAGCCAAATAACAACCTCTGTCATCTTGCAAATATGGTCCGCCCCATGGATAAGTGGCATTTTCTTTGCCACCACGAGCTGCATATTCCCACTCTGCTTCAGTTGGTAAACGGAAAGACATTGCCTTCTGTTTTTTCTTTTTTAAAGATTCATTATAATCTGATTTCAATTTTGATTTGAAGTTACAATAAGCCCTTGCTTGATCCCAAGTAACACCAACCACTGGATAGGCCTTGTAAGCACTGTGCCAGAAATATCCATCATACAAAGGTTCATTGTAGGCATAATTAAAATCTTTGATCCAAACAGTAGTATCTGGATAAATCGCGATGCTTTCTTTCTTCAAATATTTCTCACCTCGTGATTTGTCTTTTACTGCACTTTCAATATCCTCCCAATTGTAAGAGTAAAGTAATTTTCTAGAATCTATAATTCTTTCATTATTAATTCTCTCTGCGGGTGGAATATAAACAGACTCTAAAACTTCTGCATATTGCGCGTCTGGATATTCTGACGTTTTCCAACGTAAAGGAACATTCCAGTCTAATTTTTTAGATTCATCATATCCATCTCTACCACCTTGACCTTCTAAAAACTCTTGGTACGCATTTTTATCCTCTCCTGCTTTTTTAGAAAGGAACGCATAATCTCCGATAGCACCGCCATCTCCATCCGTCCCGCCATCTCCGGCTGCATCAGCCAGTAAACGTCTCACTACAGAATCTCGAACGTAATTGATGAAAACACGATACTCAGCATTGGTGATCTCTGTTTCATCCATAAAGAAAGATGATACTGTAACAGTTTTCAAATTTGCTTTTTCAGGGGTATTTGTAAAATCCTGATCAGCCATACCCATTACATAAGAACCAGCAGGAATAGAAACCATTCCATAAGGTCGCTCCGCAACAAACGATTTAGACTTCCCTTTAGGTACAAGTTCTCCCTTTACACCAGGTTTTCCAGCAGTTGAACTGCCCCTTTTGGAACAAGAAATAATAAGCGTGGATGACAATAATATGAGCAATATCCTTTTCATGCTATTTTTAGAAATTAAGCGGTAAATATATAATTATTTAAAAAAACAATTGCGTTTTTTTTTGAAAAACGTGAAATTGCTGCGATTATTTTGTTTTCGCTGATTTTTTTATTCTACAGTAACTGATTTTGCAAGATTTCTGGGCTGATCTACATTTGCGCCCCGGAATACTGCGATATAATAAGCAAGTAACTGCAGGGGAACGGAAGCAATAATTGGAGAGAAACATTCTGACGTTTCTGGGAATTCTATCACATAATCTGCAACAGATGCTACCTGTGTATCTCCCTTGTTTACTAAGGCAATTACTTTTCCTTTTCTCGCTTTAATTTCCTGAACATTACTTACGATTTTATCATAATGCCCTTGTTTTGGAGCTATAATGACAATTGGCATATTTTCATCAATCAGCGCAATTGGTCCATGTTTCATTTCTGCTGCTGGATAACCTTCTGCGTGAATGTAAGAAATTTCTTTCAATTTTAAAGCACCTTCTAAGGCTGCAGGGAAGTTATACCCTCGTCCTAAGTAAAGAAAATTTTGAGCATCTACAAAATTGCGTGCAATTTCTTTAGCGATATCATTTGTGCTTTCTAAAACCTCTTCCACTTTTTTCGGCAATTGGTCAAGCTCTGTAATTAACCTCATAAATTCTTGATTACTCAAGTTTCCATTATGTTTACCAAGTTTTAAGGCGATTAAAGAAAGTATGGTTAATTGTGCCGTAAATGCTTTGGTAGAAGCGACTCCAATTTCTGGTCCAGCATGGGTATAAGACCCTGCATCTGTAATTCTAGCAATGGACGAATCTACTACATTGCAAATACCATAAATAAAAGCACCTCTTTCTTTCGCCAATTTGATGGCAGCCATGGTATCTGCAGTTTCACCAGATTGCGAAATAGCAATTACAATGTCATTCTCATTGATAATAGGATTTCTGTAGCGGAATTCTGAAGCATATTCTACTTCTACTGGAATTCTAGCAAATTCCTCAATTAAATATTCTCCAATTAAACCGGCATGCCAAGAAGTTCCACAGGCAATGATGGTGATTTTTTTAGCTTGATTTAATCTTTCAAGGTTATCCCAAATTCCAGCCATTTTAATAATGCCTTCATCTACGAGCAATCTACCTCTTAAAGTATCATGTATCGATTTTGGTTGTTCAAAAATCTCTTTTAACATGAAATGTTCGTACCCTCCTTTTTCAATCTGTTCTAAACTCAATTTTAGTTCTTGAATTTGAGGTGTAATCTTAACGTTGTCTTTGATATTTCTGATGTCAACACCCTTCTCCAAGGAAATAGTTGCCATGTGACCTTCTTCTAAATAAACGGCATCCTTTGTAAATTCTACAAAAGGCGAAGCATCTGAAGCGATAAAATATTCATTATTTCCAAGTCCAATTGCTAAGGGAGATCCCAATCTTGCCACTACTAACAAGCCTGGAAAATCATCATGCATCACGGTGATTGCATAAGCTCCATAAACCTCATTTAATGCAAACCGAACCGCTTCTGGGAAGTCCGTTTCAGCATCAAGTTCCATAAAATACTGAATTAAATTAACTAAAACTTCCGTGTCAGTTTCTGAATGAAATTCATAACCTTTCTTTGTAAGCATGGTCTTAATGGTATCGTAATTTTCGATAATTCCATTATGAACCAAAGCTATTTTTCCGTTATTAGAAAGATGCGGATGAGAATTCCTATCACTCGGAACACCGTGTGTTGCCCATCTTGTATGCCCCATACCAACATGGGATTTAGCTTTTAAATCTTCAGATATTGCGACTAAATCATCTACTTTACCTTTTGTCTTCGCTATTTTAAATTCTGAATTATTAGAATCTAAAACGATACCTGCACTATCATAACCTCTATATTCAAGTCTTTTGAGTCCATTGATAACTACTTCATAAGCATCCTGAAAACCAGTATATCCTACAATTCCACACATATATATTTAAATTTTTAGGTTATTTTTTACCGTAAGTCAAGAGTAATTTTGCACTGTTCGGATTACCGGGGTCAGTTCCAACAAAAACGGCACGGTAGGGTGTGAAGGATCTGGTATTGAAATTCTGTTGTGTCTTTTCTGTTCCAAAATCTAATCCGTCTAATACATTCGTTGCACCATATGTATAATTACCCACATTGAGAATAAAATCTCTATTCATCTGTTCTTTCTCAATAATTTGTTTGAAAGTGTAGGTAATGCCAATATCATAATACGCTGGATTTTTATTTAAATCATAGGGTTTCACTAAATTGTAGACTCCAGTCGCCGCCAAAATCGTCATATCCTGAAGATAAGTATTTAGATTCTTTTGTTTAACCGTAAAATAATCAGGTTTAGTGTAATTGTTATTCCAAGTAGCAATGTCTGTATAAATTCTAAGTTTTGCGGACACGATACCTATCTTGTCGCTATTATATAGATCTTTTATAGCAGCAATGGTAGCTTGCGGAATTTTTAGTCCCATTCCTGGTCCACCCATTCCCTGTGCATACAATTTAGACGCACCAGTAATTGTATCGGTAATCGGCGTAGCAGAAGGAGTTCCTACTCTATCATAGGTGATCTGATTAAATTTCGTGTTATTTCTCGTTAAGTCTAACGCATAAGTGGCGTTTTCTCTAGTAGTAACGGCACCATCTACTTTATCTTTTTTGTAGTATAAAGTCAACCCTATACCATTTGGATCGAAATTAAAGATATACCCATCATTTTCCACTACTGAGATTCTTAATCCTCTAATGTAGCGTATAAAAGTTGCGGCATCTGCAAGTTCTGGAGCACCACTTTTGGATATAATTTTATTCTGGAAAAATGTGGAATCTAAAGCAATTCTTATCCCTGCTTCTTTTTCGTTAAGCGTACTATTATCACTATCTTTTGTAATTTTAATAGTATTGATGTTTCCATTAAATACTTTTGAACCCAGTAAAGCTCCTGTTGTTACTGTCTTATTGGACCTGATTTCACTTGTTCCCGAAGATAAAAACTCAGTTACTTCATGGACATTTAGATTGAAAATAGTTTTTCCGTTTAATTTGGATTTTCCGTATTTCAAAATAGGATATGTTGTTACAACTTTTTTCGCTGGTACAGCACCAACTTCATAAATATAATTTTCATCCGTAGTTACCGTTGCAGAATCCATTTGATAAGCTGGCTTAATAATCATTACAGCTGAGTCAAGAATGGGATTGGTTCCAAAATTTGGAGCGTTGCTTGATAATCTGACTTGAGTAACATAGGCCGATTTTTGTAAACCAAATTGTGGCTCATTAAAAGCCCCTAAAGTTGCGCTTTGTAAGCGGTCTCTATCTGTACGGATGGTATCACCATTGATAACATTATATGCAATAAGAGGAAATGCTTCCTCTGTTCCCTGAGCACCGTTCTGAAAAAACTGAGACCCTAACTGATCGGAATCGGGTTCACAGGTCCACAAAATTAAACTTCCAATTACCAGTGAAGCGGTAATTTTGAATAATTTTTTAAAATCTTTAATCATTAAAATAGAAATTGTTTAGTATAAAGTATTGATAGAATCTGCGTCTAAGTATTCAGATTTAGTAGTTTTGGTTTCATTAAAACCTTGGTCAAGTTCATCTTGTAGAAACTCATCTCCTTTCACTACTGCATCTACTAAATCCATGCTCTCTATCACAAATTGCTGGAATGTAGGATTTTTAAACGCTTTAAGTCCTGTAATATTGTCAAATTTCAGCTTTTCTTCAATAGCGGGAGTAAAAGTTGCCTCTTCCTCATTGTATAAAGAAAGCACGAGTTTAGAATCGTGGAAATATGAATCGTTTTTGTAATAATTTTTTAAATAAACTGGTATAAATGAAGCCATCCACCCATTAAGGTGTATTACATCTGGAACCCAATTTAATTTTTTGATGGTCTCGATGACGCCTCTTGCGAAGAAAATAGCGCGCTCATCATTATCAACAAAAGAAACTCCACTATCATCTTTGTAGAATTGCTTTCTTTTGAAATACTCTTCATTATCAATAAAATACACCTGTAATCTTTCCCCTGGTAAAGAGGCTACTTTTATGATAAGAGGTTGATCCAGATCATTGATGATAATGTTCATCCCGGAAAGCCGAATCACCTCATGAAGCTGAAATTTTCTTTCGCTGATTTGCCCAAATTTTGGCATAAACACTCGCACATCGTTTCCTCCCTGGTGCATTTTGAGTGCCATTTTATTTACCATTGTCGCCATGTTACTATCTTCCTGGTACGGATAGAGTTCGGTGGTTACGTACAATATTTTCTGGTTTGCCATAAATTCTTTCGTTCTAAATGTTACAGAATATTCTGTGGTGCAAAATTACGAAAATTTAAACTAATAATTTTTATTTAACATAATTTAATACTTATACTTTCTATCGTTCTCTTTTAACAAATTTATTTATTGTTAAGCGACTATTCTTCTTTGCTAAAATTTATTATTTTTACAAGGTAAATTAATAAACTATGAAAGTTTTCCGATCAAAAAAAACACTTCAAGATTACATTGAAAGGCAAAAGGAAATGGGCAAAAAAATTGGTTTTGCGCCTACTATGGGATCATTGCATGAGGGACATTTATCACTTTATACACAAGCAAGCAAAGAAAACGATTTGGTCATCTCCTCAGTCTTTGTAAACCCCACTCAATTTAATAATCCGAGTGATTTAGAAAAATATCCACGTGATTTTAACCGAGATATTAAGATATTAGAAAAGGCTGGAAATGTAGACGCTGTTTACTTACCAGAAATAGTTGATTTATATCCAGATGGGTTAAAAAGCAAGGGCTACGATTTTGATGGGTTAGAAAATGAAATGGAAGGTAAATTTCGGTCCGGACATTTTGACGGCGTAGGAACTGTAGTTGAGGAATTACTACTTCAAGTTAAACCAGACAATGCGTACTTTGGAGAAAAAGACTACCAACAACTACTCATTATAGAGAAGCTTACGGAAAAACTTAAATTACCTGTAAAAATTCATGGAGTTCCTATTTTTAGAGAAAAAAGTGGCTTAGCGATGAGTTCCCGAAATGAGCGGCTTACTCCTGAGCAACGAGAATCATCTAAAGTCATCCACGAAACTTTAATTAAGGTCAATGATTGGTTTAGAATCATCACCATTCCAGAAATTAATAAAAGAATAAAAGACATATTCGATGATCAGCGTGGAATGATGTTGGAATATTTTGTGATCGCTGATGAAAAAACTTTAAAGGAAACAGATTTTTTCTATAAGGGACATGATTACAGAGCTTTTATAGTGGTTTTTGTGAATGATATACGGTTAATTGACAATATGCACTTAGATTAAAATTAACTCATTTACAAAAATCAAAAGTCTTCCTTGCAGGGAAGACTTTTTTAACACAAATTACCTCATATTAATATGAAAAAAAAATTACTCCCGAAGAAGTAATTTTGTGACCCGGCTGGGATTCGAACCCAGGACCCATACATTAAAAGTGTATTGCTCTACCAGCTGAGCTACCGAGTCGGTCTTAAGAAAATAAGAGATGATTTATTACTGACAATTGATTTGAAAATCATTTATTTTTCATCAATGATCAATGATTCTCTGGTGCCTGCGACTGGACTCGAACCAGCACATCCATAGGAAACCACCCCCTCAAGATGGCGTGTCTACCAATTTCACCACGCAGGCAAAAAAAATCCGTGTCGTCCTAAATAACGAGACGGAATTTTTTCGCTTGTGACCCGGCTGGGATTCGAACCCAGGACCCATACATTAAAAGTGTATTGCTCTACCAGCTGAGCTACCGAGTCGGTCACCGTTAATCGAGAATAACATTCCCTTTTAAAGTGGTGCAAAGATAAGTCTTTTTTTAAAATCTCAAAATTTTTTTGGAACTTTGTGCAAAATAAAAAGATGATAATTTCACTCGTAGGATACATGGGAAGCGGCAAATCTCACGTTTCCAAAGTCTTGAGTACACAACTTGGTTTAAAATTAATAGATTTGGATCAACAAATTTCTACGATAATTAATATGCCCATCTCAGAAATATTTGATAAAAAGGGCGAAATCTACTTTAGAAAGGTTGAAAGAGAGATTTTAGAAAATATTTTAGCCACCGAAAAAAAGGCTATTTTGAGTGTTGGCGGTGGTACTCCTGTTTATTATGATAATATGGATTTAATTAATAAAAATTCGGAAAGTATATTTCTTAGAACCTCTGTCCCAACTCTCGCAAAGAGAGTTTCAATACAAAGATTTAAACGACCCCTTATCGCCAATATTCCTGATGAGGATTTGAATGAATTTATTGCAAAACATTTATTTGAAAGAAACTTCTACTATGCGAAGGCCAAATATGCGATCAGTACAGACCAGAAATCGGTAGAAGAAATTGCCGCAGAAATTATTTTACTTATAAATCCTACTCCTCTACCTCACTAAAGAATAAATCCCAATCACCAGTTTCCATCGATTCTGTGGAATCATGATCTACAAAATCGTCCATATCTCTACGATCTTTCTTCGTAGGTCTACCTTCGCCTTTAATACGATAGTAATCTTGCGTTAGTTTGCGTTGCTTTAAGATTTCATACTGCTCAGTCTCAGTTCTATCTTGAATGTGCAGAGGAACCAATTTGGCAGCCAACCTACTTTTTGGAATTTGAAGTATTTTTATTTGGTAATCAATTTGGTTCTTGCGTATTTTAATGACAGTTCCTTCCGCAATTTCCTTTGAGGACTTCACGGTATTTCCGCCTACAGAAACTCTATTTTTCTTTATTTCATCTGCAGAAATAGTGCGGGTTTTGTAAAATCTAACGCACCATAAAAATTTATCTATTCTCATAATTTATTTATACTTTTGCAGCATTACAATTTTTTAGCAATTTAATGATAAAAATAAAAATGAAAAAAATATTCTTATACCTTTCTTTAGCCTTAGTTACTACAATATCTTGCCGAGAAGATCAGGTGGAAATCGCAAAGGAAGCAAGCATTGAGACGCAAAACAGTTATGATGATCAAGCAGCACAATTGTATTTGCAAACTCATAGTTTTGACGCTAGAGGAAATATTGTGGCCTACGTAGCGACAGATATCGCTGCTGTGAAATTGGCAGACCTGAACCCAATCACATTACCTTCTGGTGTTATTTATATTATAAAACCGGGAGCGCAACCAACTCCAGGCGAGCAAATTAGCACCTTTGATTTACTAAAAATCATGCACAAATCTATTACTTATGTAGCGTCTGACATTGATGGGAAAGTTGATTATTATGGCGAAGCTACTTTTAGAAACACCATTGATGGTTCTGGCGTACCAGAATCTGATCCTAATTACTACTACGTAAAAAAAGCTGATTTAGAGAAACCTAATCTTCCTGATTTTGCGAAAGAAAGAAAATATTATGAAATTGAAGGTTTTCAAGAAGCAATTAAAAAATTCAGTGCATATAACATTACAGATGATTCAGATTATAACTTACAAGGTATAATCATTGTACCCTCTAGAGCGGCTTTCGCAAGGGATGCTCACGCAACCTATATCAATGGATTAAGTTTCCGAAACAGAAGTTTTATCTTCAATTTTCAAATTTACAAAGCGACGCATTTTACAGAACCAAGATAGTAAATGAAACATGCTAACAATTTTGATTTTCTGCGGTTTCTGTTCGCATTCTTAGTTGTTTTAGGTCATACCATAATCTTAAGCAAACAGCCTGAATTTCAAAATGAATTTCTAGCGGCAATGCCTAATTATAGTGTTTACTGCTTTTTCATCATTAGTGGATTTCTGATATTTTCGAGTTTCGAAAAATTAAACAATCTTAAAAAATATATTATCAATAGGTCTAGAAGAATTTTCCCGGCCTATTTTTTCGTTGTTTTATTCTTCTCCTTTTTTCTTTTGTTCTTCTCTAATGTTAAAAATTATGAATATTTCACTTTAGAATGGACAAAATATGTAGGAGCCAATCTTCTATTTGCTAATTTTCTGCAACCCTGCATCAATTACGTTTTCACTTCAAATCTAATTTGTGCCGTAAATGGCTCACTCTGGACTATTAAGGTCGAACTTATGTTTTATGCTTTTATACCCGCACTCTTTTATTGTCTTAAAAATAGAAGCATTATCATTAAAAACATGGCTTTGATAGTGATTTACGGACTTTCTATATTTTATTTTTGGTTTGTAGTGAATTTAGGTAAATATGAACTTGCGCGTCAACTTCCAGGAGTGCTATGTTATTTCGTATCAGGTATTTTTCTATTTGTGAATTTAGAATTTTTCAAAAAATGGAGGAATACTTTACTTCCATTTGCTATTGCAGCGATCTTTTTAGAGAAGGGAATTTTTCATCAAAATTTATTGACGCCAATTGCTTTGGGAATTTGTATTTTTTGGTTTGCTTTTTCAAATATTCCCTTGAAAAATTTCGCGAAATATGGAGATTACTCTTACGGAATTTATCTGGTCCACTTTCCTATAGTCCAGTTATTTGTGCAGGAAAACTTATTTGAAAAATACTCATTTTACGCATTTTTTGCCTGCTTAAGTATTGTTTTACTATTTTCTATTTTTATTTGGAACTTCATTGAAAAGCCAGTTTTGAAACGAAAATTTAATCATAAATCTGCTGTATAACTGCTAAAGAAATCGGTTCCCGAAATCCGTGGAAATGAGTTCCGTAATAAGACATGAGCGAATCCAACATCTTTTTTCGGAGATTTCTATTTAATTTTATGGAGTAAAGATTTTCAGATTGTAAGTAATCTTTCCAAATGGTGGAAATTTCTTCATCAAATAATTCCATCGACTTCTGGGAAGAAAAAGTCCCGATTTCTGGATTTAAAAAAACTTCTGCACTTACCAAAGGTGAAATGCCTTGTTTTTCTAAAATTTTAAAAATAAAAGATATGTAAGAATCCATATTTTCTGCATAAAGTTCCTTCATAAAGTTTTTTATTTCGATATAAATTCTTTCATAATTCTGCTCTTCCCGCAAAACTTGAAAAAGGAAATCTGACACAAAAAACAGGATGGAATTAATCTTTACGCTTTCAAATTCGTACAGTTGATCCGCAGTTTCTATTCGGGAAACAGTCGGTAGTCCAGATCCACTTTTCTTTGGTGCAACTGTAATTTGAATCTCGTTAAGGGGAAATAAATAGGACTTTTTCTTATTTCTAGGGGAATAAATATTTGAGGCAAAAAAACTTTGAAAACCCTGATCTTTTGAAAAACATGTTAAAACCGCGCCATTGTCTCCATATTTTACGTAGGAAAGCAAGAAACAAGTTTGGGTAATCATCAATTCACCACCGCTATTTTAGCCGTCGCGGTATCAGTGCCATCGGCATTGGTCATTAAAACGAAGTAAATCCCCGACGCGACTCTAACGCCACGTGTATTGTTAAGATTCCATTCATAATAACCACCTCTGGAAACCGCTTGATGAACTAGATTTCCAGCAGCATCAGTAATTCGAATATTTGTTTTTTCTGCAAGTCCTCTTATGGTTACATTCCCTTTGTATTGCGCATAAACCACCGGATTCGGATATACCAAGACCTCACCAAAATCTTCCGTAACATTCAACACATCTCCTTGGTAGACCATAACGCCCTCTAATGTTACAAAATACACCTTACCTGTTTTATTATCTACTTTAATATCCGTGATATTATCACTTGGAAGTGGCGAATTAGCGCGCGTAAATTGCTTCAAAGTTCGTTCTCCATTCGAACTCAAATAAAAAACTCCACCACCATCAACAGAAACCCATTTTTGGTTTCCGTCGTCAACTTCAATTTGTAAAATATTACTGTCTCGAAAAAGCTCTTCGCCCAATCCATTTTCTTCAATGATAACTGGATTTGCTTGCGGGTTTGCCTCTGTAATAATAGATGATGGACTTCCAATAATTCTTAATCCAATTCGAGTTCCAATCCATATATCATCATTTTTATCAATGGCAGCGGAAACTACACCATCTGTAGGAAGATTATTTCCTTTTTTTATCACCTTCAATCTATCATCACCTAGCGAAGTCGGGGTATTATTATAATCGTAAATGAGAAGTCCGCCCCCTGTAAATACGGGGTCTGGAATAAATAAGTATCCGTCTTTCGTAAAAGGTTTTTGAACGCGACCCCCTGAAACTACATTCACCAAACTAAAATTATCCGATCCAGCATTATATGAGTAAAATCCTATTTTATTTTCATTCCCAAATTCAGTGACAAAAAGTTGATTATTTGCATCAAAGGTCATCCCAACCACCAAATTAAAATATCCACCTGTACTCGCATAGATTTTTGCGACCTCATCGTTATCCATCCGATAAATCCCTTTTGATCCATCATTTGGAGTATAATTAGTGAAAAAAATCTCAGTAGGTTTCGCTGGATTGATAACCGCATCTAAAACATTAAACTGAGTAGAAGTGTTCTTAAATACGTTCGGATAATTCCACTTCAAACCATCAAAATGGTAATAACCTAAATTTCTGATAATGGCTTCATTAAATGCATCTCTACCTCCACTAGAAATTACAATTTGAGAACCTACCAAATCAATCTTATATGACGCATTATTATATGGCCCATCTGGTTTCAGTGAATCACCTGCATCATTCTTTAAGCCAGAAATTTTCGTGCCCGCATAAATTCTATCCTGGGAAAAAATCCCTGTGTTTAGGGCTTCACCGGCGTCATAAGACTTTACAAATTGCCCTGCTGTAGAAAAAACATAAACCAAATTAGAATCAGTAACCACTATGTTTTGTGAATCTACTAAGACATCTGCAACATTGCTAAATCCTTGAGGCAAAGTTGAAAAAGCGCTTCCTGTTCCGTATCTGACCGAATTTGCGTTTGCGTAAGCAATTACACCTCCGGATGCTATATTGTTAAAATTTCCACCTTCAACTGTTGTCCACGTGGAGTAAATTGGAAAGGTGACATTCATTTCATGGAATTTTAAACCTGTCGCAGTTACCGCGTAAACTGTATTGTCTTTGATAATAGCTTCTTTTGCCGCTTCATAATTTCCAACCCTTGTAAAAAAAGAGGAGTCTCCAAACTCTTTTCTTTCCAAATTAAAAAGTGAAACACCATAACCCACAGAAATTACTGCGGTATTGCCTGTAATAGAAATATGATTAATTTTTTTGTCACCGCTATATCCAGATGCAATAGGAATATCAACAACATATGTAATACCATTTGGCGTAATCACATCCATGGATCCATTTCTATAACCCACCAAACCAATTTTTGTTTCAGAATTATAATCGAATGCAGAAATTTTTACTTCATGCAAACCATTGGCTTTTGAAAGCTTTGTGATTTCTCCCGTTGTAGGAGTGTAGAAAAATATTCCGTTTTCTGTAGCTGCTATTAATTTTCCCTCATCTTCCCGAACAGACAAAACATTATTATAAGAAAACAAATCTGTCCATTTACTGGAAGAAATGACTTGCGCCGAAAATTGCAAAGAAACCAGAAGCAGAAATAACGGTAGTATTTTTTTCATCTTTAAACTAAAATTGTATCATCTATAACTTGATTATCCCACGAAATATTTTTCACTTTTTTATCTTTATCAAAATAAAAATCTACTTTTCCTAAAAGTAAACCAGCCCAACCGACTTGATTTACAAGAACATTCTTCCCACCTTTATTCGCAAAAGATTGTGGCTCCTTTAAAAAAGTGTGCGTATGGCCACCTAAAATTAAATCAATGTTATCGGTTTTTGAAGCTAAAATTTTATCAGAAACTTTGTTTGGACTATCCCGATAATCAAAACCAATGTGAGATAGGCAGATTACCAAATCACATTTCTTCTCTTTTTTTAATAAATCTGCATAATGCTGGGCAGTTTCAATGGGATCCAAATATTTCGTTTCACCATAGCTTTTCTTACCTACCAATCCTTCTAACTGAATACCTACTCCGAATATTCCTACTTTAATCCCATTTTTATTGAAGATTTTACAAGGTTTGGTTGCACCCTCTAAAATTGTATCAGTAAATTCGTAATTAGAACAAAGAAACGGAAATTTTGCGTTCGGCAATACTTTTTTAAAACCTTCTAAACCGTTGTCAAAGTCGTGATTTCCCATGGTAGAGGCATCGTAACCCATCATAGACATCAATTTAAATTCTAATTCGCCACCAAAAAAATTAAAATAAGGCGTTCCCTGAAAGGTATCTCCAGAGTCTAAAAGCAAAATATTCGATTGTTCATCTCTGAATTTTTGAATTAAAGCAGCTCTTCTGGCAAAACCTCCCTGATTAGGATTCCGAGTATAAGACGCGTCAAAAGGCTCTATTCTACTATGCTGATCATTAGTATGCAAAATGGTGAGATGATATTCTGAGGCAGATTTCAACAGATTAAAGTTTTCTGCCAAAAGTAAATTCGGTGCCAGAGTCATGGCCAAAGTTCCACCACCAATTGTTTTCAGAAAATTCTTTCTATTCATCGGTCTTGTTTTTTTGAGTTTTAAAGTTTAAGCGGATGTCTGTAGGCGCTGCAATTTCTGGATTTGCTTTAAATTTTTCTAAAAATAAATCCCGTAATGCAATTCCAGTAGAAATCACTTCTCCCTTTGAAAAGAATGTCATGTTATCCCCACCTAATGCTAAATAATCTGAAGTTGCGATGTAATAAATTTTGGTAGGTTCTACCTCTTTTCCATTGATTAGTTCTTTCAATATAACTCCATTTCCCGTTTCGATATACAGATTAGAAACAGGATTATTTTTTTGAGTTTTTAAGTAATAATCAAAGAGTCCCTTCAAATCAGAGCCTTTCATTTTCACAATTACTACTTCGTTTTCGAAGGGCATCACTTCATAGATATGTTTCGTAAGAATATCACCTTTTCCAATCGTAGACCGAATTCCGCCTATATTAATCACGGCAGCATCTACTCCACTTGGAATTCCATTATTTTTTGCCCATTCATCTGCGCCTTGTAAAGTGTAATCAGAAAGCAGATTTCCAAGATTACTATTATCTCCCTGTTTATTAAGATCAAGAGCAGTATAAGAAATCTTAGTATTCATCACCCCTTCCAATTGCTGTTTGTAAGGAGAAATAACTTGCGTTAAATTTTCAGCTTCTGGTAAATCTGCAGCTAAAGAAATGTTTTTTTCTGTAGAAACTTTAGCAATATTCAATGGCGTTTTACAGGATGAAAATGCTAAAAATGACAGGGCGACAATTACATATTTAATATTCATTCATAATTTAATTTGTGATGCAAATATAAAGATATGAATACAAACTTATCATCTTATTTAGTAAATTCTCGTCCGAAATTTTGTAATTTTGAAAGCATAATTTCAAATATATGAGCAACTTAAAAGGAGTTGGTGTTGCGTTGGTTACACCCTTTAATTCAGATTTAACCGTAGATTATAATTCTCTTACAAAATTGGTGGATTATAATATTGAAAACGGCACCAATTATTTAGTGGTTTTGGGCACTACTGCAGAATCAGCTACCCTTTCGACTGAAGAAAAGCAGGCCGTAATTTCTCATATCATTAAGGCAAATAATGGCAGAGTTCCTTTAGTTTTGGGCATCGGGGGAAATAATACATACGAGGTAAAAAAGCAAATTGAAGAAGCAGATTTATCAGCTTTTGAAGCTATACTATCTGTATCCCCTTATTACAACAGACCAAGCCAAGAAGGACTTTATCAACATTACAAAGTGTTGGCAGAAACAGGTAAGAAAATAATCATTTACAATGTTCCCTCCAGAACGGGACAAAACCTAGAAGCATCTACCACCTTAAGATTGGCAAAGGAATTCCCGAACTTAATCATGATTAAAGAAGCTGCTCCCAATATTCTTCAATATTTTGATATTCTGCGACAAAAACCAGAAAACTTCAATCTCGTTTCGGGAGATGATGAATATACTTTACCAGTAACTTTAGCGGGTGGAAATGGCGTGATCTCTGTGATTGGGCAAGCTTATCCAAAAGAATTTTCCACAATGGTGCAGTTGGCTTTCGAGGGCAAAGTGAAAGAAGCCTATGAAATTCACAACAATCTGGTTGAAATTACGCGTTCCATTTTTGCGGAGGGAAATCCAGCAGGAGTAAAATACGTTTTAGCCGAAATGGGTATCATTCAAAATTACTTAAGACTTCCTTTAGTTGCAGCAACAGAAGTTTTGGAAAATCGACTAAAAGAGGACATGAAAAAAATTAAGAGATTAAATTAAGACAAGAAGGGAGTTTAAAAACTCCTTTTTTTATGCAAAAATTTCAGTTTTTAATTTTTGATAGTTGTTCGCGCATTTAGAAATGTGGGTTCCAAACCAAGAAAACGCTTCGCCATCTACCAAAATTATTTTTGAATGAGGCAGTTGTTCCTGAAGTTCTTTAATGTGTTTATTTTGGAAAGGAAAAGGTTCGGAAGAAAGTAAAATAAAGTCTGCTCCACTCATTTCTTCGAGGGAAATCTCTGGATATCTCAATTGATTTTTAGCAATATTTTCAACTCCAATCTTCTCTAATACATCATGAATAAAAGTATCTGAGCCAATTGTCATATAGGGATTTTTCCAAATGAGATATGCTGCTTTCTTCGGTTGAAGGGAAGAAGAATTTTGAAAAATTGAGTCAATTATTTTGTTAAATTGCGCTGCTTTCTCTTTTTGATGAAGCAGTTCTCCAACTTCAAATATAAATTTTGAATTATCTTCTAATGTCTTAATATCGGTTACCCACACTTCACTATGTTTCATTAACTCTTCTACCTGAAGTTTTTCATTCTCCTCTTTATTGGCAATGATAAGATCGGGCTTTAGAGCGATAATCTTTTCGATATTCAAATTCTTTGTCCCACCAATGATCGGTACATTTTTTACGAGGTTTTCGGGATGGATACAAAATTTAGTTCGGCCAATTACATCGTTCCCCGTTAATCCAAAGTCAAAAAGGGTTTCCGTAATACTTGGAACAAGGGAGACGATTTTCATTTTAAAAATTAAAGGAGTTTACCACTTAGTAAAAGTCCAGCTAAGGTAAAATAAATCACCAATCCCGTAACATCTACCAAAGTTGCTACAAAAGGCGCGGAAGAAGTGGCTGGATCCAAGTTGAATCTCTTTAAAATAAAAGGAACCATTGAACCAGAAAGTGTGCCCCACATGACGATTAAAGATAAAGATACTCCAACACTTAATCCGATAAAGGCCCAATATTCTCCATAATCAAACCATCCTGCATATTGCCAAAGCATGATTCGAAAAAAACCAAGCACCCCTAAAACTCCACCCAGAAACAATCCTGTAATCAATTCTTTTTTAATAACAATCCACCAATCCTTCACCGTAATTTCTTGCAATGCCATAGCACGAATAATCAATGTTGCGGCTTGAGATCCTGTATTTCCGCCACTGGAAATAATAAGCGGAACAAATAAAGTAAGCACCACCGCTCGCTGAATTTCATCTTCAAAATACCCCATCGCGGAGGCAGTTAAAAGTTGAAAAAAGAATAAAAGGATTAGCCAGAAACCGCGTTTCTTAACCATTTCAAACCAATGCGTTTGCCGATAAGGTTCATCCAACGCATCCATTCCCCCAAATTTTTGAATGTCTTCTGTATTTTGGGAAGCAATTTGATCCAAGATATCATCAATGGTTACAATTCCCACCAGAACACCAGATTCGGTAACGATGGGCAAAGCAGTGCGGTCATACTTTTCAAAATATGTTACTGCATCTTCTTTGGATGTTGTGGTGGTTATTGCCACAAAGTGATTGTCTGTAATATCTGCAATCGGAGTATCTTCTTCCGCCAATAACAAAGAACCAATAGCAATATCATCAATTAATTGATTTTTTTCATCCACCACATAAAGATGATTCATGGTTTCCATCTTTTTGCCCACCTTTTTAATCTGCTGAAGACATCTTTTCACCGTCCATTCTTTTCGGATTTGAATATAATAAGGAGTCATCAACCTCGCGATGGAATCCATATCGTATCCTAAAAGTTTCAGGGCTATTCTTCTTTCCTGCGGATTAAGAAGGTTGATGGAATATTTAATCAGTTCATCTGGGAAATCTTCAAACAAGGCTGTTCTATCATCCGGAGTCATGGCGTTCAAAAGTTCAGAAACATCTTCACTCCCTATACTTCTAATGGTATCTTCTTGAAAAGACGGATCTAAGTGCGAGAAAACATCTGCCTTATATTCTTTCGGAATTTTCAAAAAAGCCAATAACCGATCTTCTCCCCGAAGCGCCGTAAGCGTTTCAGCAATATCTTGCGGATTAAAAACGAGTTCTTGAACTTTCACCTATTTGATATTAAGAATTGCAAAACTAAGGGAAAAAGTCAAAAATTCCCAATAATAAAGAAGTTTAAAAAATAGAAGGGAAAATGATTCGCTCGTGAACGTTAGATTTTTCGCAAATCAGTAAGAGTTTTGGCCATATTTTTCATCGCGCCACTTGTTCCAATTTTAATGGAGTTTTCTGCAGAACCTAAAATTCTTGCATTTTTTTTGTAGGTATCGTAATCGGTCTCTGCCAAAAATTTTCCAGAAGCATCAAACAGCTTCATACTTACAATGACTTGGTTTGAAAAAACATATTTTCCAATCCCAACTTTAAAATATTTTACTTTCGGAATTACAGCAAATTGCGCGTTGTTATTATGACAAAATTCTTTGATTAATGAAGGATCTTGTTCATCATACGCTATTTGTGAATCGACCCGTAACATCTTAAAATGGCGATATTGCCCGATTTTTTCTGAAACAGCACTGTAAAAAGCTGAATAGGTAGGCTCTTTAATCTCCTCAACATCTGGATATACTTCTGGATTGAAATACAGAATACGCTGCATTTTCAAGTCTTTGCTCTGAGTTTGGTTTTGCGCAGTAGCAGTACAACTAGCAAACAAGAGCAAGGTTACAAAAGTAAGGGGAAGTAAGTAAATTTTTTTCATCAGTTGGTGTGTTGCAAAAATACGGCCATTCAACGGATAAATGAAGTATATTTTAAGATTTAATTAACATTTAACAGGGAGGTTTCTGACTCTAGTTTTCATTACCTCTTCCCAAGTCGAAAAATTAGTTGTACTTTTGCACCCGTTACATAATAATCATTAAAATAATATTGGAATGTACTTAACAACTGACAAGAAGAAAGAAATCTTCGCAAAACATGGAAAGTCTGATGCAGACACTGGAACAGCAGAGGGACAAATTGCCCTTTTCACATTCAGAATCAACCACCTTTCAGGTCACCTGAAAAAAAACCACAAAGATTACGCAACTGAAAGATCACTGGTACTTTTGGTAGGTAAAAGAAAAGCCCTTTTGGATTATCTGAAGAAAAAAGATGTTCTAAGATACAGAGCTATTATTGCTGAATTAGGATTAAGAAAATAATCTTAGATCACTCTAAAAAATTAAAGCAACTCATTTCGAGTTGCTTTTTTTTGATGGCTCCTCACCCTAATCAATGAGTAAAAAAAAAATAAGCAATCTATTTCTAGATTGCTTATGTGCTTTAAATGGAATAAAATTAATTATACCTTTCCTCTGGTAAATAAGTTCACTATTGCTAGTAGCACAATTGCACCAATGGTTCCTGTTAAAATTTCGCCGACTACGCCTTCACCTAATCTTCCTCCTAATAACCAGTAACCGATGAAACCACCGACGATACCAACGATAATATTACCGATTAGTCCTAGACTTCCGCCTTTAAAAATTTGTGATCCTAACCATCCTGCAATTGCACCGATAATCAATGTCCATAGAATTCCCATAATGTTTAATTTTTAAGTTTATAAATATGTTTGTGCTAAAATCGCAACCAAATTTGTGCCGAAAATTTAAGATTAAATCTTTATCTCAATACAAATCTCATCTACCAACTTTGCAAAGTTTTGATTTTATGACATTTAAGTATTCCTAACTAAATCATAAATTTTACAGTTTATAAATAATCACCAAATTTCTCCTGATCATGTATTTGCTTTTCTTATTCAATCCTCTTAAAATTGAGCTCATCCAATAAAGACTTTGGCTCTCATCAAAATTCCGTATCTTCGCACACGAAAATTTAAATAGATTAAATACTAACCGCACTCAATACGGAGTGCCAAAGACAGACAAATTTTATGAATGCTCCACAAGCAATTATTGAAACGATTCAATTAAGTGATGGTAGAGAAATTACCATCGAAACAGGAAGATTAGCGAAACAAGCTAATGGTGCTGTAGTAGTAACAATGGGCGGAACAATGCTTTTGGCAACTGTTGTTGCGAGTAAAGATGCAAAACCAGGTGTGGATTTTCTTCCACTAACGGTAGATTACAGAGAGAAATTTTATTCTGCAGGTAAAATTCCAGGAAACTTTTTCAGAAGAGAAGCAAGACCATCTGATGAAGAGATTTTAACAATGAGATTAGTTGACCGAGTTCTTCGTCCACTTTTCCCCTCTGATTTCCATGCAGAAGTTCAGGTAATGATTTCCCTGATTTCTTATGATAAAGAATGTATGCCGGAAAGTTTGGCTGGATTAGCCGCTTCTGCTGCAATCGCAATTACCGATATCCCTTTCAACGGACCAATGTCTGAAGTTACCGTTGCCAGAATCGACGGACAATTAGTGGTAAATCCAAGTATGGAAAATTTAGCGAAAGCTGATTTGAATATTATGGTAGGTGCAACCAAAGACTCTATCGTAATGGTAGAAGGTGAAATGGAAGAAATTTCTGAACAGGAAATGATTGAAGCCATTAAATTCGCACACGAAGTAATTAAAGTACAGGTAGCCGCTCAGGAAAGATTAGCCGAGAGAGTTGGCAAATCTCTTCCAAAAAGAGAATATACGCACGAAGATCACAACGAAGAAATTCGGGAAAAAGTTTGGGCAGCCACTTATGATAAAGTATATGAAGTTGCAAAAACTCCTTCTGCAAAAGAAGAAAGACATGACAATTTCCAGGCAATTTTAGAAGAGTTTTTGACTACGTATTCCGAAGAAGAATTAGAAGTTGCTAAACCTTACGCAAAAAACTATTTCCACGATGTAGAAAAAGAAGCAATGCGCCAGTTAATTCTGAACGAGAAAATTCGTTTGGATGGAAGAAGTCCAGAAACGATTCGTCCGATCTGGTCAGAAGTGGATTATTTACCCGGAGCTCACGGTTCTGCAATCTTTACACGTGGAGAAACTCAGTCCTTGACTGCAGTAACTTTAGGATCTGTAAAAGATGCAAACATGGTCGATACGGTTGCCATCAATTACGATCAAAAATTCTTCTTACATTATAACTTCCCTCCGTTTTCTACGGGTGAAGCAAGACCTTTAAGAGGAACTTCAAGAAGAGAAGTTGGTCACGGAAACTTAGCTCAAAGAGCATTAGCGAAAATGATCCCAACAGAAAATCCGTACACCATCCGTATCGTTTCAGATATTTTAGAATCAAACGGTTCATCTTCTATGGCGACTGTTTGTGCGGGAACTTTAGCCTTAATGGATGCAGGGGTTCAAATTTCAAAACCAGTTTCTGGGATTGCAATGGGATTGGTAACTGATCCAAAATCTGGTAAATTCACCGTACTTTCTGATATTTTAGGAGACGAAGATCACTTAGGTGATATGGACTTCAAAGTAACAGGAACTGCAGACGGAATCACGGCTTGTCAGATGGACATTAAAGTGGAAGGTTTGACAATGGACATTATGGAAAAAGCTTTGATCCAGGCGAAAGACGGAAGATTGCATATCCTTAACGAATTATTGAAAACGCTTGACGCACCAAGACCAGACGTAAAACCTCACGCACCGAAAATGGAAGTATTGGAAATCTCCAAAGACTTCATCGGAGCAATCATCGGACCTGGAGGAAAAATCATTCAGCAAATGCAGAAAGATTTCGAAACGGTTATCGCGATTGAAGAAATTGGCGAAATCGGAAGAATCGAAATTTCTGGAGTGAACAGAGAGAATATCAACAGAACCATTGCAGCCATCAACGAAATTTGTTTCGTACCGGTAATTGGTGAAGTTTATAACGGTAGAGTTGTAAAAGTGATGGACTTCGGAGCATTCGTAGCGATTGCAAAAGGAACGGAAGGTTTACTTCACATCTCAGAAATCGAATGGGCGCGTTTGGACAAAGTTCCTTACAACGAAGGCGATATGGTAGAAGTGAAATTCATGGGTTATGATGACCGTAAGAAAATGAAACTTTCCCGAAAAGTTCTTTTGGACCGACCAGCTCGGGAAGAAAGACCCCAAGGAGATCGTCCTCAATTTAATGACAGACCGAGAGAAGATCGTCCACAAGGCGATAGACCTCCGAGAAGAGATGACCGAAGAGAAGGCAACTTCAATCAGGGAAATAACAGACCTCAACACGGTGGACAAAATAATGATCGACCTGCAACAGAGGAAAATTTCAAACCTTTGAATGAAGGCGAAAATCCAACAGACAGCAAGCCGGAAGGTTTTTAATTAGAAAAACTGAACAGGTTTAATTATAGAAACCATCCCGATGTAAAATCGGGATGGTTTTTTTTATGGTTGAAATAGTATTTTCGATCTTAATTTTTGATTCTTGACTCTTGGCTCTTGATCATAACAAATCACCCTCTCTTTTTACAATAATGCCCAGTTTTTCCAGGGTTTGATTATCCGGGAAAAGCACCTTGGCAAAGGCGATGAGTTGCGTGTATTTCGGGTAAAGTAAATCAATTGCTGCATCCCGGGTATCGGTTGCTTTTTGTGCCTCGCCGAGTTCTTTTTTCTGAGAATTTTTCACGTCAGAAACCTCTTGCAGGGAAGTTTGCATGGCAGTAATATCGGCATCTTTAATATTCACCGCTTCGGCTTTGGTTTTGAAATCTGGATTGGCAAGAATCTGCGCATAAAAATTACTGATCTGCTGAAACCAAGCGGCGAAAGCTACTTTCTTCGGGTAGTCGATTCCTAAGGTGGTGTTGGCTTGTCGGTCTCCTTCGAAAGCGATCTTCGCAAGATTGCGGTGGCGTGTAAAAAGCGTATCTATTTCAGCTTTTTTCAGGTTATAAATATCCGTTTCTGCATACTGCTCCCCGTATTCCCGTTGTTGTATTTGACTAAGCTGCTCGAGATTGGTAATCTCCACCAAATAATCATCCAACATGGCTTCCGTAATACCCACCGTTTCCAGTTCGGGTAACAGGTCCGGATCTTTTGCATTGGTAAATGCAATTTTCATTTTAGCGATCAATTATTCGGCCGAAACATATCGGTTTCTGGACGCACTCTTTCCCGCTTTGGGATTTAGGTTTTCAGGATTTTCCATTATTATTTGTATTTAGATACAAAATTGTCGGTAACCATCTTTGTTCCCTAGCTCATAATTTTTTCCACCCAAAGAGATAACGGGCGCATTGTTTTTATGTAAGAGTTCTGCGGGTAAATTTTCGTGCGTAGAAATAGTACCATCGCTCATAATATCTGCAAAAAATAAAAGCGCGTAATCTTTTTCGGCAACACCATTAATCTCTCGCCCAATCATCAAAACCCATTTATCAAAAACCTGTTTTAAATTGTCGGGTGTAATTTGGGTACGGATAATATCACCATTAATGATGGCATTTTTGATGGTTGAAATAAATTCTTCTTCATGCGTTTCTATTTTAAAAGAAACAAAATACGTCCCGATGTAGGCAGAAACCGCATCCAGAGCTTCCTGCGTATAACCACTTGCAGATTTTCCCCATTTTATGGTTTTCTTTTCCAGGAAAGGAAGCACATCTGCAGTTTTCATAATCGCGGCTTTGTGCGTATCAATCACACACAAAAAGGGCGGAATATATTCTCCTTTGTTCAAGGCATCTTGTACATAATGCATCAATTGTGTGAACATTGCGTAGGTAGAAATTCTGCCAGAATCTTTGGCTTCAAACCAAATTTCTTTCGTTTGTATATCAACGAGGTTTTTGGAATATCCTTTTAAGCCAAGAGCTTTTATGTAGGCATCTTTAACATCTTCTTCGCTTTTTGTGAGTTTTAGTTTTTGGTGTAATGTCATGGAGAAAAGAGAATTTGTTTCTGTGAAAACTCCCAAATTTATTTAAATGAAAATTTCCAATGATTAGTTATTTACTTAAAGTTATTGCTTATAAATCTCTGAACATTTTAGTTTAAACAGTCCATCGCTTTATTTCGGAAATTATTTTTTCAGGATTTTCTTTAACCTCTTTTCCTGTGTATCGCAAAACTGTAAAACCCAATTCCTGTAGTTTTCGGTCGATATTGCGATCCCGTTTTGCTTGCTCTTCAGTTCTCTCGTGATAAGTGTGTCCATCAGTATAAACACATAATTTCGCTTGCCTTTTTTCTATAAAAAAATCAACAACCGTTAACACTTCTTTGAAATTATTAAATTTATCGTCAAACGTTTTCCCTTCAATGGAGATCGTTTCTCCTTGCCAATTCAATGGATATTGTGTTTCAAATTTTATATATGACTTTAGTAGCGATAGAAATAATTGTCTTTCTAAAGGACTTTGCAAAATAAATAAACACTCTTTACATCTGCTGCTCAACTTATAACTACAATTTTGACATAATGGATCAGTTCTGTAATGTTCATCTACAATTTTAGCTTTGTCGATTGATATATTTAGGATTTCGGAAGTAGTTGTTGTAGAAAGCAGTTTGTCAATTTCATTTCGAAATTTTAAAAGATCATCACGATGGCAAGTGATTGTCTTCTCCCATTGTGTTCCCTTTTCAATGAGTTTTAATAAATATTGTACAGTTTCGGTAATCGTATCGTCACTTTTTAAGTGTTGATTAGTATTTCTAATTATAATTTTTTCTATACTGATTGGAATTCTTGCCATATAAATTTATTGTCTTGCTTAAAATTGGTATTGGAAAAAAAAATTCCACTCAATCCCAAATATAGTTAAATTTTCAAATTTAACTACTTTCCGTCATCTTAAATCTAATTACCAGAAATACCAACCTATATTAGTGTTTCCAACGAAATTCCCTACTTTTAATCCATCATCCTCCAGCAAAATAAAATAACCAAAATTGATATGCTTGTAAACCAACTCAAAACTTCCCCAGAAACCATTGACTTTACAAAAGTCCTCGCTTTCATTGATGAACATTACGATTTCACCCCCACAAAATTCACCAACGGAAATACGGTAAATGAAGCCAATCAGAATGATGGTTCTTGTAAAATTTTCAGTTTTGCGAAGTTGAATGATTTATCGAAGCGCGACACTTTGGCTTTGTTTGGCGCGTTTTATAGAGAAGATGTTCTAAAAAATATTGAAGGAAATGACCATCAAAATATTCGGAATTTTATAGAGTTTGGGTGGAACGGAATTTCTTTTGAAAGGGAAGCTTTGAGACAAAAATAATTTTTCAACTCCACTTACATTCATTGCTTCACACTTTCTCCCATAGCTATTGAAATCAATTTGCAATTCAACTAATTTTTAGAATTAACTGATATCAATAGGGTAGAAATTCAAGAATATTCTTGGCAGGATTTTTAATGCTCTATTTCCCATTCACATTTAAATAAAATAACATGGTCATAAAAAATTATTTGATCCTCGCTGGATCGGCGCTTCTGCTCCAGAATTGTCAAAACACAGTAAATTCCGCCACAACAACTGATAATGAAAATGAAAAATTAACGCGCGTGGAATGGTCTACCTATGGAGGCCAAAGAGGTTATGTAGAAAAAATGGTTATTACAAAAGACAGTATTCTTCATTCCTCTTTTACCACCATGAACGACAATGAAACGGTTGAAAATAAATATAAAAATAGTCCGGAAAAGTGGCGAAAACTTGTCGATGCCTTCCAAATTTCAGATTTTAAAAAGGTAAAAGATGGGGAGAGCAAACTAGCTTTTGATGGCGTAGATCAAAAACTCATTGTGCGCACCGCTACAGATGCAGATTCTCTCGTAAATGGTTTTGAGGACAAGGTTAATTTTCCCAAAATAGAAAAATTCGCAAAGCTTGTAGAAAGCATTAGAGCGGAAAATAAATAAAGGCAGCAGCTTATTCCTCCAGAAAACTTCTAGATGATTTTAAGAAAATCTGTCGACCAACTTGAACTGAGTTGCACGTCAGATCGAAAAGGGCCATGAAGTACCGCCCGTCAAATGAGATTGGGCAATTTGAAAGAGGAAAAAGTTGTAAAGCAGCCGGTAGAATTCAATTTCCTTGCTGGTAATTTCCTCCTCAATATATTTGGCAAAATTGTTGCAAAGCAATATTCAAATAAAAATAAAATTATGGGAACAATATTTAGAAGACTGCTTATTTGGGTAGCACCGTTGGCTTTAGGTTATTTTATGAAAAAATTTCAAAATAGAAAACAGAGCACTCCTACTCGTACGAGATAATCACAAAACAAAACCTCACTCTACGGTGAGGTTTTTTTGTTTAGACGAAATCGTAAATCCCATTTTTCCACCCGAGAATTTTATTTGAATCTGCACCGAGCCAACTTTTCAATACCGTGGCATATACTTTTCGAAAATCTTCTGTAAAGATTAAATCGCCCTCATTCAGTTTTTCTAAATCGGGTAACGCGTTCAAAATTCCTTTTTTCTTCAAACCACCGGACACAAAGAACATCTGATTCGCCGTTCCGTGATCGGTTCCTTTGCTTCCATTTTGCGCGACACGACGACCAAATTCGGAGAAGGTCATCAATAAAGTATCCCGAAATCTTCCAGAGCCTTTCAAATCTTGCACGAACGCTTTCACCGCGTCATTAATTTCTGTAAAAAGTTGTGCTTGTTTTTGATTTTGATTAACGTGCGTATCAAAACTTCCCACTGATAAATAGTAAACTTTCGTATTAATATCCGAATTAATGAGGGAGGCGATATTCTTAAAATCTTTTCCTAATTGCGAATTCGGATAAATAACGGTGCTGGCTTTTGCCTTACTTTTTTCGAAAATATAACCTGCATTATTCAGCGTAGATCCCATGGTTTGGTATAAATAATCTACCGTTTCATCTTCATGATGATGCGCATCTACAAGCGTTTTGAAATATTTTTCCTGCGAAGTTTGAAACAATCTTTTGGGATCTTTAAAGGCAAATGCTTTCTGCTCCTTTCCTTTCATCGCCAAACTCAACATATCATCCACTTCTAAAGCTTGAGTTGGATGATCACACTTGTAGCAAGCTTCATCCAAATATCTACCAACCCAGCCAGTTTCTAAAAACTCCTCACTTTTACTTGCAGACTGCCAAATATCCATACTGCGAAAATGGGATTTATCAGGATTCGGATAGCCAACATTGTTTAAAACCGCCATTTCTCCCTGATCAAAAAGTTCTTTGAAATAACTTAAATTGGAATTAATTCCTGCCTCATCTGTGAGTTTTAAAGAATCTTTAATGGCGATGGTTTGTCGCTCCCGGAAATAAATATCATTTCTTGTGGGAATAATGGTGTTTAGGCCATCATTTCCACCACTTAACTGAAGAATGATCAGAATCCTGTTGTCTTTATCCACCGCCTCTGGAATTGCCATGGCTTGTAAAAAATTGGGCATCATCAAAGATGCCGTGGCGAGGGAAGATATTTTGAGAAAGTCGCGTCTTTTAATAAGCATCACATTAAATTTAAGGTTGGAAATTGATTTTGAAGTGTTGAATAATTACATCATCTGAAATTCAGGCGTAGACATCAGATTAATCATCTGCGATTTCGTGGAAGCATCGGAATGCTGCATAATCGATTTTCTCAAAGTAGGAGAAGTCTTTTGCAGCAGATATTTTTCCATGTCGAGGGACTGAAAAACGTTGTCCACTTTCTCCCAATCAATCGTAATATTGGCGTTTTTGACAGATTTTACAGATTGCTGTGCGGATTTCATTCCCATCTCCACATCATCATCGGATTTTGGCTCTGCATTCAGCGGCCTTAATCCCGACCAAATCTGGGGCATTTGCAAACGAACCATTAAAGTAGAACTGTCTATCCAAGATTTTCCAGCGGGCCAACCTGCAACATTTGGAGGATACAGAAGCATTTGTCCCAAGAGCTTTTGGTAAGTGATGAGCGTTTCGGGCTTTTGAATTTCCATCGGTAAAATTCTACGCATTCCTGCAATCAATTCAATAGGCGATTTTATTTTCGTGCCGATGTTTTCTTCATTATAAAACCAAGTAGAAGAAAAAATATTTTCCATCAGCATTCTAATATTGAAATTAGAAGCGTAGAATTTTGTACTCAAATCTTCAATGATTTCAGTGTTTACCTTTTCATTAACGAAGAATTTATAAATCTTAGTGGCGATAAATTTTGCGGTCGTTTTTTGCTCTAAAATTATTTTTAAAACATCTTCGCCATTAAAATTTCCTGTTTTACCTAAAAAAGTTTTAGTCCCGAAATCATGGACTTTTGGTCGTTCAAAGAAAGTTCCGTTGGGTAAAAAAGCCCATCCTGTAAAAGCTCTGGCTGCTTCTTGTACATCTTTTTCCGTGTAATTTCCACGTCCGAGCGTAAATAATTCCATGACTTCTCTTGCAAAATTTTCATTGGGATGATTTTTTCGATTTTGCTGATTGCTTAAAAACTGAAGCATCGCGGGAGATTGAGAAACTGCCATGAGCAAATCACCGAAATTACCGAGGGATTTTTCGCGAAGGGTATTGAGTAATTGCAGATTGAATTGAGAATTGGCGACGCGTGTTGCAAAATGTCCGTGCCAGAAAAAAGCCATTTTCTCCCGAAGTTGATCTTCGGAAAAAACCATTTGATTTAAGAAAGAATGATTAAGTTCTAAGTTTTGCTTTCTGTTTTTCTGTTGCGCCAATTTTTTGGTAACAGAATCCATCTTTTGAATATTTTGATAATCAAATGATGAAGAATTATCCTTAAACTCCAAGGGTTTAAAAGCGTACTCTTGCAAAAACTTACTTCTCAATTCTTCCGAATTAAGCTTTTCTAAATTTTTAAATTGGGAAAGCTGTGGACCGAAACCTGCACGAAGGAGAAGATGATTGTTTTTCTGAAGTTGCGAAACACTCATGGTTTTGATTTGCAACTTTGATAAGATGATTTTCTATTGGTTAAAAGTGACAGTCGAAAAGAAAGACCAAACGACTATAAATCAGGAACATTAGTTGCGCGATACTCCCTTAATAAATTGGTAAAAACTTCTTCCACCGAAATGATCCCGTCCAACAAAGCGGAAACTTGGCCAATTTCTAGTTCACCTTCTTCTAAATCGCCTTCGAACATTCCGCGTTTTGCACGTGCTCTTCCGAGGGTTTCTTTTAAAGCTTCGGCATTTCTGCCCGTTTCATACAAGTTTTCTAAATCATGAAAGAATTTATTTTTCACCAAGCGAACAGGCGCTAATTCTTTCAAGGTTAAATGCGTATCACCTTCATTAAGAGAGATAATTTTTTGTTTCCAATTCTCGTGCGAACTTGCTTCTTTGGTCGCGGCAAAACGGGAACCGAGCTGTACTCCATCTGCACCCAAAACCATGGCTGCTTTCATTTGGGAACCAAGCGCAATTCCCCCCGCGGCAATAAGAGGTTTGGAGATATGTTTGCGTACGTTTGGAATTAAACAAAAGGTGGTCGTTTCATCTCGTCCATTATGTCCGCCAGCTTCGAAACCTTCGGCAACGATGGCATCTACTCCTGCATCTTCACATTTGATGGCAAATTTGGTGGAGGAAACAACGTGAGCGACTTTTAAACCTTCTTTCTTTAGTGTTTCCGTGTAGGTTTTCGGATTTCCGGCTGAAGTGAAAATAATTTTGACCCCTTCTTCTAGAATAATCTGAATAACTTCATCTAAATTGGGATAGAGCATGGGAACATTCACGCCGAAAGGTTTGTAGGTCGCCGCTTTGCATTTCTGAATATTTTCACGCAGAATATCTGGATACATACTTCCGGCCCCGATGAGACCTAAACCGCCGTTATTGGAAACAGCTGAAGCCAAACGCCACCCAGAATGCCAAATCATTCCACCTTGAATGATGGGATATTTAATATCAAAAAGTCTGGTGATTCTATTTTGGTTTTCGGTGTACATTTTTTCTGCAATCCCGAAATGGATAAAGTTGCTCATCCCGTAAATTTAAAAAAATCTTAGAAGTGAGGGAAGTTTTCAGGAGAAATTCTCATAAATAAAGACTTCCGAAATGTTTTCTAAAAAATTACAATAAAAGACGGGGAAATTATAAAGAAATAATCATCAATTTTCCTCTGAAATAATTTTGTAATCCCCAAACTGACCATTCCAATTTTCGCCATAGGTAGAGAATTCCAGGAAAACTATCTGACCGGCGGTAATGTCTATGACATAACCCAGTCCTTGCTTTAAACCTTTCACCTGAATGTTTTCTCCGCCACTGAAAAGCGCATTTAATTCTTCGAATTCTAACTCGTTTTCTAAATTTGTATATTCAAAATCGACTTGCATTCCAACTTTTGTGGTGCTTCTTTCTTTAACTTTAAGAAAGGGAAGATGTGTTTTTAGGTTTGAATATTTTAGAAATAAGCGTTCTAGAAGTGCTACTTCTAATTCCGTTAATTGGTCCATAATTTTTGAGGTTAATTAGATTTCCTTCGAAACCAAATAGATGGTGTAAGATAAATAAAAACCAATCAATAGCAAAGCTTCCCATCGATCCAGCATTTTCCTTCTACCCGTAAACATAGCAAGCATCAGAAAAGCAGTTCCGCCCATAAAAATTAAAAAATCCTGATTAAAAAGCGGACTGAATTGAATAGGACTGATTAAGGAACTTACGGAGAGAACCAATAAAATATTGAAAATGTTGGAACCGATCACATTTCCAATCGCAATATCGCTGTTCTTTTTTAAGGCAGCCACAACGGAAGTCAGTAATTCTGGTAAGGAAGTTCCCGCCGCAATAATCGTCAAGCCAATAATTTTTTGACTGATACCCAAATCAGTCGCGATTCCGATACTGTTATCAACCACCAATTTTCCACCGATAATTAATCCAGTTAAACCGAGCGCAATTAAAGTCCATATTTTAAGACTGGATTTTTCCGTATGGGTTATTTCTTCCGGATGTTCTGCCTTCATATTTTTAAATAAGTAGAAGAGAAAGCCCGCAAAACATAACAAAAGGAATATTCCATCCCATCTGGATATTTCCAATACACCACCGAGATAGAAATTGTTGGCAAGAAACAACAAGAGCAGAACGACCAAGAGAGAAATGGGAATTTCTTTTCGGACCATAGAGGACTGTACGGAAATAGGATAAATTAAACCCGCGATTCCAAGAATGATAAATAGATTAAAATTGTTACTTCCGATGACATTGGCCAAGACAATATCGGAAAGTCCATCTGCAGAAGCCACTGAATTCACGACCAATTCTGGGGCGGAAGTTCCGAACGCTACAATGGTTAAACCAATAATTAAATCTGGAATATTGTATTTTTTAGCCAAAGATGAGGCGCCGTCTACAAGCCAATTCGCGCCAAAAATTAAACCGAAAAAGCCGACTACAATTAGTAAGAAAGAAAGTATCATGAGGGTTCTATATTTTAAAGTTCTATTAATAAATTCACATTCATCCAAAAACTATGTCTGGTATTATTTTGCAAGAAAGAGTCTAGTCTATAATCCATTCCCATTTCGACTTTTTTATCGTTTCTAAAATTAAAACCGAGCAAAGGAACGAGCCGCATTTCCAAATCATACTCGGAATCCTGCCAACTGTTTAAATATTCGTTGCTGATTTTGAAATACAACTCATCGGCATCAACGGTTTTACCTGCCAATGGAATTTCGGTCGCCAGACGATATCTCAGGCGAAATTCCGGTTTTTCTGCAGGGGAAAAAGTTTGATCGCTAGAAAAACGATGACTTAATGCCAAAGAATCCAACTGATGCGTATACGTATATTGCTGAATAAATCGGTGAAAAATTTTGTCTTGTTCAATTCTTAACAGGTAACCGCCAGCTAACCGAGACTTGGGACTGATTTTCTTAGCACCGAGCACAGAAAAATCTGTCAAAAAGTATTCATACTTATTTTCAGTGAAACCATTAAAAGTTCCTTTACTTAATAATTGTCGCGAGTCTATCTCATAAATAACTGACCAATCATTCTCCTTTTTATCAGTTAAGACAGCAGAAGGCAATATACCGACTTGAAAAACGCTTTGAGCCTGAACACTGATTACAAACAGCATACTTATAATTAATATTAAAGAGGACTTTTTATACAAAATCAATAATTTTTAGATTTGTTTTCAAATGATGTGACAAATATATAAAATATTTTCTAATTAATAGTATTACTATCATATATACAAGTAAAGTATTCAAATAAAAAGGTTATCTTTCATTTATTATTTTTTAGCTTTGACGATTAATACGCGTCATATGTCTCTAGAAATTAAAATATCTCTGAATGCGGGGATTTATTTAAAAGATCCGCAAGATTCTGTTTTAGGCAGAAAAATTATTCAACACGGGATTTTACTAATCGATGAACTGGGTTTCGAAGCTTTCAATTTTAAAAAATTAGCACAGGAAATCGGATCCACAGAAGCTTCGATTTATCGTTATTTTGAAAATAAAAAATCATTGCTAACCTATTTGGTTTCTTGGTACTGGGTCTGGGTTGCTTATCTTATTCAGTTTAATACAAAAAATATTGATGATCCAAAAAAGAAACTAAAAATCATTATTAAGTCTTTTGTTTCCGCCTCTATAGATGATTTGAATACGCAATATATTGATGAAAACAAGCTGCATAAAGTTGTCATCACGGAAGGAACGAAAGCCTATAAAACTAAGGAAGTTGACCAGGAAAATGGAAAAGGTTTTTTTAAAAACTACAAACAGCTCATTACCATGGTTGCGGAAGTTATACTGGAAATAAATCCTACATTTAAATATCCTTATGCCCTTGCAAGCAGTTTATTTGAAATGTCTAATGATCATATTTATTTCGCCAAGCATTTACCCAAACTGACTGATATTAAGGAGAATGATAATACATATGATGAAGTGGAAGTGATGCTCAATTTTTTCACCGCTCAACTTTTGGGATACAAAGTGACGGATTAAAATTTAAGGGAAACTACAAGAACTTTTAGCCCTGATCGCAGTGAAAATCCCGGAAAGAGGCGCGAGCGAAGCGAGCGCCGATTGAGGAATTGTAACGGAGAGCAGGTGGTTCTTTTCTGAAAAGCAAAACTCTAGATGCTCCTAAAAAAGGACTTTTGATTTAATGATATCGTCCCTTTGGTCCGAATGATTACAAAAAAAAATCTCTGCAAAACGCAGAGATTTAATATTTTTATTTGGCAGCTACTTTTCGCCAATCAGTTTTAAAAGTACAGTCTTTGTAGCGGTCATTGATAGAGATAAATACATTTGGCAATTTTTCTTTTACCCATTTTTCTACCATTTCATTTTTCTTTTTGTTCAGTGCCAATTGCTTGATTCTGTCATAATCTGTGCTGATATCTAATTGGTGTGCTGCACTGACATCATCTACTCGCACGATGGTTACTTTTTTTCTCTCTGGATCTGAGGTATCCAAAAAGATATCAGTAATATCACCTTTGTTTAAACCTGCAATCTGATAAGAAATTGTAGGAGGCAAATTTAATTTTTCTAATTTATCTGATCCATCATCAGAAGTAATCACTCCTGCATTAAACTTGGATTTTTTGTCATCAGAATATCTAAAAGCGGCTTCCTTGAAGGTCATTGTTCCGGCTGCAATTAAAGTTCGGATGCTGTCTAGTTCTTTTTTACCGCTTGCGATTTCCGCTTCATTGGGTTCGGCTTTTAAAAGAATGTGTCGGGCATCATATTGCTTTCCACTTTTTTTAACCAATTGAATGATGTGGTATCCAAATTCGGATTCTACTGGATCAGAAATTTCGCCTTCTAGTAAATTAAGTGCTGCCGCTTCAAAAGGCTTTACCATTTTTCCTTTCGAAATATTTTCATAGAGACCGCCTTTAGCCGCTGATCCCGGATCTTCAGAGTAAATTCTGGCTTGGCTTTCAAATGATTCGCCACCTTGAATATCTTGCTTAATTTTCAGCAGTCTGGCTTTAATTTCTTCTTTATGCGTGTCTGTTAATTTGGGATACATGGTAATGTGTGAAAGGGTAACCTCATCTTTCACCTCTGGCAATTGTAATTTGTACAAATTGAAAAAATCTGTGACTTCACTTGGCGTAACATCTGCTTTCTCCGTAATACGACCGTATTTCATTTGACCATAGTAATTATCTGTGTCAATCTTCTCAATGGCATTTTTCATTTCATAAGAAGTTCGGAATTTATAGGTGGTCAACATCGTTTTTTCATCTGGAAACTGACCCTTAATCTGATTGTATTTTTGATTCGCCGTTTCTTTAATGGCTGCAGATCTATTTTCAATCAAGGTATCTCTTTTTGCTTCATAAATCAAAAGCTTGTTGCTGATGATGCTTTCTACAAACTCGCATTTTTCTGAGGATTCTGCTCCTTGCTGTTTCGCGAAGTTAGCCTGATCAGCAATATCAGATTCCAAAATAATTTCATCTCCAACTACCACTGCGATTCCATCTACCAAGTCTCCTTTTTTTACCTGCGCACTTAGATTGGCACCAAATAGCCCAATCATAAAAGTAAGTAAGAGTGCGAATTTTATGTTTTTGTTCATTTCTGTTTTTTATGGATTTGCAAAATTATCATTCTAATCTAGATAATCTGCATTTATTATTATAATTATTTCTTAAAATTCTTTACCAAATCCTGCATAAATCCAGGCTGAATCACAATACTGGTTTTGCTTTTTTGCTGCGCAATAATTTCTTTCAACTTTTCTTCTGTCACGGCATCTTTTAGTAGGTCTGCAGATTCTTCTTGCGTCATTTGAGTCGGTGGAAGAATTTTCTCAATGGCGATTACTAAATCTCTAGCTTCCATTTTTGTTTGATGAACGCCGGTTTTAAATGGCACCTTGTACTTGGTGAAAACATCTGCATCTTCAGACATTTCTCCTTTTTCAAAATGAACAAGAATTTGCTTTTTCTCATTCAACTTTCCGTAATACTTGCTTTTTAAAGCTTCCCATTTTTTGGGATCTTTCATTTCTTTTTCAATTTCTTTTGTCAATTTGGGATCCGCAATAATGGCAACTCTGCCTTCTGCTCTATTCTCCCACATGTACTTGGATTTATTTTTATTGTAAGATTCTGTCAACCATTGGGGGTTTTTAGAAATCTGCTCATTAAGGTATTTAGAAAAAACGTAATCTGAGTACAAGACTCTTTTAAAATCATTTAATTCCTTTTTAATTTCTTTTTGCTCCGTAAAATCTTTACTGTAAAAAGACATTAAATCTTGGGAATTAAATCCAGTAAAGGCTTCATTCCATTGTGAAGGTGATAATTTTTCAGCCTCGCTTTTTTTATCACCGATTAGTATTTTAATATCTCCAGCCGTCGTTTTGTGTTTTTTGTATTGGTACAAAACAGAAGCATCAGTAAGCGTCATTAAATCTTGATAGGATTTTTTCGCCTTTTGCAAATCTGGAAATTCCTTGTAAGTTGGATCAGATTTCAAATACGCAATCATTTTATCTTGCAGATTTTCTCCATATAAAGAACTCGTCAAATCCCGAAGGTAAAATTCTCTATTCTTCTGTGTTATAGCATAAGGTTCTGAACTGATTAAATTAAAAACAAAATAATTTTCTCCATACAAAATAGGTTCAGGCGTATAATAACCCGCTTTCTTACCTTTAAAAGACTCATAAACTTCATCTGGAAGTGTAGGTGAACCCATCACCACGCCTCCGTTTTGTTTTTCGTGGTCATTTGAGCCGTACAATTTCGCTACTTCAGAAAATGTTTTTCCTGCTTTTAAATCTCCATAAATTTTAGCTTTCATGGCTGCTGCAGCCTCGTTTTTCGGATAAGAAACAGTGCCGAAGATAGTATATCCTAAACTTGGTCTGGAGTTCAAAACTTTCGCAAAAGCAATATATCCTGGCGTGTCATAAAGTTTCGTATAGCTATTGTTTCCCAAAACTTTCACCTCCGAATACAAATCATTATCAATACTTCCCGCTTTTATAAAAACGGCTTTCGGATTGGCGCCTTTGGTAAATTTAGTAATGGCTTCATCCATCGTCATTTTACCAGACTTCACCTCATTAAAAATTTGGGTGTAGTTATTGGTGTCTTCTTTGGTTTTCGGAACCATAAAGATTTGCACCAATTTCTCCGTCTGATTGTCTTTGATGTAAGCATTTAAAACTTCATCAGTGATATTTTTTGGATAAAAAAACTGCGTTCGCAATTCACTTTCTTTGGTATATAATTTCTCCCGAAAATCAGCCGTAGTATCTATTTTCTGCTGCGCAGCAAACTGCTGAAGCAATAAAAAATCTTGCGTAGACTCTATGGTTCGGGCGATACCATTATTTTTCAGGCCGTAATCATATTCTTTTTTAAAGGTAGAGAGGGAAATAGTATCCTTTCCTACTATCATATTTTGCGCAGATAAACCACTGGTAAGAAATGCCCCAAAGAGGATTGCAATTATTTTATTCATGTCTTTTTATTCTATTTAAGGTAGAAATTTCTGTTCTAAAGTGAATTGATAAGATGTAAAAAACAACTATAAGTTAAACATTTACCTCAAAAGTGGTTAAATCTTTAAAGCTTTTAATTCTCTCAATCATTTCAGTTTCTGTAACCTCTTGTAATTTTTCGGTCCCGAATTTTTCTACGGTAAAAGAAGCCATTGCAGAACCTACAATTAAAGCGGATTTCATGGTTTCGAAACTGAAATCTTCTTTTTTGGCTAAGTAAGAAGCGAATCCACCCGCGAAGGTATCTCCAGCACCAGTTGGATCATAAACTTCTTCTAATGGAAGTGCAGGAATAGCGAATATTTTATCTTCGTGGAACAACAATGCTCCGTGTTCTCCTTTTTTAATGATAACGAATTTAGGACCCATTTCATGGATTTTTTTCGCAGCTTTAACCAAAGAATATTCTCTAGAAAGTTGTCTGGCTTCTTCATCATTAATAGAAATCACATCAGTTTTCGCAATCATTTGCACTAATATATCCATCGCAGAGTCCATCCAGAAATTCATGGTATCAAGAATAACCAGTTTCGGGCGGTTTTTCATTTTTTCTAAAACAGAAAGTTGAACACCGGGATGAAGATTACCCAAAACTAAAATCTCTGCATCTTGCATAGAATCTGGAATTTTTGGGTCGAAGTTTTCTAAAACGTTTACTTCTGTCACTAAAGTATCGCGGGAATTTAAATCATTATGGTATTTCCCACTCCAGAAAAAGGTTTTGCCGTCTTTTACTACTTCTATACCTTCTATATTCACACCTCTACCGGAAAGCATATCTAAATCTGATTGTAAAAAATCATTTCCTACCACGGAAACTATTCCAGATTCCACATTTAAAATGGAAGCCGCAATACTAATATAAGTTGCAGCACCACCCAAAATTTTATCTGTTTTCCCAAAAGGAGTTTCTATAGCATCAAATGCAACTGAACCGACAACTAAAAGCTTCATCTATTTATTTTTTTATTTATTCTTAAAATTTTCTCTAATCTAATTGTGTTGCCTTGCAACAAACTATTTCCACTGAAATGTCTCTACCAAGTGCATCAAGTCTTTTTTAATATAATCTATTGCCGGCGCCAAAGAATCTGGTTTCGGTCTTGTATTGAAATAAAGGTTTGCGGTGACATAATGTTTGGTAGAATCTGTAACAAAAAACTGCAGATTTGAGGCAGTCGGACCTGTTAATTCATAAAAATTCCCAAACACATTTTTTTCGGGAAAGCTGAATGATTTAGTTTCAATCGCACTTGCCTTGATGGTGTGTTCATAAACCATCTTTTCTGATTCTTTTACATGAAGGTCAAAATCATTTTTGATGGGAAAGTAGGTGAGAAAAACTTTCGCCTTCATTTCTGGATAATCAATGTAGTACCAACAAGGATTCTTCGCATTTTCAATCTTTGCAAAACTGGAATACTGAAAACCGAAATTACAGGGAGAAGAAAAGTCTACATATTTTGCCTCTGGATATTCTAATCGTAGTTCCCCGGAAGGTTTCGGAAGCGTCTCTTGCGCACAAGAGATCACCAGAAATCCTAAGAAAGCGAACATGATTTTTTTAAGCATTGCGCAAAAATACGAATTACTTTTAGATTGGAAAGGAGGAAAATAAACTTGCGCTATAATACTCATTTAAAATAGTTCTGCGTCTAAGTTTGCCAAATAGTTCTCTAAAGGTTTCGGAAACGATTTATGATGCGCTTCCTTTTTATTAGAGATTAAGTATCCATTTTCTTTTGCAAACTTTTTAAAGGTCTTTTCCTTTTCAAGAATCACCTTATATATGTGAATTGAAACATTCTTGTGCGTCAATTTGTGCGCGATTGTTTTTTGAGTGACGATGCTTTCTTGAAATTCATTAGGAATGGAGTTCGGAAATTCGTACAATTTTTTCCAAATGAAGTCGGTATCTCTTTGGCGAATTAAAAATTGATCCTTAAATCCGACAAAATAATAGGTCAATTCCAAATCCGTGGGTTTAACTTTTTTGGATTTTACAGGAAAGCTTTGGACTTTTCCAATATTAAAAGCGAGACAATCTGCAGATAAAGGACAATTTATACACTCGGGATTTTTTGGTTTACAGATTCCGGATCCTAAATCCATCATGGCTTCATTAAAGTGACCTGCTTCGTTTTCGGGCATCATCAATAAAGCAAGTTCAGTGAAATATTGGAAGGCTTTGGAATGAGAAACGTCAAAATCATCAGCAAAAACACGAGAAAGAACGCGGTAAAAATTACCATCGACGGCCGGAATTTTCTTTCCAAAACAAATACTGGAAATCGCAGCGGCAGTGTACTTCCCCACTCCTTTTAAACTTAAAATATCTTCATAATCCTTTGGGAATTTACCTTTGAAATCATTGATAATCTGCAGAGAAGCTTTATGAAGATTAAGAGCACGGGAATAATACCCAAGTCCTTTCCAATAGAGCAGAACTTCATCGGTTTCTGCTTTTGCCAAATCCTGAACAGTAGGAAAACGCTGGATGAAATTCTTGTAATGATTTAAACCTTGTTCAATTCGGGTTTGCTGAAAGATTATTTCGCAGATCCAAATTTTGTAAGGGTCATTTGTATTTCGAAAGGGCAAATCTCTGCCATGTATTTTGTACCAAGCCAAGAGTTTTTCACCAACGTGAAGAAAATCAGCATTTTGATTTTTAGTTTTCAAAAAATGTTATTATATTTGCACACCAAAAATATAAATAAAAAAAGGAAATGACAAAGGCAGAATTGGTGAATACCATATCAAATAAATTGGGTACTGAAAAGAATGAAACTCAGAAAGTTGTAGAGGCATTCATGCAGGAAATCAGAACTTCAATGTATAATGGAGATAATGTTTATTTAAGAGGATTCGGTTCATTTATCATCAAAACAAGAGCAGCAAAGACAGGTAGAAATATCTCAAAAAATATTGCAATAGAAATTCCGGCGCACAATATCCCGGCTTTCAAACCTTCTAAAACTTTCGTAGAGAAAGTAAAAACCAAAGTAGCAGTAAAATAATTAATTCAAAGAAATATACGTTTACACACAAAAAATTTAAATTATGCCAAGCGGAAAGAAAAGAAAGAGACACAAGGTTGCGACCCACAAAAGAAAGAAAAGAAGAAGAGCGAACAGACACAAGAAAAAATAATCATTTCGCGATTTACAATATAACAATATAGTTGGTGTATTTATATTTATTAAATTTCACCAGCTATATTCTTGTTTATACCCAATAAATCGGAAATATAAAAAAACCTTACTTCACCAGAAGTAAGCGTCTAAAACAAAATAATTTATATTAAAAAAAGCTAATCTTTAGATATCGAAATAATTCAATTTAAAGCACGCAAATTTTTTAATTCCCTATTAAAACAATGAAGAAAGAACTGATAATATCACACGAAGGTGAGCAATCCAAAATTGCCCTACTGGAAGATGGTCGTCTTTTGGAACTCCATGAACAGGAGGACAAAAGTGATTTTGTAGTAGGTGATTTATTTATCGGTAAAGTAAAAAAATTGGCACCCAATCTTAATGCTGCGTTTGTAAGCATTGGTTATGAGAAAGATGCATTTTTGCATTATCAGGATCTGGGTCCACAATTCCTCACGTACAAAAAATTTCTGAAGGATACTGTTTCTAAAAAACAAGAAACAACCTCTTTGAAAAACTTTGAAATTCAAAAGGAAATTGATAAGCACGGAACCATTGAAAAAGTGCTGGCAAAAGATGAAAGTGTAATTCTACAGATCACCAAGGAACCGATTTCCACCAAAGGTCCAAGAATCTCAACGCAAATATCTTTAACCGGAAGATTTCTTGTCCTTATCCCTTTTGATAAAAGTGTTTCTATTTCCAAAAAAATTCTGAACGCCGAAGAGCGCGAACGTTTACGCACCCTTATAGAAAGCATCAAACCAGAAGGTTTTGGTGTGATTATTCGGACTGTAGCGGAAGGAAAAAAAGTTGCAGAACTGCATAATGACATGAACCTACTGGTTCAGAAATGGGAAACAACCTTCAAAAATATTCAGAAAAACAAAGTTCCAAGCAAAGTTTTGAGTGAAGAAGATAAAGCATCTTCCATCTTGCGGGACAATTTTAATGCAGATTTCGTTTCTATTATTTGTGATGATGAGCAAATGGTGGATGATATGCGAAACTATCTGGAAGTAATTGCACCCGAACGAAAAAATATTGTACAGTTTTTTGACAAACCTACTCCACTTTTGGAGTATTATAACGTTGAAAAACAACTCAAACAAAGCTTCGGGAAACATGTTAACATTCCGAGTTCCAAAGGTGCTTATTTGGTAATTGAACATACAGAAGCACTTCACGTAATTGATGTGAACTCCGGGAATAATATTTCTTCCGGTATTGCGGCAAAAAATGAACACGCGCTTCACGTAAATAAAATGGCAGCAACAGAAATTGCGCGTCAGTTAAGATTGCGGGATATGGGTGGAATTATTGTCATCGATTTTATTGACATGACGAATGCGGATCACCGTAGAGATTTGTACGAACATCTGAAAGAGGAAATGAGTCGTGACAAAGCACGACATAAAATTTTACCACCGAGTAAATTCGGGCTCATCCAAATTACGCGACAAAGAACGCGGCCCGAAAATCAAATTGAGACCAAAGAAGAGAATCCAAATATCGATGGAGAAATTCTAGCACCCATCGTGGTGGTAGAAAGAATGGAAGAAGTAATCCGGAATATCATTCAGAAAGAAAAGGGGAAAATTTTCCTTCACGCTCACCCTTTTGTTGAAGCTTACCTTACGAAAGGTTTGATGAGCATTCAAGTGAAATGGTTTCTGAAGTATAAAAAATGGGTCACCATCATTCCACGCGATTCTTACAAGTATCTGGAATACAAACTGATTAATTCTGATAAAGTAGAATTAATGAGCTACTCTAATTAAGTTATACAACTTTAACAAACACAAACTCCTGATTGATTCGGGAGTTTTTTTTGATTCAATGTCCCTTAGATTAACCAAATTTTAACTTTCCTTTAAAACTTTTTCAAAGTCCAAAACCTTAAATTTGCTTAATGAAAACTTTCGGCAGAGATCTAGTCACTAAAATACAGCAGGCAAAACTTCAGGGCGAAGCGGCTCATGAAATTTATTCCCCGCCCTATCGCACCCTTTTAACGTACGAAGAAATTTTAGCCCAAAATCCAAAATTTGCTGCCGTTAATATTTTACTTTATTTAAAAAATAACGAGTGGTATTTCCCCTTAATTGTTCGCAGCACCAATGATAGAGACCGTCATAGCGGACAAATATCTCTTCCTGGCGGAAAAAAGGAAACAAGCGACATCGACTTTCAAGCTACCGCAAAACGGGAAACTTCCGAAGAAATGGGAATTGATCCGTACTACATGCGAATAATCCGAGAAATGTCTCCCATGTATATTCCACCAAGCAACTTTTACGTGCGTGCCTTTGTTTCTTACACGGGGAAAAATCCAGAATTTTTTCTACAGGAAAGAGAAGCCGTGGAATTAATTGAGTTTCCCATTTCTACTTTGCTCGAGATTTCTACAGAACCCGAACTCCGCGTTTTACCAAGTTCCAGAGGCCGTGAAGTTCCCGTAATTGACTTTAATAATTACCTGATTTGGGGCGCAACTTCCATGATTTTAAGTGAATTTAGCCACTTGCTGAAAAATTTGTAAATTCGCGGATTATGTTAATTAGATAATGGCGAAGAAAAACATTTTTACCGATGCATTCGGTAATTTATATTTCCTGAAACGGTTGATTATTTTCACCCTCGGAATGATTTCCTACAGAAGATTCAATGGCTTCAATAAATTAAAAATTACAGGTACAGAAAATTTGGTGGATCTCCCCGACTCCAATGTCCTTTTCGTTTCTAATCATCAAACTTACTTCGCAGATGTAGCCGCAATGTATCACGCTTTTTGTGCGGTGAATAATGGGTATCTTAATTCCATTAAGAATCCAATCTATTTATTGAATCCGAAAGTAGATTTCTACTATGTAGCTGCAGAAGAAACCATGAAAGCTGGTTTTATGACGAAAATTTTCGCTTTAGCGGGAGCCGTTACCGTGAAAAGAACTTGGCGAGCTGAAGGACAAGATGTGAATAGAATGGTGGATTTAAAAGAAGTTGACAATATTATGAAAGCTTTGGACAACGGTTGGCTCATTACTTTTCCACAGGGAACTACTTCTGCTTTTGCACAGGGAAGAAAAGGAACTGCAAGACTTGTTAAAAACCAAAGACCCATTGTAATTCCTATAAAAATTAATGGTTTCCGCAGAGCTTTTGATAAAAAAGGATTGCGTGTAAAGGTTACTGGAGTGAAACCAACAATGGAATTTAAAAAACCATTGGACATTGATTATGATACCGATGATGCACAGCAAATTCTTAATAAAATCATGTTTGCCATAGAACAAACCGAAGATTTTAACGTTTTACATGAATATGAAAAAGAGTTGAAAGCCCAAAAAGCAGAATCCGCAAATTAAAATTGACAGAAAAATACACTAAGCATGAAGAACCTTATTTACGTTTTACTTGTGCTCCTATTAGCAAGCTGTAACACGCAGAAAAAATATTCAAACTTTGATTATAGTTTTGCCCGAAGTGGCGGCTTAGACCCGATTTATGAAAACTTATGGATCCGTGGGAATAGCGCGACCTACAGTTTCGAAGGCCGTGGTGAAAAAATAAATAAAACCTTTAAAATCTCTCCTGAAACATTAAAAAATATTGAAGTAACATTAGCTGAAAATAATTTTAGAATGATTCAAGAGGATTATAAGAAATTATACGACAATGTTTCTACAAGTATTGTGGTTAAAAAAGGTGATAATTCTGCCAGTAAATCCAATGCATCTCAAATTTTGGAGCGTGATCAAGAACGATGGAATAATGTGGCATCTGTTTATGAAAGCATCATTCAAACCAATGTGAAGCAATCTACCTTAAAATAATAATGATCGATTTTTCAGTTCTGTTTCCTACTTACCAGGTTAAGACACGTGTTTTAATAGCAAGCAATAATGCCGAAGTTGCGCGTTGCATCTTCCACACTTTAGAATTTTACCAAAAGAATTTTGACTATCTTTTAGAAAATGGTTCCAACAAAAATTCTGGGGAAGATTTTATTTTTCTCGAAAGTAATTCCGTAGAAATTGCCACTCAGTTCAAACCGAATATTGTTCTTTTAACTTCAGAAATTGTTGAGGATAATGTGGGTGAAATTGCGAAAAACATCACAGGTGGTGGCGTTTTGGTTTACCCCGAAAAATTTGAAAATCTTTTGGACCACGTTCAAAACTATTTTCGAAAACTTCCCTATTCTCCCACAGATTTCTCGGTAAAAAACAATACGTTGTCAGTGTCCACGGAAATGGGCGAAATTGCCTTACAAACTTTAGATCAAAAATTAGCTCTGGATTTGCAAGGAATTCAGTTCTTCAATCAACAGTTTGGAATTATGGAAGAGGATTTTTATGACCCTTTGCTCAATTTTCAATAAAGAAAGTTCGCTTTATTTTCTTCAAAAGCAAGATTCCCAGAGATTTATTCCAATGTCTTAAAATTTCGTTATTTTTACTTCCATAAAAAGTAAAGTAATGAGATATCATCAATCCGGAAAAATCCCGCAAAAAAGACATACCGTTTTCAAATCTGAAAAAGATGAATTCTACTATGAGCAACTTTTCGGGACGGAAGGTTTTCATGGAATTTCTTCCCTCCTCTATCATATTCACAGACCAACGCAGATAAAATCTATCAGCGAACCAAAAGATGTTACGCCGAAAATCGCCGTGGATAAGAATGTGACACCGCGAATGTTTAAGGGCATGAAAGTGACTGCTGAAGATGATTTTCTGGAAAGCCGGAAAATCTTGATGGTCAATAATGATTTAAAAATGGGTCTCGCAAAACCTCGAAAATCTACGGATTATTTTTACAAAAACGCAGAATGCGATGAAATGCTTTTCGTGCATGAAGGCACGGGAACATTAAAAACCTTTGTGGGCGATTTAGATTTTGTGGTGGGTGATTATTTAATTATTCCGCGCGGAACCATTTATCAGTTAGAAGTTCACTCAGAAAATAATGTTTTCTTAATTGTAGAAAGCCACTCCCCGATTTACACACCCAAAAGATACCGAAATGAGTTCGGGCAGTTATTAGAACATTCTCCTTTTTGCGAGCGAGATATCATCATGCCGACATACAAAGAACCTAAGGATGAAAAAGGCGATTTCACCATTAAAGTAAAAAAAGAAAATCAGATCTGGGATTTTGTTTACGCCACGCATCCTTTTGATGTGGTTGGGTGGGACGGTTATTTTTATCCTTTCAAATTCAATATTAAAAATTTCGAACCGATTACAGGAAGAATTCACCAACCGCCTCCAGTTCATCAAACTTTTGAGGCGCATAATTTTGTAATTTGCTCTTTTGTGGCAAGAATGTATGATTACCATCCGCAAGCAATTCCAGCTCCCTATAATCACTCCAACATCGATTCAGATGAGGTTTTATTCTACACAGAAGGTGATTTTATGAGCCGTAATCATATCGATTTAATGGACTTCACGCTTCATCCAGGTGGAATTGTGCATGGACCTCATCCCGGCGCGATGGAAAGAAGCATCGGCAAAAAATTTACAGAAGAATACGCCGTCATGATTGATCCATTCCGACCTTTTCAACTCACAGAAGAAGCCATGAAAGTGGAAGATGACACCTACAAAACTTCCTGGTTAGACACCATGGATAATCATTTAGAAGATCGATCACAGGAATAAAATTCGAAAAACTTATTGAAAAAAGCCTGGATATAATTAATCAGGCTTTTTTGGTAAAACTACTTTAAAGTAAAAAAATATTTTAGGTGATTTTGCTCATTTTTATTCTAGAATTAAAGCCTTAAATTTGGTTAAAATTAAAACAAATCCTATTAAAATTATCTAAATATGAGTCAATATGTAAGCGCCGAAGAAGCAGTTTCCTTAATAAAAAGTGGTGACCGAATTTTTTCACATGGTAGTGCGTGTACACCCAATTTATTAATCGATGAATTGGCAAAACAAGCTTCCAGATTACAAAATGTAGAATTTGTTTCCATCACACAACAGGGAAATGTAGAAGTCGCAAAACCTCAATACAAAGACAGTTTTTACATCAACTCTTTATTCGTTTCTACCCCAGTTCGCGAAGCGGTGAATTCTGAACGCGGTGATTTTCTTCCTGTATTTTTAAGTGAAATTCCCTTGCTTTTTAAAAGTGAAATTCTTCCTTTAGACGTGGCGATGGTTACGGTAAGTCCACCGGATCAACATGGATATTGTACGTTAGGAACTTCCGTAGATGTAGCCAGAAGTGCAGTGGACCACGCGAAAATAATTATCGCGCAAGTCAATCCAAGAATGCCCAGAACTCACGGCGATGGAATGATCCACGTTTCTAAAATTGATAAAGTAGTGTGGCATGAAGAAGATCTTTTAACCATCGATTATAGCGCAAAAGTAACGGACTGCGAAATGATCATCGGAAAAAATGTGGCAGAATTGATCGACGATCGCTCCACGCTCCAAATGGGAATTGGAACCATTCCAGATGCAGTTTTACAATGTCTGCACAATCACAAAGATTTAGGAGTTCATACAGAAATGATCAGCGACGGAATTGTAGATTTAGTGGCGAAAGACATCGTCAATAATAAATTTAAAGGAACTCACAGCAACCGCACAATTACCAGTTTTGCCTTTGGAACCCGAAAATTATACGATTATATTGATGACAATCCGGCCTTTTCTTTTATGGATGTGGAACACGTGAATTATCCCATCAATATTATGAAAAATAAGAAAATGGTCGCTATCAATTCTGCCATCGAAATTGATTTAACAGGTCAGGTTTGTGCAGATTCTATTGGGACTTTTCAGTTCAGCGGAATTGGGGGTCAAATGGATTTTATGCGTGGTGCAGCACTTTCCGAAGGTGGAAAACCAATTATTGCCATTTCGTCCCGTACAAAAAAAGGCGTTCCCAGAATTGTTCCATTTTTAAAACCCGGAGCCGGAGTTGTCACCACAAGAGGTCATATTCATTGGGTGGTGACGGAATTTGGCGCCACTAATTTATATGGAAAAAGTTTAAAACAAAGAGCAAAAGCCCTCATCGCTATTTCTCATCCAGATGATCGCGAAATGCTGGAAAAAGCAACGTTCGAAAGATTTAAGTGTCTTTAATGAAAACTGATCCCGAAAAATATTCGGGATTTTTTTTGGAAAATTTTCAATCTTGATTTGAATCATTTATTTTAAAGATTAAAAACTTGAAATTTATAGAAAATATTGAAAATGAAAACAATGATTGTCTTTTTAGCAATGCTTTTCGGTGCAAATTTATTTTCCCAAGAAGAAAATAAAAATCAGGAAGTAAACCGTTATCTTCAAAAATCTCTGCGTCAAAAGAAAACCGCAAATGTTTTTACGATCACTGGCGGAGTTTTAATAATTTCCGGCATCATCACAGCAAGTACAGATAATGGAAGAGGTTTTATTTCTGGCGAACAACTCGCGGGAGCAAGTTTCATAACACTTGGAACTGTTTCCGCTCTCACTTCAATTCCTTTTTATATTTCCGCAGGAAGCAACAAATCAAAATTCCGTAAAATTTTCCCACAACTCGGAAGTTTTAAGGCGAATGAAAATAACTATTTAACAGCAGGTTTAAAAATCGAATTTTAAATTTTTGGAGCAAACCTATTTTCGCTATCTTTAAAAACCCGTCCCGTTGTTCGCTGTATCTGTCGTTGCGAGAAACGAAGCAATCCCAACATAAAGATTACTTCGTTCCTCACAATGACAGGATGTCGCTTCCATCACGGCTACAATTAAAAATATTTTTAATTACAAAAAAATGCAGAAAATTTCTTCCCTATTAGAATTTATGACTTGCCTTCAGAAAAATTATGATCTTCATAAGGAAGAAGATAAGTCAGTTCAGAAATATTTCGAATTACAGGAAATCAAAAAAAATGAAATTCTTTTAAACAGTGGCGAAAAATGCAATAAACTTTACTTTGTAGCAAAAGGACTATTGCGCACTTTTCATCTCAACAAAAATGGAAGCGAGTTCACAAGATTAATTGTTCCCGAAGGTAAATTCTGCACCATCTTAATAAGTTTTCAGGAGAAAATTCCAAGTCCAGCAATAATTCAAGCGTTGGAAAATGGACTCGTTTTTTCTATCACACTAAAAAACTTTCAGGAATTTATTTCCCAATCTCCTAATGCGAAAAATGTGTACACCAAAATATTAGAAGACTATCAGAATTTTCAGATCAGCCGTTTAGAATTTCTTACCACACTTTCTCCCAAAGAGAAAGTAGAACAATTTCTCTTAGAAAACTCAGATTTAGAGAAAAGAATTTCAGATAAAATCATTGCATCTTATCTTCAAATTACTCCCGAAACTTATTCCCGCTGCAAGAAAAAAATGAGATCTAGATTGAAAAATTAAAATTTAAGCGAAAACTTTTAGCTATAAAAACAAGAAATAACGACAATTTTAATATCGAAAGAAAAAATATTTACATTTTATAAAAAAATTAAGAGAAAATACTTTATTTTTATCTGTCATAATAAACAAATTATAAAAAAAAGCGAAAAATTTGGAGAATATTTACAATGCAATAAAAAATGACGTCAGGAATCATCCAAATGTTAAATTATCAATTTTAGGTCAGGTATTCGATTGGAAAAGAAGCCAATATGTTATTCTGTCAGAAATTATTTCTGAATATTTATCCAATTCCACCGTTTTAACTGATGTTCGGAAACTCAATCTTGGTTCCACCATTTCGCCGGTAACTTTGCAGCGCTTTTTTAATGATGAGTACCACATTAAAACGCACAATGATTTAAGATTTATTAAAACCTTAGATAAAATATGTATTTTCTTAGGCAAATTTGACTTGAATAATTACATTCAGGACTGGATTAATCAAGGTAAAAACACGGGCGCAAAAAATGCCTTAGACCTAAATTTTTTCGAAAAGGACTTGGTAATCAATTGTTGCAGATTTCATTTTGAGGCCTTTTGTGATTTACCTGCTGTTAACATTGAAAAAATTTCAGATTTTGTTTTTCATGATTCTCCACTTCAAGAAAGGATTAAAAGTTCAATGGAGGAAAAGAGAATGAAAAATTTAATTTTTATTTCAGAAAATAACAAATCCAATTATGAAATTTTCGAGCTCTACAAGATTTGTGATGACCCGGACCTTAAAGTCATAAAGACTCAGGAATTTTGGAATTTACTTTTTATGGATGAGAAAAGAATAGAATACGTTATCAATCATGTTAATACACAGTTCTATATTCTAAAAAAGCGTGACGGTGAGTGGAAAATTTGGGACAATTACAATCCGGAGCAGGGTAAAATTCTAAAAATAAACTAAGCCGCAGAACGGCTTAGTTTTATTCATCATCTGTGTTTTATAAATATTTTCTTCTAAATATTCAGGTGTAAATATAGCCGAAGTGTTCCAAATTTTTAAAACTTAAAATAACATAAAAAAACATAACATTTCTTATGCAATTTTTAGTTTTGGTCATCAGATTTTCATAAAACCTAAAGTTTTCGTAATTTGGCGTAACCTAAAACAAGAAAAATGCCCCCACTTACTTTCGCGGAAAAGATTGCTCAGGCAGAGAATTTCCTTCCAATTAACGGAACAGATTATATAGAATTTTATGTCGGAAATGCTAAACAAGCCGCGCACTTTTACAAGACCGCTTTTGGTTTTCAGTCGCTCGCTTACGCTGGTCCAGAAACTGGAGTTCGGGACCGATCTTCTTACGTTGTGCAACAAGGGAAAATCCGTTTGGTATTAACTTCTGGTTTAAATTCTGATTCCCCAATTTGTGAACATCAGAAAAAACATGGTGATGGCGTGAAAATTTTGGCACTTTGGGTAGATGATGCTTATTCCGCCTACGAAGAAACTACAAAAAGAGGCGCTAAATCTTACATGGAACCAAAAACACTGACAGATGAGCACGGAGAAGTGCGTATGTCTGGAGTTTATACCTACGGCGAAACCGTTCACATGTTCATTGAAAGAAAAAATTACAAAGGCGAATTTATGCCCGGTTTCCAGAAATGGGAAAGCGCTTATAATCCCACAGAAGTAGGTTTACTTTATGTCGATCATTGCGTAGGTAATGTTGATTGGAACCGAATGATTCCTGTGGTTCAATGGTACGAAGACGTTATGGGGTTTGTTAATATTTTAAGTTTTGATGACAAACAAATCAACACAGAATATTCCGCCTTGATGTCTAAAGTGATGAGCAACGGAAATGGTTTTGCAAAATTCCCTATCAATGAACCTGCAGAAGGTAAAAGAAAATCGCAAGTAGAAGAATATTTGGATTTTTATGAAGGTGAAGGGGTGCAGCATATCGCCGTAGCGACAAAAGACATTATTAAAACTGTAACAGAATTGAAAGCGAGAGGAATAGAGTTTTTACCAGCGCCGCCGAATGCTTATTACGATATGGTTCCGGAACGTGTAGGAACAATTGATGAAGACATCAAAAAACTTTCAGACCTCGGAATTTTAATTGATTGTGATGAAGAAGGTTATTTACTCCAAATCTTCACGAAACCTGTAGAAGACCGCCCAACTCTTTTCTATGAAATCATCGAAAGACACGGTGCGCAAAGTTTCGGAGCCGGTAATTTTAAAGCTTTGTTTGAAGCTTTAGAAAAAGAACAAGAAAAAAGAGGAAATCTTTAAGACTATATTAATTTTTGAACTTCACTAAATTTCAAACCCTGAAATGAGAAAGATATTTTTCACCTTCTTCTTACTCACGCTCACACTAACTGTTAAAGCGCAGTATGGAACCATCAACGCGATTTTGACAAAGCTGGAAGAAAGACGAGGACTCAATAAAAACTTGTCTGAAGTCAGCCTCGAAAAAGCAAAATTTGTCTTAATCAAAGAATTTGAGGATCACACGGAAAGAAATTTCATCATCTTCAATGGGAAGAATGCGACTTATGTAGAAGTTTTTGATGATAAGCAGACCGGGCAAAGCACCTCCAACGTATTTTCTGGAGACGTGGTACGGTCCAACCGAAATATTATTTCTCTGCGTGCAGATCGGTTAGAGGGAAAAAAAATTCCGATTCCGCTTACAAAGACTTTTCTCCTGACCCAACAGAAAAAAATTCTCTATTTGGTGGACGTTAATTCCAAAGATCGCTGGATTGAAGAAGGTGCCATCAACAAAAAATAAATAGAATAGTAACAATAAAAGGTTCAGAGTTTAAAGGGTTTCTTTTACGCTTTGAACCTTTCTTTTAAAAAAATAAATCACATGAAATCATTTGTAAACTACGACTCCACTTCAGACTTTTCCATTCATAATATTCCCTTTGGAGTCGCTGTCTTTAATCAAGAATATATTGCGTGTTGCACTAGAATCGGAGATCAAGTAATTGACTTGGCAACACTGTACGATTACGGATTCTTCGATGAAATTGAAGGCATTGACGAAAATGTTTTTGAAGCGTACACGCTGAATGAATTTATTGAATTAGGAAAACCAGTTACCACTGCCGTGAGACTAAAAATTCAAGCAATCCTGGGCGAAGACTCCAAACTAGCAGAAGATCATAAAACTTTAGAGGAATGTTTTTTCAGCATTGATCAGGTTAAAATGATGATGCCGGTTCACGTTCCGAACTATACAGATTTCTACAGCAGCATCGAACACGCAACCAATGTAGGGAAAATGTTCCGTGGCGAAGAGAATGCTTTGCTCCCAAACTGGAAACATATTCCAGTGGGTTACCATGGTCGCGCCTCTTCCATCGTGGTTTCTGGCACTGATATTATTCGTCCGAAAGGTCAAATGAAACCAGCTGATTTGGATGCGCCTATTTTTGGTCCTTGTAAGCAATTGGATTTTGAATTGGAAATGGCGTTCATTGTGAATCAACATACGGAAATGGGAGAAAGTATTTCTACATCTCAAGCAGAAGATGCTATTTTCGGGATGGTTTTGTTCAATGATTGGTCTGCAAGAGATATTCAAAGTTGGGAATATGTTCCGCTTGGACCCTTTTTAGGGAAAAACTTCGGGAGTTCGGTTTCACCTTGGGTTGTCACGTTAGAAGCCTTGGAGCCGTTCCGTACCACTTCACCAACGCAGGAGCCAAAGGTTTTAGACTACCTTCAATTTGAAGGAAATAAAAATTTTGATATTCATTTAGAGGTTTATTTGCAGCCAGAAAATGGGGATCAAAATCTCATTTCCGAAAGCAATTACAAATTTATGTATTGGAATATGGCGCAGCAGTTAGCGCATCACACCATCAATGGATGTAATGTGGAAGTCGGCGATATGTACGCATCAGGAACTATTTCGGGTAGCAATCGAAAGTCTTTCGGCTCTATGCTGGAACTTTCTTGGCGAGGCACCAATCCTTTGACCCTAAAAAAAGGCGAGGAACGAAAATTCATTGAGGATAATGATACAATTATCATGAAAGGTTTCGGTGAAAAAGAAGGAATTAGAGTTGGTTTCGGTGAAGTTTCTGGTAAAATATTGCCTGCTAATTGATTTGTAATAACAGGACATAAACCACAAAAGTGACAAAAGTTTTATTGCATGATTAATCAATTATATTTAATGAATTTAACATACAAGATCAATGGTGCGTGCATTGAAGTTCACAAAATTTTTGGGACCGGGACTTTTAGAAAGTGTCTATCACAAGTGCTTAGAACAGGAATTCAGGTTAACAAATATAAATTTTCAATCTGAATTAAAAATTCCCGTTTATGACAAAGAGAAACTCATCAAGTGTGATTTCTTTTGAGATTTTCTTGTGGAGGACCTAATTGTTTTAGAATTGAAGGTAGTGTCAAACATTTTAGACATACATAGAGCTCAGGCTATTAATTATATCAATTTAATGAAAAAACCAAAAGCTATTCTGATTAACTTTAACGTTAAAAACCTCTTTCATGAAGGTCAATAAACTTTTGTTAATAAATATTTTGACATGTTAGAGTGAATCTTTGTGCGTTTGACTAAAATAGGAATTTTAAATATAACTTTTGTGACTTTTGTGGTTAACTATTATGAAAACAATCTCCCCAACAGAACTCAACAACTTTGAATTGCAGACCCTTCTGCAAACAGCCATCGCGCCGCGACCAATCGCTTTAGCCTCAACGGTTGATGAAGATGGAAATATCAATTTAAGTCCGTTCAGTTTTTTTAATCTTTTCAGTTCTAATCCGCCGGTAGTAATTTTTTCCCCGGCCAGAAGAGTAAGAGATAATACGACGAAACATACTTTGGAAAATGTACTACAAGTTCCGGAAGTCGTGATTGGCATCGTGAATTATCCTATAGTACAACAGATTTCACTCTCTTCTACGGAGTACGATAAGGAAACTAACGAGTTTGTAAAATCTGGTTTAACCATGAAGGATGCAGATCTGGTTAAGCCAAAACTTATTGCAGAATGTCCCGTAAATCTGGAATGCCAAGTATTAGAAGTAAAAGCTTTAGGAACTGAAGGAGGCGCCGGAAATTTAGTCATTTGCGAAGTCATTAAAATCCACGTGCGAGAAGAATATCTTAATGAAGAAGGCAAGCTGGATCAGAAAAAATTGGAGCTCGTAGCGAGGTTGGGTGGAAATTGGTACTCCCGAAATAACGCAGATAATTTGTTTGAAGTTCCAAAACCTCTGGTTACAAAAGGGATCGGATTTGATTTATTGCCAGCGGAAATTAAACTGAGTAAAATATTTACAGGAAATGATTTGGGAATGCTTGCAAACACAGAAAACCTTCCCGAGGGAAACTTCTCTACCGATGAAAAAATTCATCAAGAAGCACAAGATTTATTAAAAGAAAGTAAGATTGCAGAAGCTTGGGATTTACTTCAACTTAAATAAAAACAAAAGTTTTATCCTACGTTATTGAACAAAAAAATATCCCGAATAAATTTTCAGGATATATTTTTATGTGCATCGAAATGAATGTTGTTCGTTTAATTTGAATTTTGATTCTCCTTGATACTCAAATCTTCATTCAAGTCTGGATTTAATTTCAGTTGCTCTTTATTCTGATTATTACGAAATCTAATATTTAAAAACTCCACCAATAAACTGAAAGCAAGACAAGAATAAATAATGTTTTTGCTCACATGTTGGTGAATTCCTTCTGCAACCAACATGACGCCAATTACCACTAAGAAAGAAAGTGCAAGAATCTGCAAACTTGGATATTTGTTAATAATATTAGAGATAGGACTTGCAAAAGCCATCATAATACCAATGGAAATAACGACCGCAATAATCATTAAAACTACATTATCTACCAAACCTATTGCGGTTAAAATGGAATCTAAGGAAAAAACCATATCCACCAAAATAATTTGAATAATCACCATGGTCATTAAAGACGAAGCCGCTTTTTTCGGAGTATGCTGTTCTTCAATTCCCTGCATTTTTCCATGGATTTCTAAGGTACTTTTTGCAATTAGAAAAATACCACCCAGTAAAAGAATGATATCTTTCCAACTTAAAAATAGGGGAAGATCTGTTCCTGGCTCATCTATAAATGGAATTGTGATAACAGGCTCTTTCAAACCAATAATCCAGCTGATCATCAACAATAAAGCAACGCGGAAAATCATGGCGAAAGCCAATCCTAAATTACGCGCAAATTTCTGGCGTTCCTTCGGAAGTTTATCCGAAATAATAGAGATGAAAATAATATTATCTACGCCCAAAATAATCTCCAGAAAAGTTAAGGTCAATAAACTGACCCATATTTGGGGCTGTGCAAAATCTGGAAATTCCAGAATAGAAAGAAACATCATTTTTTAAATTTTTAAGACCGTAAAACTACTACATTAGATTGAAAAATTAGCAGTAATTTTTGTTTAAATTAAAGCCTAAAATTGTGATTTGAGAAATAAAAGAGCTGTTAAAATGGCCTTATTTAAATCAGGCGGAAGTTTATTTTCTTCCCAAGGTTCTCGTGCCCCAAAGGTATGATTCGCATTTGGTATTTCTACTAGTTCAGAATTTTTCGCCCATTCATGGAGTAAAAATGCTTCCTTATCTTTTACCGCCTCATCATTAGTGCCTTGAATAATTAAGAAAGGTTTTTGAAAATGCTGGGCTGCATGTTGAATATCAAATCGGTCTTCATTTTTTTGAAAATCTTCATAAAACTGAAAATAGTGCGGCATTTGCTGATGCGTTCTTTTATTTTCAGAATACATTACGCCTTCTGTTTTCCAGTTCTCAAAACGTTGCTGATTTGGAAATCTGTATTTGAAATTACTCACACCTGCCAAAGTGATGAGCGCTTTTATTCGCTCATCTTCTCCCGCTTTGATGACGGAAATTCCGCCACCACGGCTATGACCGATGATTGCAATAGCCTCCTTATTAATTTGCGGTAGCTCTTGAAAATGATCGAGAAGGGCATCAAAATCCGACATTTCTTTAGAGAAATTATTATTTCCAAAAGCTTCTAAATCCGCAAATTCAGTTGGGTTTTCCAGCGTAGTTCCATTATGCGAAAAATTAAATTTCACAAAATAATATCCTGCTTCTGCAAATTTTTCTGCCATTAAATTCCAGGCGCCCCAATCTTTGTACCCTTTGTAACCGTGTGCAAAAATTACAAGTGGAAGATTTTTACCATTTTTCGGATAGAAAGCATCTGCCAAAAAATCCCGAGTTTCTTCATTTTTAATGATGATGTTTTTCTGAGTTAGAACTTTGGTGCCCATAATTATTTTAATTAAATAAGGTTGCGTGTAATTCTGACTGATTTTAATAGAAAATCTTTAATCTGGTTTTTACAAATATAGGTTTTCACCTTGGACTTATAAATAGGTTCTAGAAAGTGTAAATAAATAAATATTGACGGAAAAAAAAGACCCTCGCTTCAATTGAATGAAGAAAGGGTTTAGTAAATATGCTAGTTGAACTATTTAAATTCTGATTTTACCAGATTTTTATTCTTTCACCTGGAGCTCTATAAAGTTTGTCACCTGGTTTTACATCAAAAGCTTTGTAGAAAGAATCTTGATTAACCAAAGGAGCAAAAGCTCTGAAATAACCTGGGGAATGTGGATCTGTTTTAACTTGGTTCACCATAAATTGCTCCGTAGATTTGGTTCTCCAAACGGTTGCCCAACTCATGAAAAATCTTTGATCTTGGGTATAACCACTGATTTCTCCTGGGTTCCCTTTGTCTTTTAAATACATTTGAAGAGCGGTGTAAGCCACAGCAACACCACCTAAATCACCAATATTTTCTCCACTGGTAAATTTACCATTGATAAAACTACCTTTTACTGGCTCATAAGCATTGTATTGATGGGCTAACTGACCCACTTTCGCATCAAAGTTTTTTCTATCTGCATCTGTCCACCAGTTATTTAAGTTTCCGTCTCCATCGAATCTGGAACCAGAATCATCAAAACCGTGAGAAATTTCGTGACCGATAACAGCACCAATTCCACCGAAGTTTACCGCCGGATCAGCTTTGAAATTAAAGAAAGGCGGCTGAAGAATTGCAGCAGGGAAAACAATCTCATTGTTTGATCCGCTATAATAAGCATTTACGGTTTGTGGAGACATTCCCCATTCAGTTTTATCTACGGCTTTACCTACTTTATCTAAGTTTTTAGCATATTGCCAAGCAGAAATGCTTTGTAAGTTTTTGTAGTAAGATCCACCTTCATTAGAACCAGCTAAATCAAGTTTAGAATAATCTTTCCACGTATCTGGATAGGCAATTTTTACAGAAAATTTGGCTAATTTTTCTTGTGCTTTTACTTTCGTTTCTGGAGACATCCAATCATTATCAGCGATGTGTTGTTTGAAGGCTTTTCTAATGTACGTAATATAAGTTTCCATCTGACTTTTTGCTGCCGCTGGGAAATATTGATCCACATATAACTTACCAAACGCTTCACCTAAAACTCCATTCACAACACCCAAACCGCGTTTGTCCATAGAGCGCTGCTCTTTTTGACCTTGTAGATATTTAGAGTAGAAATTAAAATTAATATCGTCTAAATTCTTGTTGAGATTTCCTGCATTACCTGCAACCATGCGTACTTTCATGTATTCTTTAATTAGTGGAAGCGTTCTTTCATTCATCCAAGAATCCATGTTTTGGTAATATTTCAATTCACTTACGATCACTTTATCCGTTTTCACACCTGCATCTGTCAAGTATTTTGGCAAATTAACTTGCTTAACCAATTTAGATAATTCAGCGGTCGTTTTTGGATTGTATCTTAAATTAGCATCACGATTTTGCTCATTTGTCAATAAATCTTGCGCCAATTTTTTCTCAAAAGCTACTACTCTTTGTGCCGCTTGATCTGCATTCGGATACCCAATTGCTTGAAAAAGTTGAGCTACGTAATTCTTATACTCAATTAAAGTTTTGGTATTAGCTTCATTTTCTTTTTGATAATAATCACGACCTAAACCTAAAGAAGCGCCCCCAAAATAGATGGCGTTCATATTAGAATTTTTCAAGTCTGGACCTACTCTCCAAGCATATAAAGGATTATCGCCGGTTTTGGTGGCTGCAATTAAATAATTCTGTAAATCTGAAACCGATTTGATGGCATCAATTTTAGCCAAATCTCCTTTGATTGGACTGATTCCATCGGCATTTCTTTTGTCCCAATCCATGTAAGTTCCATACAAATTCTGGATTTTTTGACCTTCGGAACCGGCTGGAAATTGATCAGTTAAAATTTTGTTTAAAATTTCTAAAGAAGAATTGTCTACATCTTCTCGCAAAGCATTAAAACTCCCCCAACTTGATTTATCAGATGGAATTTCTGCAGTTTTCATCCAGTTTCCGTTTACATAATTGGAGAAATCATCTTGCGGACGAACGGTTTTATCAATGTAAGACAAATTAATTCCTTCATCTTTTGCAACTTCAGTTTCAATTACAGTAGTTTCTTCCGTTGTAGTTGTAGTGGCTGTATTAGCAGTAGAACAGGAATTAAGAAAGACAACTCCTGCAAAAGCAAGAAGGGTAATAGTTACTTTTTTCATAGACTTTATAAGATTATTTATTGATTAAGGTAAAGATAATAAAATATTTGAGGGGAATTCGGAATGTCTGTCTTAAGCAATCCGAATTAAACAAATCCGCTTATTTAAAGGACATTTATAAACTTTAGATTATAGATAAATGCTTTTGCTAGACAATTTCCTATTAATTTAGTCTACCAATTTTCCAGATTGTTACAGACTTGACAATAAAAATGGCCATCTAAAATTGAATGACCTTTTTTTCTTATTTAAAATTAATCTTGCCACCGATGATTTTCTTGAATTTTCGATCATTAGGATCACCATAAACATCAATTTTTCCACCGGCTCTGGTGGTTGCATCAACCGAATCTTTGACATTTATTGCAACAATTCCTCCGGCATTAGAAACGACAATCGAATTTTCTGAATCGAGATTTTTTCCTAAATATTTGCCAGCCGAGTTAACGGTCATATTTTGTTGGGACGGCATTCCCAGAAACTTCAATAATTCCTCCTGAGTTAGTTTTGATATTTAAGAGATCTGCTTCCACACTCACTTTAATATTGGAACCCTCTTTAGAAGTTAAACTGAGTCTTTTACATTCTAAATCTGCATCTGCCAAAATAGTAGAACCTTGACTTGCTTGAATATCACACAATCGTTTGTAAAAAACTTTTACTATAGTATCTTTCCCTTGTAAAATCATGGTAGGCATCATTCTGATTCTTAGTTCGCCTTTTTTATTAACGATTTCTACATCATTGCTATTGGTCTCTCCCTTATTTTCTCCAGATGAGTAGCGTTTTACCGTCATTTGGTCATACGCTTTCAGGGAAGAGAATTCACCCACATTTTGATTGGATTGCGCGTTCATCAATTCCAAGCTTAAAATTACCGTAAATACTAAAATATTTTTCATTGTTATCCTTTTTACTCTAAGACGACAACGAAATTTTCCCAGAATATTTATAACATAAAAATTTATATCTGTGAGATTTTGCGATTTTGGATCTTAGAAAGGAAAAACAACGCAACCAAAGCTCCAACTACAGCCATAAAAATGTCTGTTTGCGTATCCCAAATAAAACCTTGAGTTCCTAAAAAACTGTCCCCAGATTCTCCGGAAGTAAGAGAAATAATCCACTCAATTAATTCATAAAAAGCACTGATGGCTAAAACGATGCAAATAACAAGGAAAGGAAGCCACGATTTTTTATTCAGCACATTTTTTCGAATTAAAATTTCCCTTGCAATCAAGGCCGGCGAAAATCCTTGCATAAAATGTCCGATTTTGTCATAATTATTACGCGTTCCACCGAAAATTTCATTCATCCAATTGAAACCCGGAACTTTTGCGTAGGTATAGTGAGCGCCTAAAAGAAGCACTAAAAAATGAATAAAAATAACGATATAAACAAAATTAGTAAACTCTAATTTGCGGAAAATAAGCAAAGCTAAAATCCCTAAGAAAACCGGAGCTGCCTCTAACCATCAGGTAAAAGGCTCCTTCGCACCGATGTAAGAAAATATGATGGCAAGAAAGGTGAGTAATAGCAAGGATAATTTAAGTTTCATTTTTAAAAAATTTAAAATACAAAATAAGAAGGAGCACAGAATAAATCAAAATGATGGGAATTGCCAAATACCATTTTTTTTGAAGACTTTCTTCTGCATTAATTTTTGATTTAATATCATCATAGAGTTCATTTGGAATTAAGGAAATGGTGACTTTAATCAAAATAGGAACCAAGATCAAATCATCCAAAAGCCCGAGAACTGGTATAAAATCTGGAATTAAATCGATAGGACTAAACAAATAAGCAACCGTAATTGCAGCGAAAATTTTCGCAATTAGCGGAGTTCTTTTATCTCGGAGAGCAGCATAAATAGTGAGCGTTTCCCTTTTAAGTTTTTGTACTTTTTTCTGGAGCCACTGTAAATTAACTTTAGACATCATCGATGATTAAAACCGAAACCAAATCTTGTAATACGCGCTGTGAAACGAAATTGATGAAATCATTTCTTTCTAAATGCGGCATATAAAGACGACTGGTTTTTTCCATTTCCCCAACTCGAATAGAATAGTAAACGAGTCCAATTTCATTAAAAAACTCATCAGAATTGGGACCCGCAACTCCCGTAGTAGAAAGACAAATATCTGACTGAAACAATCTTTGACCACCTGCACTCATTTCTTGGGCAACCTCTTCTGAAACCACAGTTTTTGACTCAATAGTTTCTTTTCGAACTCCCAGAATTTCTATTTTTTTATGATAATCGTAGGCGGTAATTCCGCCGAGGAAATAACTGCTGCTCCCAGAAACGGAAGTGAGCAAACGCGATAATTCTCCCCCAGTGCAACTTTCTGCCACAGAAATAGTTAATTTTTTCTGGAGAAAAACATCTTTTAAAATTTCCTGAATTTCATCGCCGTCCCAAGAAATTACTTTTTCTTCAATCAAAGGTTTCAAGGTTTTGATCTGATCATCTAATTGCGCATTTAATTCTTCCAGGTTTTTTCCTTGACCTGTTAAACGTAATTTCACTCTGTTTCCGACGGGCAAATAGGAAAGCGAAATATGCTTTGGAAGGGCGAGTTCCCACTCTTCAATGGTTAAAGCCAACAAACTTTCTGGAAAATCCACCACAGAAATAATGCGGGAAGTAAGATGGTCTAACGAAAACTCTTCTGCTAGAAATGGAATTATTTTGTCTTTGATTAAAGGTTTTACCTCAAACGGAACTCCGGGTAAACAAATAACAATTTTGCCAAGCTCGCGAATCATTTGACACGGCGCTGTTCCGTTTTCATTTTGAAAAATAAAGGCTTTGGATAAAACGACGGCTTGATTGACATTAATCTCCAAAAGATGTTCCCGTTTTCTTTTGATCAATATTTTTTTTAAATGTTCATAAGTAGCCTCATCCAATTTTAGTTCATCATGAAAATATTCGGCGAAGGCTGTTTTGGTGCGGTCATCTTTGGTTGGTCCTAAACCGCCAGTGCAAATAATTAAATCGGCAATCTTGGAAGCTTCTTGCAAAGTATTTTTGATCGTTTTAATTTGATCAGAAATGGTGAAAATTTGCACCACAGGAATTCCGATATTTTTCAATTGCGTGGCGATAAAATTAGAATTGGTGTCAATAGTATTACCTGATAAAATTTCGTCGCCGATGGTGATAAGAACTGCTTTCATAAAATCAATTTGAAAGTCTAAAAATACTTAAATTACCGTTCAGAAAGGTGCAGAAGGGAGTTTTTATTTTCCTTGATAAACTCTCGAAACTGGTCATATTTTATAAAAAGTTTAACATTGATAGGGCGAGAAGCATCTTTTAATGGTTCAATTCTTGCTTCTACAAAAAAAATCACAACTTTTTTTTGATAGCCCCGATTGAACGGTCTGTTTGAGCTCTCCCAATTGAAAAATTGGGAAGCGAGTAGTGAAAGCGGGTCCGGAATTTCTAAAAATCTCAAAATTTTGTGCTTCAAATAACTTCTAAAAAAACAAAATCATGATTACATCAATTCCAGAGATTCCAGATAACGTTGCCGCATTTAAAGCGAGTGGCGACATAACGAAAGAAGATTTTGAGAATTTGGTGATTCCTTGCGTTAAAGCGAAGGTCAACACTTTTCAAGAATTAAATTTTCTCCTTTTATTAGATACTGAAGTGGGTCATTTTACCACTGGAGCTTGGTTTCAAGATGCACTTTTAGGTTTAAAGAATATTACCAAATGGAATCATGCAGCGGTAGTAACTGATAGTGAAGGCGTACAAAAATTCACAAAAATTTTTAATGCGTTGACGCCGGGTGAATTTAGAGCCTTCCCCATTTCTGATTTACATACAGCGATTGATTGGTGTGCTAATGGAGAACAAAAAAAATAACAACAATAATTTTAAATTATAACATTATGAAACCTAATTTAGGAATTTCCGCGAAGAATTTAAAAGCGGTAAACGAAGTACTTAATCACGTGTTGGCAGATGGAAATATCATCTATATTAAATTGAGAAAATTTCACTGGAACCTCGCTGGAGATAATTTCATGGAACTCCACTTGCTTTTTGAAGATCAATATGATGCGATTGCAGATGCGGTAGATGAAGTTGCGGAAAGAATCAGCACCCTTGGTGGAACTGCGATTGGAACCACAAAAGAATTTGCAGAATACTCCCAATTGAAAGAAAATCCAGGGAAATTACCAGGTAATCAAGAAATGCTGAAAGAATTGGTAGGCGATCATGAAACCATTGTAAAAGCGCTGAGAGAAAACTTAGATCTTTGTGAAGAGAAATATGGCGATGCCGGAACTGCAGATTTCTTAAATGGATTAATGCAAAAGCACGAAAAAATGGCTTGGAAATTGAGAAAATATTTCAAAGAAGCTTAGCAAAAACAAAAAACGCTTTCATTTCGAAAGCGTTTTTTTATGTCTTTTGGGTAAATTTAGTGAATGTGTTTTTCTGCGTGGTAAGAACTTCTGACCAACGGGGAACTTTCCACATGTCTGAATCCAAGATCAAGCGCAAAAAGTCGGTATTCTTCAAATTCCTCTAAATCCACAAATCTTTTTACAGGTAAATGATTTTTGGTGGGTTGAAGATATTGTCCCATGGTGATGATATCTACATTGGCATTTCTAATGTCTTCAATGGTTTGCATTACTTCTGATTTCGTTTCTCCTAAACCTAACATTAAACCCGTTTTAGTTCGGTTTTGTCCGGCTTCTTTCATGTAGCGTAAAACTTCTAAACTTCTCTCATATTTCGCTTGGATACGAACTTCCCGCGTTAATCTTTTCACGGTTTCCATGTTGTGAGAAATAACTTCTGGGGAAACATGTAAAATTCTATCGATGTGTTTTGTGATGCCCTGAAAATCTGGAATTAAAGTTTCCATGGTGGTTCCCGGAGAAATTCGGCGAACTGCATTTACGGTTTCTGCCCAAAGAATAGAACCCATATCTTTAATATCGTCGCGATCTACAGAAGTTAAAACGGCATGTTTTATTTTCATGAGTTTAATGGAACGCGCCACTTTTTCTGGTTCTTCCCAGTTAACGTCTAAAGGTTTTCCCGTTTTTACGCCACAAAATCCACAACTTCGGGTACAAATATTACCTAAAATCATAAAGGTTGCAGTTCCTTCACCCCAACATTCGCCCATGTTTGGACAACTTCCGCTTTGGCAAATGGTATTAAGTTTATATTTATCAACCAAAGTTCGGAGTTCGCGGTAATTTTTTCCCGTAGGAAGTTTTACGCGGATCCATTTTGGCTTTTGCAATGGAGTATCAAGAAGAGTTTCGCTCATGTGAATAAATAAAGAGCAAATTTACAAAATTAAAAAGAGAATTTGATTTCAGGAATGGCAAGAAAGAAGTGAAATTGCAAGAATGTTGCGATAGAAATTAATTATGAAGGGATAAAAAATAGTAGTATTTATTCGTCGTATTCATTATTTTTCAACAAGGCAGCGAGTAATTTTTTTGCGCGCATAATGCGAACTTTCGTATTGGCGACGGTGAGATTTAATTCCTCCGCAATTTCCTTAATGCTTTTTTCTTCAAAAAATCTTAGCTGAATAATCTGCTGGTAATTAGAATCGAGACTTTCTATAATGGTTAAAATTTGCTTTTGATCTTCTTCGGAAATGAGCAATTCTTCGGGAGAAAGCGCCAACTGATTTTTAATACCATCGAAGTTATCGGTAGAATCTTCATTTTCCCGAGATTTTTTTCGCCAATAATCAATAATGGAATTTTGCGCAATGGTCAAAATCCACGTTTTGAACTGAAAATTGGGATCGTATAAATCCAGTTTGGCTAAAACTTTGGAAAAAACAGAAACCGTAAGTTCATCGGCTACGTGTTCATCTTGAACTTTCTTCATGACAAAGCTGAAAACATCAACCCAAAATAGATTAATAAGTTGGGTTTGTGCCTTTTGATTTTTGTTTTGAGCGAAGGCAATGAGGGAAAAAAGATCAGCATTTTTCATGGAAAAACAAAGATACCTCTTTTTAAGACCACCATTTAAATAAGGAAGCGTAATTTTGCACTGTAATTTTAAAACCCGATTTAAAATCCCTACTATTGTAAAACGTAAAAAATAAAATATGAATCCGAAGAAAAAATATAAAAAACAATTACTTAAAGCCCTAGAGGAATTGGCATTTACAGAAAGTCTTTTGCTAGAAACGATGACGAATTTAATGTTGCTGAAAGAGCTGAAGGAAAACAACATCACTTTTAAAAAGGGAGATACATTTTCTTTTGAAGACGATATTTTCGATTACAGTGAGGACAAAAATATCCGAAGAATTGCGAAGCTGCGCGGCAAAATTCTAAAAACGATGCATAAAATTGTCACCAAAAACGATTTTAAAGACAAAGAAATAGAGTTTTTGGCGTAAGTCAGTTTTTTAAATAAAATACAAAGACGGTTTCAAAGTTTGAAACCGTCTTTTTTTTATTTTTAGTGGGTTTAAAGTGAATTGTTTTTAAAGTTGAAATTAATAAGGAAATCCGGTGAAATAAGTGACTAAATAATAGGCACTCCAGCCCACGATTAAGATGATAAGAATCCACATCCAAACGGGAATTGTTTGCGGCGTTTCACTACCTGTGATCACAAAACTTTTCTGATTTCCTTTGTCGTAGGCGTTAATCATCAGCGGCAAACTTCCATCTACCACTTCATTTTCAGATAAACCTTCGATGCTGATAGAAGGACCATTTCTCACAAAAAATTTAATTTTTCTGATGCCTTCTCTACCAGTTGGCGATTTGCTGATGATCTTTAACGTATGTTCGCCATCCGTCAATTTAGAGGTATCAAAATCAAAAACAATGGGAGTTTCCAAATTGGCAATCGGCTGCAAATCTTCATCTATAAAAAGCAAAACTTTGGTTCTGTCATGAGTCATTTTGAGGGCTTTTTAAAATTAATTTAAGATCGAGTTTTTGATGTGATTTCTATCTTTTTCACCCGGTTTAACTAAATATTTTAAAGAAAATACAAAAGTATAAACCGTAATTACTGCAATAATTCCAATGATGAGCCAATCCCATTTGCTTTCTGGGCCGGTTCCGTGTGTAAAACTCTGGGTGATTTTTGGTTGCTGAAGTTTACATGCTTCGCAGGCAAAGGCAAAAGTGGTCATCAACAGTAAGAGAAAGGCGCATATTTTTTTTAAATTTTTCATTTTTTAAATTTTAAGAATTCCAATTATTTAATTTCCTCCATAATTGTTTTCACTTCTTCTGCAGTAACTTTTTTACCTGCATTACCCCAACTTGTACGTTCATGATTAATCAAGGCAGCCACTATTTCAGGAGTGAAATTAGCGTTGGTTCCTACCGCAGGCATTTCTGCATATTCTGGTCGGGCATTATATCCTTTCATAATAATGGTGACATACAATTTTAAATCTTCACCTAGAATCACTCCACTTCCCTTTAAAGGTGGAAACGCGCCTGGTAAACCTTCCCCATTCGCTTGATGACAGGCAACACAGTTTACAGTGTACAATTCTGCACCATCTGGCAAATTATCTCCCCCTGCAGCGGCTGCAGCTTTCACTTCTTTTTGTTTATAAAGAAATTCTGGCGGCGTTTGACCATCTGGAAGCTTCGTTTGTTTTAGAGATTGAAGGTAAGCCACTAAATAAAGCGCATCTTTGGTCGCGACAATTTTATTGAATTTATTTTTTAAAAATTCTGGCGGAACTTTCACTTCTACATCACCTTTTTGCAGGTATTGTTTTTCTTGAAAAAGCCATTGATAAGCAGGCATTATAGATTCTTTCACCACAGCTCTAGGTTGGTAAAGATGGAGCAAATGCCAATCTATACTCGGTTGTCTTTCTCCAATATTCGTAAGGTCCGGACCCGTTCTCTCTGAACCCAATAAATTAGCGGTATTTCTCCAAACGTCTGTTCTCTTATTTGCTGCATAATCTGCTGGAATATTGGGACGGCTACCAAAAACTTTATCCATATCTACACTCCGTACCTGCTGCGTATGACAAGCGATACAGCCGTTTTCTACATAAAGTGCCTTTCCTAATTTTTCTTCCGGCGTTAAGGGTTTTGCATTAGGCAAAGGTTTGAAAACCGTCTGATTTTGCAACGCTGGTAAAATTCCAATCTGCAAAGTGAGAAAGGCAAAGAATAAAAGGGAAGACCAAAAAAGGAGTTTATGATTACTATAAAAGTTCATAGGTTAATCTTTATTTTGTTGGTTTAAATTCAGTATTCTGAAGTTGTTTTTTCGCTTCCAGAATTTCCGCTGGAGTTGTAGGAATTACAATCACTTCTTTTCTATTCACCATTTTGTAAAAGTTATAGGCAAAAACAAAATGCGAGATCCACATCATGGTACCGCCGATCGCACGCCATAACCAGTAAGGAGCCATGTGAACTACACCTTCAATAAATGGTTTTTTCGCCATCCACATTAATCCTTTTTCAGTAGAACCAATCATCAGAGAAATAATATAAAACATCAAACCTATCAAAGCCAGCCAGAAGTGAATACCCACCCAAATTTTTGGTGGCTCTTTTCCTGTTAACCTTGGAACCAGCGTGTAAATAAAGGCCCATAACATGAAAGTGATAATTCCGTACATCGTCATGTGGGAATGTGCAACGGTAAAATCAGTAAAGTGCCATATTAAATTGGTAAATCGAAAAGCTTCGGCGGTTCCCTGTAGTGATCCACTGAAATAAAAGAGAATGGAAATCAGATAAAAAGGCAGTGTATAGCTTGTTCTCAACTGATGCCAAGAACCATTAAAGGTCAAAAGAAAATTTGCAGATCCTGCAACCACAGGAATAACCATTCCCACACTTGCTACAATGGCGACGGTTTGCATCCACCAGGGAATGGCACTAAAAATAAAGTGATGACTTCCAATTAATGTATAAAATAATATTTGAGTCCAGAAAGCTAAAATTCCTAAACTATAAGAGTAAATCGGTTTGTTTAATTGTTGCGGCAAGAAATAATACATTAAACCCAAACAGAAAAACATGAACCACATTCCAACCCCTTGATGCATATAATATCCCTGAATGATGGTTTCCGCAAGTCCATCTTGCCAAAAAGGCAGATAAGCAACCAGCAGAATTACAATCACGTACATCATGGCAGAAATAATATACCAGTTGGATACATAAATTTCTTTGGTGACTCTTCGGGCAATAGTTTTTAAATAATTATAAAGCGTAATACAAATCCCGGCAGCAAAAAGTGCCATAATCGGCCAAATATATTCTCTGTATTCTCCACCCGCATTATTGATTCCGGCCATCAAAGAAAGACTTCCCAAAATAACGGAAGCATTCATTAATATTAAGGAGTAATATCCAAGTTTTACACTATATATCTCTACGTTGCTCACTCTAGGGATCACATAATAGGCAAGTCCGACCATCGCGAAGGAAGACCAACCCCAAAACACCAGATTGGTATGAACTGGTCGAAGCCGCCCAAAGCTTAACCAACTTGAATGGTCTACATCTGGCGCCACAAATTTAATCCCCAAATATTCTCCAGCGGAAGTCCCTACCAAGAGCCACAAAATAGAAAACCCAAGGAAATATAGAATTAGGGTTGAGGAAGCGGTGGAAATATATTTTTGTGCCGCAATACTTTTTTTCTGCGGAATAATAAGAATTTCTTCCACAGAATTAATATTGGTAATAATTCCTTTTTGATCAGACACTGGTAAATCGCCGGAAAGCTCATTGCTTGGAAGTTGGTAGCCTAATTCCTCTCCTCTCTTCTCATATTCTTGAATTTCTTCTGGAGAAAGATTGGCTACTTTTTTCTGGAAATCCAGATATTGCCGCTTCTTTTGTAAATTTTTGTAGGTACCATAAGTTTTCACCACCGCAATTGCCAATCCAGCCAGTACAGGGATTAAAATTAAGAACAAAGTAATTTGAATACCAGATTCTCCTAATAGCGCGTTATTCATAAACTGTATTATTAGAGGACAAATATGTCCTTTATTAAGTCAAAATTTTATCTCTTTAAAAATACGATTCCATCAGAAACGTTTTCCGCCAAAGATTTCAGCGTGGTGCTTTCGAGCATTTCCCGCATTTCATCCCGGATTTTCACAAACTTGAAATGCATGGGACAGGGTTTTTGTTCGTCACATTTTCTTAAACCCAAAGTGCAATCTTCAAAAATACCATTCCCATCCATTGCTAAAACAATGCTGAGAAAGGAAACCTCATCTAAATGACCTACAGGAACAAAAAAACCACCATTGGGACCTTTAGACGATGAAAGAACTTCTGTTCTGGTTAATTTCTGTAATATTTTCGCCATGAAAGCTGGAGGTGCATCCGTATGTTCAGCGACTTCCTTCAAACTTACTTTACGATTTTTGAGGGAGTTTTTTGCCACATAAATTGAGGCCCGGATTCCATATTCACACGATTTCGAAAACATACTTTTTTAACTAGAACAAATGTAAAACAAATAATAATAAAAGACAAACAAGTCTTTTATTATTTAAAGGGTTTTTAAGAATTTTTTATTTTACTTAAAAATATGGAATGAGCTCTCTTTTTAGACCAAGAAAAAACCACAGAAAATTCTGTGGTTCATATCAAATATTTAAACTGTTAAGTTTTAAGCTTCGCAACTAGAACACGTTACAAAATTCACCATCATTTCTTTTGAAACTGAAGAACTTCTTTGATAGTATAAAGTTTTTACTCCTTTTTTCCAAGCTTCCATGTATAAGAAGTTCACGTCTTTCACCGCCATCGTAGATGGAATCTGAAGATTTAAACTTTGTGCCTGATCAATGTACTGCTGTCTTTGCGCCGCCTGAGAAATAATTTCCATGGGAGAAATCTCGCGGAAGGTTTTGAAAACTGCTTTTTCCTCTTCGCTCAATTCATTTAAGTGTTGAACAGAACCGTGATTCAACATAATGGTACGCCACGTTTCTTCATTATCCAAACCTTTTTCCTTCAGCAAAGTGGCGAGATATTTATTTTTTCGCATGAAGTTTCCTTTTGCCAGACCAGCTTTGTAATAATTCGAAGCAAACGGCTCTATTCCCGGAGAGGTTTGTCCTAGAATCGCCGATGAAGAAGTGGTCGGAGCAATCGCCATTGTGGTGGTATTGCGCATTCCATAGCCTTTCAACAATTCTGGTTCGCCATAAATATTGGCTAATTCCTGCGAGGCGGCGATAGATTGTTCTTTAATTTGTCTGAAAGCTTTTGCGTTAAATTGAGTCGCCTCAAAACTTTCAAAAGGGATCATATTTTTTTGCAGATAAGAATGGTATCCTAAAACGCCTAATCCAAGTGCTCTGTGACGCAGGGCAAAAGTTCTGGCACCCGTCAAATAATAATTTCCTTCAGTTTTCTCAATAAATTCAGATAAAACGGCATCTAAGAAATAGATGGCTAATTTCACTGCGTTCGTGTCTTTCCATTCATCGTATAATTCCAAGTTCATGGAAGATAGACAGCAGATAAAACTCTCCTCCGCATTAGAAGGTAACATGATTTCCGAGCACAGATTACTCGCGTTTATGGTCATTCCCAAATCTTTATAAACCTGCGGCTTGTTGCGATTCACATTATCCGAAAACATAATATACGGCAAACCTTTTTGTTGACGACTTTCTAACACTCGCGCCCAAATCTTCCGTTTATCCGTATCGCCGTCAATCATATCCTGCATCCAGTAATCTGGAACGCAAACTCCTGTAAATAAATTCTGAATAGGGCTTCCAATATCTTTTATGGACAAAAATTCTTCAATATCTCCATGGTCAATATCCAAGTAAGCGGCAAAAGCTCCGCGGCGAACGCCACCTTGAGACACCACATCCATTGCAGTATCGTATAATTTCATGAAAGAAACTGCGCCGGAAGATTTTCCATTATCCGTAACGGCTGTTCCGCGATTTCTTAATTCCCCGAAATAGCCAGAAGTTCCACCACCGATTTTGGTCTGCATGATCACTTCGCCTAATTTGTGCGTAATTCCTTCGATATGATCCGGAACGTGAACATTGAAACAAGAGATAGGTAAACCGCGTTGGGTTCCCATATTTGCCCAGACTGGTGAAGAAAAACTGATCCAACCTTTGGTGATCATTTCCTCAAAAGCGGGTTGCAATTCAGGTTTGTATAATCTTTTTGCAGCCGCGGTGGTAATTCTTTCAATTGCGCCTTTTACGGTTTCTCCTTTTAGGAGGTAACCGCGATTCAGCATTTGTTCAGACTCTTCGTTCAGCCACCAGATATCAGTTTTTTCTTCCATAATTTTTTTTGTCATTGCGAGGGAAGCAAAGCAGTCTCTCGGTTTAATGTGTTTTCTTTATTTTTTTTGAAGAAGATTATCTCCGCTTTTTTCAATGATTAGTACCGCTTTCCACTGTATCTTTTTATTTTAAAAAAAAAAAAAGGATGCCGTTTCAATCGGGGCTAGAAGTTCTATTTGTTTTTTTTCAAGCAGCGTTGTTAGAGCTTGAAGCTCTAACAAAGCTTATCAATCAACCCGATTTTGGATAAAACCAAATTAAATTCGCTCTATTAAACGGGCTAAAGCCCGCTCCTATTGTTATCTTCCTAAAATCGGATCAACGCTCGCTTCGCTCGCGCCAAATTTTATTCTAATTTTGCAATTGTGGAAAAAGGCGCCTAAAATATTTTGAACATTGTATTTTCTAGATTCTTGGCTCTTTAATCTTGTCTCTTTCACTTAGAACAAATCGTTCTCTGTAATACTCTTATCATGTTTCGTGTAATCTACAGGTCTTTTGGCAAAGAAATCATCCAAAGAATTGGCGAAAACTTCTTCTTCAAACCAAACCATTGGTCGGTATTGATCCGGAGAAATATTGTAACGTGTTTTCATTCCAATTTTTTTCAAACTGTCATCAACTCTATATTTCATAAAGTTCAATAAGTCATCTTTTCCAATATTATCGATTTCTCCCAGTTCGAAGATCCAATCTAAAATTTCTTTTTCCAATTCAATGGAATGATCCACCAAAGTGTAAATATCTTCAATATCGGAATCAGTCAATAAATCAGGTTGTTCTTCCCGGATTTTATTGATCAGATACATTCCTGCATTGGCGTGAATCTGCTCATCTACGGAAGTCCAGGCAATAATATTGGACACATTTTTCATGTATCCTTTAAATCTTGTAAACGATAAGATGATGGCAAACTGAGAAAACAAGGACACGTTTTCAATCAGAATACTAAACAAAAGAAGGGAAGAAACATATTCTTTCGGCGTTGTAGAATTAGCGTGTTTCAAAACATTGGAAAGAAAATCAATTCTTTTTTTAATGGCCGGAATTTCCACCACTTGATTGAAAGAATCATTATATCCCAAAACTTCCAATAATCTGGAATACGCTTCGGAATGACGGAATTCGCACTCCGCGAAGGTCGCACCTAATCCATTTAATTCTGGTTTCGGCATATGATTGTAAAGATTTCCCCAAAAAGTTTTCACAGAAACTTCAATTTGAGCAATGGCCAAAAGCGCATTTTTTATGGCGTTTTGTTCGTGCGGTTCTAATTGAGATTGAAAATCCTGTACATCTGCAGTGAAATCCACTTCTGCATGCACCCAAAATGACTTGTTAATGGCTTCTACAAACTGCAGAATTTCCGGATATTCGAAAGGTTTGTAACTTACTCTTTTGTCAAAAATTCCCATGCGCGTTTTTTTTATGAATTATATTTGGTTTCCACTTCCTAACAAAAGTTTAATTTCTGTAATCTTTTGATCATCTGTAATTTAACGGATGGAAAAAGAAGGAAAAATCCACGTTCGGAGGTAAAGCCGTAGGAGACAAAAATAGAAAATAGAACCCGATGAAAAAAGGTCTAAATACTAAAAGTCTGACTTAGAGTTGCAAAAGTTTTCCACAATTGCACACATCTTGCTCTGCTATTGGATTTGAGACAGTCTGGCTTTAAAATACGCACTTTGAAGAGAATTTCCTTTAAACAAAATAGAAATTCGCCCTATTGATGGTAATTTGCAATCAAACACCCCACTTTAGAAAAAGAAATTGACCCTTGTAACAAATCACCCAAAATACCTACTTATATTTTAAACCAAATTTACCACTTAATGCTATTAATTAAGGACTTGCACAAATCATACGACACCGGCAAAAACAAACTGCATGTTTTAAAGGGAATCGACCTCAGCATAGAGGAAGGTGAGTTTGTTTCCATCATGGGAAGTTCCGGTTCTGGCAAATCCACCCTCCTTAATATTATAGGAATTTTGGATGAAAAAGATACGGGCGTATATAACTTAGATGGAATTCCCATCGAAGATTTATCTGAAATTAAAGCCGCAGAATACCGCTCGAAATTTCTAGGATTTATTTTTCAGTCTTTTAATTTGATTGGATATAAAACAGCCTTAGAAAATGTTGCTCTACCCCTTTATTACCAAGGCGTTGGCAGAAAAGAGCGCAATCAAAAAGCTTTAGAATATTTAGGAAAAGTAGGTCTTGCTGAATGGGCAACCCATTTACCTAATGAACTTTCTGGAGGCCAAAAACAAAGAGTTGCCATCGCACGAGCATTAATTAGTGATCCAAAAGTAATTCTGGCCGATGAACCTACTGGAGCCTTAGATTCCAAAACAACTTATGATATTATGAAACTTTTGCAGGAAATTAACCGCGAAGGAAAAACCATTATTGTTGTAACTCACGAACCAGACGTAGCTGCAGAAACGAAACGTAACGTTATTTTAAAAGATGGCGTGATTGAAAGTGACGAATTTATTACCCAAAAAGTTCTTGTTTAATTTAATTTTCTATGTTTGATATCGATCGGTGGAGAGAAATTTTTGAATCCATTCGCAGTAATGTACTGCGGACGGTACTTTCAGGCTTTACGGTAGCGTTGGGACTGTTTATTTTTATTGTGCTTTTTGGTATAGGAAACGGATTGAAAAATGCTTTTACGGAAGGTTTTGCTAGAGATGCTACCAACTTAATTTCAATTTCTACGGGTAAAACAAGTATCGCTTTTGATGGTTTACAATCTGACCGAAAAGTAGTTTTGCAAAATCCTGACTTCGAAACAATTGTAAATGATGAACCCGAAAAAATAGAATATTCTTCTGCAAGATACACTGCAAATATGCTCGTGAAATACGGCAAAGAAAGTGGTGCTTATCAAATTAATGGTGCCGATCCCGAGGAAACCTACATTGAAAACAGAACCATGTTAGATGGTCGATACATTACGAATGCAGATATCACGAGACAGCAGAAAGTAGCCGTCATCGGAAGAATGGTTCAGCGCGATTTAATTAAAAACGGAAGTGCTGTAGGGAAAGATTTAGATTTAAATGGCACCATGTTCAAAGTGATTGGTGTTTTTTCTGATGACGGTGGTGACCAAGATGAAAGAATGATCAGCGTTCCTATCTCAACTTTACAACAGCTCAAAAAAGGTTCAGACACCATCAGTAGAATTTTTATTACCTACAATCAAGATATGTCGCCCGCTGAAGCCATTAAATACAGTGATGAATTAGAAAAAAAATTAAAGAAAAACCTGCAAGTTTCTCCCGATGATGAAAATGCTGTTCGGGTGAATAATAATGCAAAGAACTTGGAAAGAACTTTTCAGTTTTTGTTGATTATCACCTTAATTGTTGGATTTATCGGATTGGGAACATTGTTAGCGGGAATCATTGGAATCAGCAATATCATGGTGTATATCGTAAAAGAGCGTACGCGTGAAATTGGAGTTCGGAAAGCAATTGGCGCAAAACCCAATGAAATCGTAGGTTTAATCATTCAGGAAAGTGTGGTGATCACGGTAATCTCTGGAATTATTGGAGTTGGACTTGGAGTTTTAACACTCACTTTGATTGGAGATAATTTGGAACAATATTTTATAATGGCGCCTTCCGTAGGTTGGGGTCTGATTTCGGTGGCATTTGTATGTTTGGTAATTGCAGGGTTAATTTCCGGATTCGTTCCAGCTTATAGAGCAAGTAAAATTAAACCGATTGAAGCCTTGAGAAGCGATTAAATACATACAAAATTTGAGAAACAAGACTCAAGAAGGAAGACTTTAAAATTTGAAAAATCAACTCTCAACTTTCTACTCTTTTTTATAAAAAATAGAAATGAATATTATATTTAAACTCGATACCTGGCAAGAAATTTATCATTCTCTTCGGAATAATAAACTTCGGACTTTCCTCACTATGATTGGGGTTGGTTGGGGTATGTTTCTATTTGTGGCGCTCTTGGGCGCGGCAAAAGGAATGGAGAATGGTTTTGATAAAGCTTTCGCGGGATTTGCTACCAATTCAATTTTCCTTTGGGCACAGAATACCACCATCCCTTATGATGGTTTTCCAAAAGGTAGAGCAATGTCTCTCCGTTTACCCGATATACAATTATTAGAGAAAAAAATTCCAGAGATCGATTATATTTCGCCCCAGTCTACTCGAGGAAATTTTGGAAGTCCAGGAGAAAATTTTTCCAAAGACGGTAAAAATGAATCCTATACCTTAAACGGAGATTATCCTATTGGTAATAAAATTTCGGAGAAAAAATTAATCTTTGGGCGCTATCTTAACGACGCTGATATTAATGGTAATAAAAATGTAATCGTCATTGGCGAAGAAATTTACAACAACTTCTTTGATGCTAAAAAGAATGAAAATCCGCTTGGTAAATCCGTGACGGTAAAAGGTATTTTCTTCAATGTTATTGGCGTTTTTAGGGTTCAGCAACAAGGCGGAAATATGGGGAGTGATGATTCTGCCTATATCCCATTCAGCACCTTTAGTAAAATGTATAATGATGGCGACAAAGTGGGATTCTTTGCGATCGTGGGAAAAAACGAAGCTGATCTTAATGTTTTAGAAAACACCGTAAAATCAGAATTAAAAGCCAAATACAATGTGTCCCCAGATGACAGCAATGCCTTCGGAAGTTTTAACCTTGGGAAACTTTTTGGCAAACTAACCGGATTTTTAACGGGTATGCAATTACTAACCATCGTAGTAGGAACTTTGACCATTTTGGCAGGTGTTATTGCCATTTCCAATATTTTGCTCATCACCGTAAAAGAACGAACCAATGAAATTGGAATTAGACGTGCTTTAGGAGCAAAACCTGCAGAAGTTCGAAATCAAATCTTATTAGAAAGTGTAGTCATCACCATCACTTCTGGTCTCTTAGGATTTATATTTGGGATTCTATTATTGATGATTCTCAATGCATTGACAGAAGGTCAAGCTGAATTTCCCTTTTATAACCCAACCGTAGATTATTTGGAAGTTTTCGCGGCTATGGGAGTAATGGTTTTTTTAGGATTAATAATCGGAATGATTCCAGCGCAAAGAGCCGTGAGCATAAGACCCATCGAAGCTTTAAGAACAGAATAAAAAATTTAGATAGAAAAACTTTAGAACATATAAACTATGAAAAAGAAATACACCGCTAAAAAAATTGTTTACATCATCCTTGGTGTGCTTTTCCTTGGAGCGCTCATTATGGGAATCCGCTATTTGGTAAACTCTAATAAATCAAAAAGTGAACAATTCTTAACAAAAAAAGCCGTGGTACAAAATATGGACGACAAAGTTTTGGCAACAGGTAAAATTGTACCGCGGGAAGAAATTGAAATTAAACCCAATATTTCTGGTATTATAGACAAAATCTTAGTGAGTGAAGGTGACAAAGTTGTGGCCGGACAATTGGTAGCCACCATTAGAATTGTTCCCAGTATTACGAGTATCAACGCCGCACAACAGGAGATTAACAATGCCAATTTGCAAATCAGCAACTCCAGAATTAATGTAGACAATCAGCAGAAACAATTTGCGATGCAGCAAAGATTATACTCACAAGGTGTAATTTCTAAACAGGAATATATTTCTGCACAGCAGCAATTGCAGTCTACGCAGCAAGTTCTGAGAAATTCTCAGCAGCAGCTAAATACGGCACAGAAAAATTTACAGATCGCGAGAACGGGAACCACTCCAGAATTGGCTAGTTTGGCAACCACGCAAATCAGATCCAAAGCCAACGGAACTGTTTTAGAAGTTCCAGTTAAAATTGGTAGTCAGGTTATTGAAGCCAACTCTTTTAATGCAGGAACTACAATTTGTTCCATCGCCGATTTAAATTCTCTTATTTTCGAAGGAACCATTGATGAAGCTCAAGCGGGTAAACTAAAAGAAGGAATGGATATGAATGTAGTTATTGGTGCGCTACAAAACAAAAGTTTTAGAGGCCGCGTTACTATGATTGCACCGAAAGGAAAAGACGAAAATGGAACCATTAAATTTCCATTAGAAGGCGATGTTTTTAATGATACGAATGAATATATTCGGGCAGGATTTTCTGCGAATGGCGAAATTATTTTAAGCTCCCAGAAAAATGCACTACTGCTTGATGAAGCTTTAATACAGTATGAAAAGGTAAACGGACAGGACAAACCTTTTGTAGAAGTTTTGCAAAAAGATGGCAGCTTTAAGAAAACGTATGTAAAATTAGGCGCTTCAGATGGAATCAATGTTCAGATTTTATCTGGCATTACAAAAGATTCTGAAGTAAAAGTTTGGAATCCAAGTGATAAGGATAAAGAAGCTTTAAAAGAAAAGCAGAATAAAAAATAATTCAACATTTAATAAATCCCGACTATTTAGTTCGGGGTTTTTCTTGATATTAAATTAAATAATAAATAGAGATTGAGAAAAAGAAGCAAAAAATCCAGCACAATCCAAATGGCTGTCGAGCGGTTTTCAGCTTTCAATTCTTCTATTTGAATTTTGGCTACTTCTGATAATTTTGCACTTTGATTCAGGTAATTATTGACTTCAATCTTTCGGTCTTCATTTTTACTAACTAAAGAGTGCTGAGAAAAATACACCATATTTTTTTTTCCGAGAAAACCCGCAATCCACACTTCATCAGAATGCTGTACATCTAAATATTCCAAACGGTAATGGTTGCTTCTTATATTGCCTACATGGCGCGTTTCATACGTCAAATTTTTAGATTCGTCCGTCTCTAATTGGATGAAATAAAAATCCAGCGGAAGCGGTAATTTATTGATCAATTGGATGGATAGCGCATCTTTCCGAAACTGAGATAAACTCTTGGTTATAAAAAAATAGGTGAAAGCTCCGATGGATAGTATCACCACAAAAACCCGAAATGTTTTGGCCCAAAAAGCGCGTCGTCCCGTTTTAAAAGGTACAAGAAACAAAGACGCTGCTAAAGCGACGAATAGTAAAAAGAAAATGGTGAACATGGGAGCAAATTTAACTAAATATTTGTACTATATCTACAAAGATTTGATCTGTGAAATAGAGGAAAAAGCAAAACCTACGAGAAAAATTAAATGGTTCATTTTCAAGAAATAATTCTATACCTGAACTTGCCATTCTCGATCAAATTCTTCCAAAAACTTCAGCATAAAAACGTGTCTTTCTGCTGCGATTTTTTTTGCGGTTTCTGTATTCATAAGGTCTTTTAGCAACAACAATTTTTCGTAAAAATGATTGATGGTTGTGCCCTCAGATTTTTTGTATTCCTCTTTTGTCATGCCTAGTTTCGGCAGAATTTCTGGGTGATACATTAAATTATTTTTAAAGCCCCCAAAATTAAAGGTCCTTGCAATTCCAATGGCACCTATGGCATCTAAGCGATCTGCATCTTGCACAATTTGCAATTCTAAGGATAAATTTTCTGGCACTTCTCCCCTATTTTTAAAGGAAATATTTTGAATAATGAACAAAACTTGCTCAATCATTTCTTCGGAAACATTTTGACTTTCTAAAAAATCCCGAGAAATTTTTAAGGCTACAGTTTCATCACCATTGTGGAATTTCGCATCGGCAATATCATGTAACAAGGCGCCCAACTGCAACACTTCAGAATCTACATTTTCATTTTCCGCTATTTTTAGGGATAATTTCCACACACGTTCGATGTGAAACCAATCATGACCTGCTTCCGCGCCTTCTAATTTTTCTTTTACGAAGGTTACCGTATTATCAATTAAAATAATGGACATTCTATTTTAAATTTTTACCCGTGCAACTTCTACAAAATGAAAGACCTGCTTGGTTTTCGGATTGTAAATTAGGGTACTGCTATTCGGGTAACGTTTCAGTTTATAATATTCTATACTCTTGTCATTTTTAATGTTATCCAAAAAGCTCATGTCAATGGTATTTGCCGGAATAAATTTCTCAATAAAACTGAGTTTATCGATAAAGCTTTGCCCATTAATTTTCTCTACCACTTTATCAGATTTTGTTTCATCCGTAGTTTCCTGTTTTTCTAAAAATGGAATAAGAAGTTCTCTTTCGGATTTATACTTAAAAATGTAAGCGGGTGCACCATTCGGAAACGTAAATTTCTTTCCTGTAAAGTCACTGATCATCGCAGGTTCGCCACTGGGAAAAATTTCCTGAAATTGCGCATTTTCCGCATTCGTCATAGAGTTAATGGAATTGCTTACCGTTTCATTCAAAGTTTCTTTTACCGCATTTTGGGCAGTTTCTTTTACCGTAGTTGTGGTTTTTTCGATGGTCTCATTGATCTTTTCCTCGATATTTGAGCAAGAATTCAGACCAACTAAAGCTGTTACAGCAATGATATATTTTTTCATATTTCGATTTTTATAATTATTTTTCTTTAAATGAGTTCATTAATTTATCCAGGTTCAAACTTCTGGCAGAAGCATCAAAAATTTCGCGGTACGTTCCATGCAAATCTATCAGTTCATCGTGCGTCCCACTTTCGACTACTGTTCCCTTTTTCAGGACATAAATACAATCCGAATCTAAAATTTGCGAAAAGGAATGAGAGATCATAACCACAGTTCGTCCTTCCTTTATGGCATCCAAAGAGTTCTTAATCTGTTCTGTGGCAATGGCATCTAAACTTGCCGTGGGTTCATCTAAAAAGATAATGGGCGGGTTTTTCAAAAACAAACGCGCAATCGCAATTCTCTGTTGCTGTCCTCCAGAAAGTTGGGTCGCATCATGCTCATATTTCTGCGGCAATTCTGTAATCTGATCGTGAAGATATGCTTTCTTCGCTGCATTTTCAATCTCTTCGAAAGTTGCGTTGATGTTTCCATACCGAATATTATCTTCAATGCTTCCCTGGAAAATATGGTTCTTTTGTAAAACTAAGCCAATATCATTTCGCAAAGACGTATTTTCATAGTGATTTAAATCAACATTATCCAAAATAATATCACCAGAATCAGGAAGATAAAACTTGCACAAAAGATTGATAACGGTGGATTTTCCGGCACCACTTAAACCAACCAAAGCCGTAGTTTTTCCGTTTTTGATATGCAAGGAAACATTGTGCAAAGCTTTGGTTCCATTCGGATAAGTGAAGTCAATGTTTTTTAATTGAAAATCTCCTTTCACATTTTCTTCCACGAAATTTCCATTCGGTTCTGTTTGATCATCTGCATTTAAAATATCAAAATAACCTTCCGCATAAATCATGGCGTCATTCATATCATCATAAATCCGGTGCAATTGCCGGATTGGCGCGGAAATATTATTAAATAATAAAATGTGCAACATAATCGCTCCAATAGTCATTTGCTCATCCAGCACCAAATAAACGGTTAGCAGAATAATTAAAACCACCCCAAATTGTTCAATGAAAGTTTTTAAACCATCATAAATAAAATTAGTTCTTCGCGTGTACAATTGACTGTCCATGAGTTGCATCTGCAAATCATACTGTTTTTTGCCCTCAAATTTTTCTCGTACGAAACTTTTAATTACCATGATGGAATTAATCAGGTTCAAAAGTCCAGAAGTTTTTCTTTCCCTTTGATTACGTAATTGTCGCCGAACACCTGATAATTTTTTGGCTTGTAAAGAACTTATGGCAAAATAAATTGGAACTACGATGGTAGAAACCAAACCCACATACACGTTTTGCATATACATAATCACCAAGGCGATAAAGGCATTGGAGAAAAGGGGTAAAATATCAATGAAGAAATTTTGAACCAGCTTCGTCAGGCTTTCAATGCCGCGGTCAATTCTTTGTTGAAGCTTTCCGGATTCGTGGTTTTCATTCGTATAGAATGCAACGCTGTACGTTAAAATCTTATCAATGGCCGATTGTGCCAAAACGGAACTTGTACTTATTCTAATCTTTTCGCCGTAAAATTTCTGCCCAAATTGAATGAAAATATTTAATAATTCCTTTCCGAGCAAAATGGAAGAGATAATTACCAAAACATGAATTCCCTCTGTCATCGGGTCAGGAAGCTGGATTAATTCCGTGACTTCATCTACGGTATATTTTAAAACCAAAGGATTTACCTGTGCCATTAATGCCCCAATAAAAGTAAGAAACAGCGTAAAATACATCATCTTTCGGTAAGGTCTGATGAAGGGAATCAGCTGCTGATAAATATGATAAAGGGTGATGGTTCGGTTGAAAGGTTTTGGCATCTCTAGAAATAAGGCGTGCTTAATTTTTGATTGTTACGAAATCATTTTTTTTAAGAGATTATTAAATTACTTTAGATTTGAGTCTACAATTTCTAAAGTTTTAAAATTCAAAAAGATAGGTCGTCAAATAATGCAAATCAGCTCTGCTGCTCACTTTCGCGGCAGATTCTACTTCTTCTACAAGGTGGGTAGAATTGATTTCTTGTTTTTGAAAGAGAAAGGCATTGTTGGCAGTTTTATCAACCACATTATTAAAAATATGTTCAATTTCTGAATTGGCCAAAGACGCAAAACTGATATCATCAAAGCCATAAATCAAGCGCAAATTCTCCATATCCCGAAAATTTTCATCCACAAAACTTTGAAACTGGTTTTTCGAATCGAAGTTTCCTGCCCAAATATTATAAGCGAAAGTCCGTTTTTTCGGCTTGTTTAAAATATCCTGATACACAAAATTTTCTCCTAAATAAGCTTCCCGAACTTGTGGATCATTTGCCAAATCATGAGGCAAACCTTCTTTTAAAATCTTACCCTCAAACATAATATAGGTTTTATGCGTAATGGCTAGAGTCTGCTGCACATTGTGATCCGTAATTAAAATTCCGATATTTTTATCGACTAAATTCCGTACAATTTTTTGTATATCTTCTACCGCAATGGGATCTACACCCGCAAAAGGTTCATCAAGCAAAATAAAGTTGGGACTTGTTGCCAGACATCTTGCGATTTCTGTACGGCGTCTTTCTCCCCCAGAAAGCAAATCTCCCCGGTTTTTTCGAACATGCTGCAGAGAAAACTCTTCAATGAGCTCTTCACACTTCATGTGTTGTTCCCTTTTGGATAATTTGGTCAGCTGCAGAACGCCGAGAATATTATCTTCTACGGAAAGTTTACGGAAAACAGAAGCTTCTTGCGCCAGATAGCCAATACCTTTTTGTGCGCGACGGTACATGGCATCGGTCGTAATTTCCTTATCATTCAAGAAAATTTTTCCAGAGGTAGGTTTTACCAATCCTACAATCATATAGAAAGAAGTGGTTTTTCCGGCACCGTTTGGACCTAGAAGTCCCACAATTTCACCTTGTCTAACCTCCACTGATACGCCTTTTACTACCTTTTTCGGTCCGTACTCTTTGATCAAATTTTCTCCTCGTAGAATCATAGGGCAAATATATCGAAATAGTTTGAGTTGAAGTATTGCTAAAAAGCGATTATGGTGCGAAATGAAGCTGGATTTAGTTAAAATTCGGTTAAAAAAATCTATCTTCGCTCCTATAAATTTTCGCAAGTTTTGAGTACGAAAGAGAAAGAATTTTCTAAACTGGTAAAAGACAACCAAGGATTAATCATCAAGGTTTCTCGTCTTTATACCAATTCTCTGGAGGATGAACAGGATCTTTTTCAAGAAATCGTGTTACAACTCTGGCGCTCTTACGACTCATTTAAAGGAAACTCGAAGATTTCTACTTGGATGTACCGCGTTGCCCTCAACACCGCCATTACCCTTTTCCGAAAAAAGACAAAATCTCCGCAAACCGACGAATTACTAGACTTTCATTACAAAGATTATGTGGAAGACGATGATGAAAAACAGATGCAAATTTCTTTGCTCTACAAAGTAGTAAAAATGCTTCCTAATGTGGAACGCGCAATTGTAACCATGTATCTAGACGATTTACCTTATCGTGATATTGCAGAAAACTTAGGGATTACAGAAGTTAATGCACGTGTGAAAATGAACAGACTGAAGAAAACGTTAAAAGAATTAATGCAGAAACATGCCTGAATTTGATATAGATCAGTTTAAAAAATCTTGGCAAGAGCAAAACGTTCAGCCAAAATATAACAGCACCGATATAGAATTGATGCTCAATAAATCATCTCGAAATTACGTGAAATATATCCTGCTCATCAGTTGTGCAGAATTTTTGGTGATTTTGGCAATGAACTTATACAACCTTTTTGCAGGTGGTGAATCCACTACTTTCCTGGGTATTTTAGAAAAATTTGGCGTCATCAATTCGCCAGATATTGAAAGTAATTTTGACCATTTGTATTTGGGTCTAAAAATCGTGAGTCTTTTGCTGACGGCCTACTTTGTGATCCGATTTTATGAAAATTACAAGAGAATAAATATTGAATCCAATCTTAAAAAATTAATTGAGCAAGTTATTAAGTTCAAAAAAACAGTTAATTTTTTTATAATCGCCAATATTTTCTTGATGGTTATTTATTCCATGACCTTGGTTGTTTTCACCAATCATATTTTGGTGGAACAAAACATACTGCTCACTAAGTCTACTCTTGTTGGATTTTATGTAGGATTTTTCCTCCTTTTGGGTCTAAGTGTTTTTCTGATTTGGTTTTATTACAGAATTGTCTATGGAATTATTCTGAAAAGATTAGGTAATAATCTGGCGGAATTAAAGAGAATAGATTCACAGAATTCATAAAAAAAAAGGTCATTTTTCAATGACCTTTTTGTTATAATTCTTTTCTTAATCTTGCGACCGGAATGCTTAATTGCTCCCTGTATTTCGCGATGGTTCGCCTTGCAATATTGTATCCTTTCTCTTTCAAAAGTCCAACTAAGGCATCATCTGTCAAGGGTTTTCTCTTGTTCTCTTGACTGATTACATCTTGAAGATGCGTTTTAATTTCTCGTGTAGAAACCTCTTCCCCATCATCATTCGTTAAGGAATCTGAAAATAAATTTTTCAGGTATAAAATTCCATTTGGTGTATCTGCATATTTACTTTTGACCACGCGAGAAATGGTAGAAATATCAAAACCGGTGATATCTGCAACATCCTTCAAAATCATGGGTCTCAGAGACTTGTCATCTGCAGTGATGAAATAGTCTTTTTGTAATTTAACAATGGCAGAAATCGTTTGAAGCAAGGTATTTTGGCGCTGATTTATAGCATCGATATACCATTTTGCAGCATCTAATTTTTGCTTGATAAATAAGGCAGCCTGTTTGTGTTCAGCCGATTTTTTATCGTGCGAATACGTTGTTAAAATATCTTTGTACTCATCTGAAACCCGCAAAGAAGGTGCGTTTTTGCTATTTAATGAAGGGATTACATCAACCTGACCGTTTTTCCCTTCTTTAATTTGGATGACAAAATCAGGGATAATTTCTTGGTTTAATGTAATGGTTTGGGTATCAAAATTACCGCCCACTTTTGGAGATAATTTAGAAATCACTTCCAGCGCATCTTTTAAATCTTCCTCTTCAATATCATATTTCTGAATAATCTTATTGTAATGTTTGTTCGTTAAAGCATCAAACTGGCTTCTTAAAATGTTTCCCGCTAAAATAACGGCTTTGTCGGCGCTTACTTTTTTCTCTATTTGCAAGAGAAGACATTCTTGTAAATTTCTGGCGCCCACTCCCGGTGGATCCAATTTTTGGACATAATTTTCTAAGATTTCAACCGCATTTTCTTTGGTGGTAGAAATCCCTTGTGCAAAAGCCAAATCGTCTACAATCTGCTTGATTTCTCGCCGCAAATAACCATCTGTATCTAAATTCCCGATAATGTATTCTGCAATCTGTAAATCTTCACCTTCAATGGAGGACAAACGAATTTGCTCCAAAAGATAATCATACAGCGACTGACCTTCCGTTAAGAGCGATTGGTTATCAAATTCCTCATCATCTGCGGAATAATTATTGGCAGAGGACTTATAAGCGGGTTCATCATCAAAAATATAGTCATTCACATCAAAATCAGTGTCGATGCTTTCATTTCCTTCCGTTTCAAAACTTTCTTCTTCTGCGGAATATTCTTCTTCTTTATTTTCTTCCTGAACTTTTTCTAAAGCTGGATTTTCTTCTAATTCACGTTCCAATTCTTCTTCAAACTCAAGTGTATGAAGCTGAATCAACTTCATCAATTGAATTTGTTGGGGAGCCAATTTCTGGCCCAATCTCATTTGAAGATTTTGTTTTAACATATATTTCTAAACTATATTTCTAAATTTTCTGGATCATTCCGGTTATCAAAGAAGGAAAGGATTTCTATTTGCTTTAATTTTACTTGGTAATAAATGGAAAAATTCTGTAAAATTTAAATCCTCCGAACTTCGGTGAAAGGCTGCAATTCTTCCCCCATAAAAATGTTTTTCTTAAGTAGAGAAAGTTTGCTTTTAGTTTCCTTTCTTATTTTTTTTGAATATACGTTCGATTGATTATTCTTTATCCAATATTTTAAAATATCAGCACTTTCTTTCTTCGCATGTTCCGTCCACTTAATTGAAAACATCATCAAGAAATTGCTCAGCTTCTTCTTCAGAAACAAAGTTCCCGATTTCAGCATCAATTAAACCTCTTCGAATGGACTCCTCCGCGACTTTGGAAATTTTCACTTTTATTTTTTCTTGATCTCCACTTTTAAAACGAATCTTCATTTCTTCTAAAAGCGCTTTTAAAATATCGAGTTGTTTTTTGGTTTCTGGGTAAATAATTAAATTTTCCATAGAATCATCTTTAATTCAAAGTTAACATAAAAATTTAGAACTCCGCATTCTTAGGCGTTCTCGGGAAAGGAATAACGTCTCGAATATTCGTCATACCCGTTACGAAAAGCACCAATCTTTCCAAACCTAAACCAAAACCTGCATGCGGAACCGAGCCAAATTTTCGGGTATCCAAATACCACCAAAGCTCTTCCTCATCTACGTTCATGGCAGTCATTTTATCTTTTAAAATCTGCAGTTTCTCTTCTCTTTGAGAACCTCCAATGATTTCTCCAATTCCTGGGAATAAAACGTCCATCGCTGCTACCGTTTTGCCGTCTTCATTTAATTTCATGTAAAATGCTTTGATTTCTTTTGGATAATCAAAAAGCACCACGGGACATTCAAAATGTTTCTCCACTAAAAATCTTTCGTGCTCACTTTGCAAATCTGCACCCCATTCTTCGATCGGGAACTGGAATTTACCTTTCTTATTTTCTTTGGAATTTCTTAGAATATCAATCGCTTCTGTGTAAGATACCCGTTTGAATCTTTTCTGAATAACGTTTGTCAATTTTTCAATAAGACCTTCGGAAGCTCTGTCTTTCTCAGGCTTCTGTTTCTGCTCTTCTGCAAATCTTTTATCCAAAAATTCCAAATCATCTTTGCAGTTTTCCAATACATAATTAATTACATATTTCAAAAAATCTTCTGCGAGATCAATATTGTCTTCTAAATTATTAAAAGCAACTTCGGGCTCCACCATCCAGAATTCCGCAAGATGACGCGTGGTATTAGAATTTTCTGCGCGGAAAGTAGGTCCAAAAGTATAAACTCTACCCAATCCCATCATCGCAGTTTCTACACTTAATTGCCCAGAAACGGTAAGATTCGTTTTCTTTCCGAAAAAATCCTGTTCGAAATCGATCTCGCCGTTTTCTCCCCGCGGAATTTCATTCAAATCAAAATTGGTAACGCTGAACATTTCTCCAGCTCCTTCTGCATCTGCACCCGTAATAATCGGCGTATTCATGTAGAAAAACTGGTTTTGATTAAAAAATTGGTGAATTGCGAAACTCACTGCACTTCTTACGCGGAAAACTGATCCAAATAAATTAGTACGGAAACGCAAATGTGCCTGCTCACGCAAAACTTCTAAGGAATGCTTTTTCGGTTGAAGGATGGTTTTATCTCTTTCTTCTGTAAAATTATCACCCAAAATTTCAATTTTCTTGGCGATAATTTCTATGTTTTGTCCGGCACCTTGACTTTCTACCAATTCTCCTGTGATCTTCAGCGAAGCAGCATTGGTAATACCTTTAAGAATATTGTCATCAAATTTTTCAAAATCCACCACGATCTGTAAATTGTTAATGGTAGAACCATCATTCAAAGCGATAAATCGGTTAGAGCGAAAGGCTCTTACCCAACCTTGAATAGTAATATCATGATGTACTAATTTTTTATAATCAGTAAGTAATTCTTTAATTGTTGTTCTCATATTTGCTAAAAAATCAATAAATGCAAACTTACTAAAAATTGGCGTAATTCTTGATGAAAGGAAAAATTTTTGCGGAAAAAACCCTGCTATTTTTCAATGTGTTACGGGATTCCTGATTTGCTCAGATAAAAATTGAGAATCAGATTTCGACAAATCTAAAATCATTTTATACTAATTTAAAAAAAACTTTACAACTTTAAAGAAACCAGCGCTTCTGCGGAAAAAACATTAAATTGATTTGGCACCCGATCGCGATACCATAAACTGAAAGATCCAAAATTTGCCTTGATTCCGAACCCCAAATTTCCGCGCCAAATCCGAAAACCCTGCCCCAACTGAAGCGTGGAAATTGTTTCTTCATCAATTACAATCTCTGCGCTTCCGGGAGTTTCTTGTTCACGCGCTGAAGAATCCGGAATGTCTTTTCCATCAACAAGAGTACTGAAAGTCAATTCACTCATCCATTCTACTTTCTGAGCTCCAAGGGAGAACTCTCTAATCAGTCTTCCACCGAGATTTACAATAACCGGTTTTGAGGTTACTGCATAAATATTCCCATCTTTTCCAAAGTCAAAATTATACAGGGTATTTCCAGTTTTTACGTTTCCACCAAACTCTAATCTGGCACCTTCTTCAATTGGATACCGATACCACATTCCAAAACCAATTGCACCATTTTGCTTCGGAATTTGTGCAGAAAAATCAGAAGACACAGAAAGTTCCAGAACAATTTTATTTACACTTTTTACTTTTGAGGAGATTTGTGCTTTAATGCTTATCATTCCCACTAACAAAAATAATTGTTTCATTTTAAAAATTTATGAAGGGTAAAGTGCGTTTTGCATTTTTGTTCCAAAATCCAAGTTGAAGTCCTTTTCTACTTTTAGATTTGTTGATGATTCCTATTTGAATTCCTCTTAGATTGGACGTGCTATTGTTAATTCCAACCTGCAACCCATTTCCTTCAGTAATTTCATTAAAGAGACCCAACTGAATTCCATTAAATTTTTCTGCAGTATTTGAAAAAGCGACCAAAATTCCATTTCCATTTTCCGTAGAATTATTGAGCCAGGAAACATGTACTCCATTCAATTTTCCGGAATTATTATTGAAGCCATTAAAAGTAATTCCGTTCGATTCCTGCGCGATATGATACATGGAAATTCCAATTCCATTGAGTGTTCCGCCATCTAACATTCCACCTGTAGAAAGATGAAGTCCGTTGATCGAAACAGTTTCACTACCTTTTTCTGGTACCTCTAATGCTGTTGGAATCAGCAAATAAAGCAGGGTGATCGGATTTAGCTGAAAATTAATTCCGTTGATCTTTCTATTTTCATAACTATCCAAAATTCCTACGTTTAAACCGTTTGTCTTTCGGGAAACAGCAGTTGGGTTAATCGTTAAAGGGGACCATTTTACATTTTCAACCTCTGAAGTTTGGGCGAAAGCAAAATTGGTAAGAAAAATTGCGAGTGATAAGATTGTCTTTTTCATGATATTCTTTATTTAAATTATACCTCAAAAGTATCCCGCAAACGCAACCTACTCAATGTGAAAATGAGTTAATAATTTTACTACATTTGTGAAAATCGCAAATATGTATCAGGAGCAATTATTGAAAGAGATTCGCAGAAAAATTGGAGAAAAATCTCTGAATGATGAATTGGCAAATGTCTTAAACATCAGTTATGATGCAGCGCACCGAAGAACTACCATGAAGTCTAAATTTTCTCTGGAGGAAAGCGTGCAACTTGCGAAATTCTATAATATCTCTTTGGATCAATTTATCCAAGATGAAACCAACGTCATCGCGAAAAAAACAAAACCGATCAGAACCGCGACTGATCTTCTGAATTACTTTGAGCAAGCTCTGCTTTTATTGAATGATTTTAAAATTAATCCTGACACGAAAGTTTATTATTCTGCGAAGGATATTCCATTTTTTTATACCATTTCCGACTCCATTTTATCCAAGTTTAAACTGTTTGTTTGGATGAATCTTTTAAATGAAAAAAATTTTATGACGCCTTTTGAAAACTTTAAACTGGAAAAATATGCGGGTAAAAGTGGAGATCTAAAATTCCTATACGAAAATTTAAATGTGACAGAAATTTGGAACAGCACAACAATTTCCAGTATTTTGAATCAGATCACTTTTTACACCGAAATTAAATTAGTGACTAAAGAAACTGCGATTTTGATTTTGGAGGAGTTGAAGGGATTGATTTGTAAAATTGAACAAAAGGCGGAAAACGGAAGTTTAAAATTTCAGATTTACGCGCACGATTTGTTGATTTTAAATAATAGTATTTTGTTTGAAAGCAAAGAGAAATCCTCGCTTTTTATTCCATTTAATATGTTTGGATATATGATGACAGATGACAAAAACACGTGTGATGATGCACTCAATTTCTTTCAGCATCAGATTAAAAACTCCACGTCCTTAAGCTTTACGGGTCAGCGTGACCGTAAGAAATTCTTTAACAAAATGCGGGAAAATATTGAAATGGTGGCTAAATTTTTGTGAGATTCTAACTCAATAAAAAATTGGAATATTTGGAAAGCTAAGCCGCGACCCGACTTGAGTGGATTCCGATGTAAATTCGGGAGGGAAAGGAAGGCGGAAATGTTCGCCCAAAAAATAGAGAAAATACTACTCGTCTTTCTTAGACGGAACCAAGAAAACATCCATCAACCCTTCTGGTAAGGACATTTTTAAAAATTTATCTTCGCGGTTGAGTTCCAGAATCCAATCTCTGATAATCGGAATAACGATTTGTTTACCGGCTAAATCCAGCACGAAATAATGCTGACCGGTTTGGTCATTAATCGTTTGAATCGTTCCACATGTTTTACCGTCTTCTTCCCGAATTTCAAAACCTACGACTTCATGGTAGTAGAATTTTTTTCCGGTGAGTTCTGGCAAGCCAGAAAGTGGCAAGTAAACATCTTTTCCTACGACCTGATCAACAAGGGCTTCGGAGGAATTTTTAAAGGAGACGATGAGGGTTTCACCTTTGCTCCAGGATTGTTTGGCAATAAAAAAAGGAACCAATAATCCGTTGATGTCAACGAATATTGATTCCAATTTACTATACATTTCAGGTTGGTCTGTATCTAATTTTAAAAATACATTTCCCTGAAGACCGTGTCTGCGTGTGATTTTTCCTAAAAAATAGCAATCTTCTTTGCGCATCACGATTTGTTTTTTTGATTAAGCTTTCGCTTCCTCAGTCCCTTCTTCAGTTGCTTTGTCTTCAGTTCCTGTAATTTTTTCAGTAACGTTTGCTACTGTTTCTTTTACGGAATCCACAGCTCCTGAAACTGCAGCAGCAGCTTCACCAACTTTTTCAGCAACAGTTTCTACTACTGTTTTATTTTCTGTAGCTTCTTCCGCAGGTGCGTTTGCAGCCTCTTCAGTTGCTAATGCTTCAGCGTCTTTTGCATCTTGCGCAGCTTTTGCTTCTGCATCTTTCGCATCTTGCGCAGCTTTTTCTTCTGCTAATTTAGCATCCGATTCAGCTTTTGCATCTGCTTCTATTTTCGCAGCAGCATCTAATCTTCCTTGGTTTACTTTGGTTTCAGCCTCAAAAGCCGCTTTTTTAGCATCATCTTTAGATTTCGCTAAGCTGTCTTTTTTACCTAGAACTTGTTGCTCTTTTCCTTCTAACCAAGTTGCAAATTTGCTATCTGCAGCAGCTTGATCGAAAGCACCTTTATCAACTCCACCTTGTAAGTGTTTTTTGTAAAGAACGCCTTTATAAGAAAGAATAGCACGAGCAGTATCGGTAGGTTGAGCACCGTTATTTAACCATTTTACTGCTGCATCCACGTTTAATTCTATAACCGCAGGATTTACAATTGGGTTGTAAGTACCGATTTTTTCGATGAATTTACCATCTCTTCTCGCTCTTGCATCCGCAACTACAATGTGGTAGAAAGGTTTTCCTTTTTTACCGTGTCTTTGTAATCTAATTTTTACTGACATAAATGTTTGTTTTTTGGGAACTCGTCCCGATTAATTATAAGGGTGCAAAGATACTTATTTTTTCCATTTTGGCAATTGATAAATTGCTCTTTTAAAGTTATTGCAATTAGGTCATCTTCATCTTTAAATACACCTCTAACTTCTCCTATATAGTAGGTTATTTTGTGGACACGCATTCTTAGATCAATATTTATTCTCTCTTCTGCCATTAAATGTGGAGGTTAATATTTAAGAAACATCAGTTTATGCTAGGCAAAGTGAAATTTAGGTGTGTTTACCATAAAAACGGGGATTCATCTCCTACTTTTTGAGGTGAATAATATAGGAGAATATACAATAATTATGTCTTGTTCATTACATATTAAATACTCAACACATTATTAATCAATTTATTACGAACTTTTATTGATATTTAACTTTTGCAATTTAGAAACTTTAGTAAAGAAATCTGTATATTTAACCATCAAACAAACTACTGTTTTACATTCTTTTCTAATGAAATATTTCTTCCTTCTTTTCGCTTCTCTAATGTCCTGTACCAGTATGAGCACCGATCCCGAAAATTCTAAAAGCAACGACGTAATTGTGAATCAAGAAAGCGATTTTAAACATGTGCTGAGTAAAGGTGGCACCTATACGTTACATTATAAAATGGAAGAAGAGAAAAATAGTCCTGTAAAAAGATTCACATACTACGTAACCACTACAGCAGACAAGAAGGTGGCACGGAAAAGTGAAACCGTGGCAGCAGAAAAAATCTACTGGAAAAATAACTACACATTAGCCATCATTCCTTACGTAGAAGTAATGAGAGCCAGTACAGAGGTAGGAGTTAATCCACAACAACAAGAAATTTTAATAACAATTAAATAATTTTTAAGTATGAATAAGAACTATCATGTGCGAAGTTTTCTACTCGCAGGTTCTGTCGTATTACTTTCGGCTTGTCAGCCAGTTAGTAACTCGCAAACCGAAAATAATAGGAATTGGTTTCCGCTAGGAAACACTGAAAGAACCATCGCAAATGCGCCGGTGGAAATTTCTGAAACCTCTGTTAATACAGATGTTCAGACCACTTCAAAAGTGGAAATTACTGCGGTTAAAACTGGTATCACCGCTGATCAACCAAAATTTAATTCTGCATTCAGCAACCTTTCCGACGATGAGTCTATGGTTGAACTAAGAAAGCAAATGTTAATTGGTCTTTCTAAACCAGGCGAAAATGTTTACAAAGAAATTGCAGACCGAAAGGAAAGAAAACGATTAGGAGTTAAGGTTCCAGGTGACGTGAGCGGAATTGTAGAAATGGCAAATTATCGCAGAAATATCACCATGCCGATTGGGACTGATAAAATGCTTTATGAAAACGGTTTCTTAGAAAAAGAATATGCGAAAGCAGTTAGCAGCCCATTCTTAAAACAAGCTAAAGCAGCTAATTTTGACACTTCTCGTAACAGTACTTATGCCTTACCAAGTGTAGTTTGGGAAGAAAGAGGACCCAATAACATTCCGGGTAGAGGAAGAAGTATTGTAGTTGCGCCGAATAACCCGAACAAATGGTACAATGCAACTGTGGGTGGTGGAGTTTGGATTACTGATAACGCGGGATTAAACTGGAGAACAACTACAGATTTCGCTATTCCAAACTTGTCCACAAGTACATTGGCAATCTCTGATTCTAATGCAAATATTGTTTATGCGGGAACAGGGGAACCTTTTGGAAATCTTGATGCTATTACAGGATCTGGAATCGTAAAATCTTTAGATGCAGGTGAAACTTGGACTTTCTTATCAAATACTGCTTTCGGTAGTATCGGTAGATTGTTGGTAAATCCTACAAATGCGAATCAGCTTTTTGCTGCTACTGCTACTGGAATTTACCGTACTAATGACGGCGGAACTTCTTGGACAAAAATCTATACAGGTCCAGGAACTACATTAAACGTTCAAGACTTAAAAGCGAGTGCAGATTTCAGTACATTATACGCTTCTGTAAACACTTATGGAATTATAAAATCTACAGACGGTGGTGCAACTTGGACAAGAGTTTTTGATGTAACAGGTAAATCAATCAAGAGAATGGAAATCGCTATTTCTCCTGCTGATAACAACACCATTTTTCTTAGTACAGAAAGTGGAACTACTACAGGTTTATACTTAAGCAGTGATGCAGGTGCAACATTCGTAGTTCAAACTTACGCAAGTGGAGACAGCAAAGAAATTCTTGGTGCTCAAGGTTGGTATGACAATATGATTACCGCTCACCCTACAGATAAGAATATCGCTTATGTTGGAGGGATTTATTTAGCTAAAGTTACCGTAAACCTAACCGCTAATACCTATGCAGTAAAAAGTATTGCAAGTGGATATGATGGAACAAAATTAAACACTTATGTTCACCCGGATCAGCATGGTCTAGTTTGCCAGGTTAATCCTGCAAATGCAGCACAATTCCGACTGATTTTAAATAATGATGGTGGTATTTATTACACCGATTATAAAACCAATCCAGGAGAAACTCAAAATGACTGGAAAGTAAAAGCAGCTGGACTGAACAATACTCAGTTCTATGGTGCCGATAAAAAGAAAGGTGAAGATTCTTATGTAGCTGGAGCGCAAGATAATGGTTCTTCTGCTACAATTGCAGGACCTTCTTCTGCAGCTTCTTCTTATTTAGCTTTACTCGGAGGTGATGGTTTCGAAGCACTTTGGAATTACAGAGACACCCAAAAATTAATTTTTGGTTCTCAGTATAATAATTTTGCTGTTTCTAGAAACGGAGTTACAAATATTGGCTTGTTAAATGCAAGGAATGCTGACTATGGTTCTGCAAAATCACCATTCTACTCTAAATTACATAATGCGAACAACAATCCTGATGTAATATTTACAGTATCTTCTACAGGTGTTTGGAAATCTCCGGATTTTGGAACTACTTGGAGCGTAAGTCCATTTACTGTTGCGAATAATGGTACTTGGTTAGGTTCTGCATCGTATGCAACCGCAAAAGTATCTGTTGCAAATCCTGATGTAATCTGGGCTGTTTCCGCTGTTACAGGTGGAACAGGCACTACCTATAGAGTGAATGTTTCAAGAGATAACGGAAGTACGTTTAACAAAGTTACAGGAACAATGCCTATCACAGGAAGTTTTTATTCTTCAGGTCTTGCACCATCTAGCGTAAATCCAGGTCAAGCCTACACTTTATTTAGTGTTGCCAACCAAGCTAAAGTTGTGAAAACAAGCGATTACGGTGCAACATGGACAGACATTACCGGTTATTCTACTGCTACTGCAACGGGATTCCCGAATGTTCCTGTTCATAGTTTCTTAGAAATGCCTTTTGATACTAATGTTCTTTGGGCAGGTACTGATATTGGAATTTTTGAAACAACCAATGGGGGAGCAAATTGGTATTTAATTGAACAATTTCCACCGGTATCCGTTTGGAATATGAAGATTGTAGATGACCAAGTTGTTCTTGCTACTCACGGTAGAGGTGTTTGGACCGCAACGGTGCCACAACTTAGCAGTTACGTTTTGCCCGATTACGTAGGCGCACCCGCAATTAAGAGTACAGCTCAAAACGGGATCCATACCATGAAAGGGAAAGCAGTATTTAATTATGCTACTCCACAAATCACCGATCTAAAAGTTTTTGTAGATAACGTTTTTGTTTCTACTATTTCTAATACGGTACCTAATACAGATTACACCTTTATTACAGGTGACCTTACAGAAGGTAGTCATACGATTTCTGTTTCAGGTTTATATAACGCTGGAGCTGATGAAAGCGTAAAAGGGGTAGGTTCTGTAGAAATTATTAATTTCAACGCAGGTGCACCTAGCGTAAATATTCCAACGTTTGCTAATACAGATGTTTACATTGGAACTACAGGTAAATTTGTAGTTGATAATCTTTCTTCTAAATTTACTTTTAACGTTTTAAATAACGTAGGACACCCTTATGCTAACGCGACAAACTATCAGACTTATTTAAGAACACCGATTGTTATTAATTCTGATTCTAAAGAAAGTTTAACGCACATGGCATTTACAGAAGCAGGATATGACTTTGCAGTAGTAGAAGCTTCTAAAGATTTAGTGAACTGGTTTCCAGTTGCTACATATGATGAAAGTTCTTTCCCAGAATGGGCGAATGTTTCTACAGCAGCAGGCGTTACAGAGGCTAAATTTAAGACCACAATCTTAGATTTCCCAGCTAACTTTAATTCAGGAGATGAAGTTGCGGTACGTTTCCGATTAACTACAGATCCAGGTGATGTAAGATTTGGATGGATTTTAAAATCTATCGTACCAACCTCAACTTTGGCAACCGATGCAACTACTGCACCGACAAATCAAATTGCGATTGCTCCTAACCCAGCCACATCAGATACTAATCTTTACCTTCCTGCAACTACTAAAGGAAATGTAACGATTGGAATCTATGATGCCTCTGGAAAAGTGGTGAAAACACTTAGCAAAGCAGCAGCCTCTAAAATCAATTTAGATGTTACCGCTCTACAACCAGGACTTTACCTTGTATTAGTAAAAACTGAAGCAGGAAACAAAGCACTGAAATTATTAAAAAAATAGAATAATAAATCTATTTTAACAACCAAAGATTGGATCAATTTCCATTTCTTTGGTTGTTTTTTTATTTAAAATCATCTCATTAAAAATCTTCGACACTCTTGCCTTGAAATCAAAATCTTCACTTTTTTTTTATAATTCCTTTTTTCCTAAGTCTATTATCAATGTCTTTTTCTAATTACACCCTCTTGAGTAGTGACATGAAGAAAGCCGCTAAAGTTGATTGCTGTTATCAGATTTCTGATGACACTAATTTAATTTTACCTTCTGATAAAAATTCAATTGAAAAATACGCATTCAATGAAAACTATTTTGGATTAAATGATGAGCTGAGTATTGCAAAACAGAATAGTATGATCAGAGATGAAGTGCCAATGAAAAAGGCTTTAGCAAAACTTCAGCTGCATCGAAATAAGAGAAAATTAAGAAGTTCCTCTCCCAGAAATAATTTGCGGCTTTGTAAACCAAGTTCTTTTCTAATAGCATTCTTGAAGTCTGGGGCAATCTGGAACACCAATGGAATTTTTTACAAGCCCTCAAAATTGCTCGGAATTTATAGTCAAATTCAAAATTCCACCACAAGTTTTATAATTTTGATTCCATCAAAAATTATCAATTATTTTCACTCCATATTTATGAAATTACAAATATTATTTGGTGCTTTAATCGCATCAACTTTCCTAATGGGTCAAAATCAAGAAAAACCCCTCGATACAATTCAGATTTTAGGCAGACCTAAAATACAAAAAGAAAGAGCAGAATTTATTCGCCATGCACAGAGTACAGAAACTCTGGGAAGTTACGAGCTAAATAGAAACAATTCTGCTTTTATAGAACAAAGTTTAAACACCATGTCTGGCGTTCAGGTAGATAAAAGAACCAATCTTGGGGGTCAACGCGTGGTGGTTCGTGGTTATGGAAATGACCAAAAATTTAACAATTGGGGCGTTAAATTCTATTTAAATGCTGTACCCTTAACCAACGCAGATAATACCACGGTTTTAGAGGGAATTGATTTTTCCTTAGTCAATAATGTAGAAGTCATAAAAGGTCCTGCGGGAACTTTGTACGGAAGCGGAGTTGGGGGTGTTGTACGGTTTTACATGAGACCCGAAACTGAGAAGGGAATCACTTTGTCTCAAAAAGTGATTGGTGGATCTTTTGGATTATTGCAAACTGCAACCCGAATTGATGCCGTGGGCGATAATTATTCCGTCATGCTCAACTATGGTCATACCCAAAGTGATGGCTACCGACCAAGAGGTTCTAGTTTAAGAAATGATTATGCGTTCTTAGGAAACTTCAAGCTTAACCCGAAACAAAGCTTAACCGTTTACGCAAGTCAAAACTATAGTAATGAAGGCGTTTCTGGTCAGATTTCATACAGCGATTATTATGCGGGAATTGATCCGGGGAATTTTGCCTACGCGAAAAAAAATGCAAGAAATAAGTTTATTACTTCTCGCGCTTCAGTCTCGCATAATTTAGAGATCTTACCCAATTTATCAAACACCACGTCGATATTTTATTCCCACTTAGATGCAGAACGTTCTGCGGCTGGAGCTTTGGAATACAGTGAAAATCCTAATTATGGTTTCAGATCTGCCTTTAAACTGAAGAATAGAATTAATCAAAATTTTAAAAGCGAGCTTGAATTTGGGGCAGAATATATTATTTCTCGTTCCCTTATTTCTAACTACAGGTTTACGGGAACAAATGACGATATTCCCTTACAAGTGGCGCCACTTTCGAGAGGTTCTTACTTCAAAAACTTTAATGAAGGACTCAATTTTTTTGCGGTGGATCGTTTGACTTACACGCCATGGGAACTTACGCTTGTAGCTGGAGTGAGTGGGAACAGTGCGAATTACAGCAGAAATGATTTGCTTGCATTGCCAGGATTAATTACGGGATACAACAAAAATTTATCATATGAGAAAAAGTACAATACTGTGTTTACGCCTCATTTCGCACTACAAAAAACCTATCGAAATCAAATATTCAACTTGAGTTATAGTGAGGGTTACAACGCTCCAACCTCCAGCAGTTCCTTTATCAATGGATTAAATGTAGCCAATGACGACTTAAATCCAGAACGTGCAAAAATGTGGGATTTCAGTGTTCAAGGACTTGTTGAGCATACCAAAATTGATTATCAGGTTTCTGTTTTCAGATTGAACATTAAAGATAAACTCACGCAATTATCGAGTATCGCGAACGGTACTGCTTATAATTATTTCGCAAATACAGGTTCCCAACGAAATCAAGGTTTAGAAACAAGTATTGGATACCTTTCAAAAAATGACAATCGTTTTTTAAACATTATTCGTCCCTTTGCAACCTGGTCTTATTATGACTTTAAATATGTTGATTTTAAAACATTGACAGAGGGTCAACTCAAAGTTTATGATCACAAAACAGTAGTTGGTGTTCCAAGAAATAAATATTCGTTGGGACTGGATGTAGAAACGAAAATCGGACTTTATCTGAACAACACATTTAATTATTTAGGTGGAGTATTTACCGATTTTGATAATACGAATTTGGTGAAAGGATTTACCCAATACAATGCTAAATTAGGTTTGAAAAAATCTTTTGGGAAGTTTGAATTTGATGCGTATGCAGCGGGTAACAATTTAACCAGTCAGATTAATTACACCTTCTTATTTTTAGGAAACAGTATTAATGACAGTGATGCAGGTTCTAATTATCCGGGAGAAAAAACGGATATTAATCCAGGACCAAGCAAAGCGTACTTCTTCGGCGGTGTCAATATTAAATATCGCTTTTAGAAAGAATAATGAACAATGAATCGCCTTAAAATAATTTTTTACGGCGATTTTTTTTAAGAAGCATCAAGATTCGTCTATCACAGAAGAGTGTTTCCTGCTGTCCGTTTCAATCTTTTTTATACTTATAAAAAAGGATTTCCACTGCCATCAGGGCTACAATTTTACAAGTGATTTTTTTATAATTTTTGACTCCTTTCTCTTCATTTATATTACTGAAAAAAGACCATAATCACCGCTAAAATGAATCCTAAACCAGCGTAAACCATTCCACGGCGAAAAGCTTTAGACTTAAAATTAAACATCCAAAAAGAAGAAATCACAAAGAAGAAAAGCACAAAACCAAAAACGGTATTTAAAGTAGCATACCGATGCGTACTTGTAGATTTATGCAGGTCATTAAACTTTTCTAAAACCACTGGAAGTTTCATTTTAGAATATTTAGTTTCTCCAGTTTTTACATTGTAAGAGCCATTTTCAAAGGTTTTTAGATCGCCTGAACCGGGAACAAAGTCAATGTTTCGCATTTTAATTTCTTTCGCCAATTCCTTTTCGGTCATATTCGGTTTTAAAACTATTTCCGTTTTATTTTCCTTTTTCAAGAAATTCGTATCTCGGTAAATGAGTAAAACGCCACTCAGCGAATAAACGGCCATAATCCCTGCCGCGAAATATCCTAAATAACGATGCGTAATCCGCATGAAGGATTTGGTATCTTTAATTGCTGCCATGATTTTAATATTCTGTTATTGTTTTTGCTTTCAATAGCAGAAGTGGAAATTAAAATTTCCACTTCTGTTGGTATGAATCAATTATGATATTAAAATTGTTTTCCTCACAATTTGTAGGTTAAGGTTACGTAGAAATTTCTGGGAGTAATGGGATTAACAGAGTAATTCTCATGGTAATTGTAATCTACTGTATCAAATAAGTTTCCTACTTTTCCCATGATAGATAATTTTTCCCAGTCATATCCTAGGGAAACTGCAGCTGTTACATAATCATCTACTTCTAAAAATCGGGAAACTCCATTTCTGGTATCCAGCAATTCTTTCGTATCATTCCAACCTGCAATACGGTCGCCCACAAAATAAGCACTTGCTCCTACTTTCAAACCTTTAATGTAGTTATCGAAGGTATAAAAAACGGAGGCATTCGCAGTAGTTGCAGGTGTTCTTACCAATCTCTGATTTTCTACATATCCGAAATCTTCTGGCGTATCTAAATAAACAGAGTGATTATAAGAAGCTCCCGCAATGATAGATAAGTTCGGATAAGGATTCCCAGTAATATCCAACTCAACTCCCTGACTTCTCATTTTACCCGCGAATTCTTTAAATCTGGAATCATTGTTTGCAACGCCGTCTTTTAACTCTGCGGTTTGATAAAAGTTTCTGTTTTCAATTTGATAAACTGATAGATTTAGCGCAACTGCATTATTCCAGAAATTCTTTTTCATTCCAACTTCAAACTGGTCGATTAAAGATGGTTTCAGAGCCAAACCGGTATTTACATCTTCGCCGGTGTTGGTAGAAAATGAATTGGTATAGGTTCCAAACAGTGTTAAATTGTCATTTGGCATATAAACCAAACCTGCTTTCGGAGAAAATGCACGATCAACCGTCCCTTCTCCTGGTGTAATTTTTCCGGTTACAAAATTAACTTTCTCCGAGTCTTTATTTTCGATATAAGACCATCTTAAACCAGCCAAAACTTTAAACTTATCAGAAAGCTCAATATAATCCTGTGCATAAATTCCAAATCGCTGTGTTGGGATTCTGTTTCTTTCGAATTTTGAAGTATCAGGCATCGCTCCAGATGCCCACGTAGAAGGATCATCTAAATACAAAGTTCCGGTCGGACTTCCATTAGTTCCGTAGAAAGAGGTTCGTTTAATTTCTTTTCCGTTTGCTTTATCAAAGAAGCTGTAGGAATTATTAGTACCGTAATCACCGTCTGTCCCGACTAAAATTTTATGATTTACGCTTCCAGTTTTAAATTCCCCGTTCAAATTAATTTGTAGAGAAGTGTAATTTTGCTCTGCAAAAGTTCTGCCCATCGGTCGGTTCCATTTCAATCGGTTCGCATCATCATATTCCCACTGAACTCTTTCCGTCGCAAAATAATCTTTGGTGTAGTTCTGATAAGATGCAACTGTATTTAAAGTCCATACCTCATTGAACTGATGATTGAATGTAATTCCTGTAGTGGCTTGTTCTACATTCTGAAAAGACCAATCAGTCCCGACAAATGCACTTCTGTCTAAGAATGGATTTTTAGCGTAAGATTTATCTTTATTGGTAATAGAACCAATCCCAAAATCTGGCGTAAAATCATTTTTCAGATAATCTGCTTCAACAATTAACTGAGAATGTTCTCCGATATTAAATAGCAAGGACGGATTAAAATAATATTTTTTAGAGGAAACTACGTCACGGAAACTTTCAGCAGTTTCATAGGCTCCATTGACGCGGAATGCAATTTTTTCGCTTAAGGGACCATAAAAATCAACGGTGGGTTTGTAAGAATTCCAGCTTCCAGCATTTAATCCAATACTCCCACCCTGATTGAATTTTGGTTTTTTCGTTATCAAATTAACTACTCCTCCTGCTGCAACATTTCCGTACAACATGGCATTTCCGCCTTTCAGAACTTCTACCCTTTCTAAACCAGAAACTTCTGGAAAAACACCACTATTCACGCGAGCGCCATTTTTAAAAATATTATCGCTTCCGAAACTAAAACCACGACCGCCAAAACTATCCTGAGAATTTCCTCTCGATGAAGTAATATAAAGACCATTCACATTTTGAAGAACCTCACTTAACTGTTTAGCCTGCTGCTGCTCTATAATTTCATGGGTAACAATTGCAATCGGTTGTGGATTCTCCATGATGGTCAGGTTTGACTTAGAGGAAAAAGGTTTTGCAATGTTGGGATTTCCGGTCTTATGAAGATTAATATCCTCTATCTGCTGAATTTTTATGGTATCATTATCCTGTTCGAATTTCATTTGAGCGTTCACGGACATGGCGATAACCAAAAATCCGAGGGAAACTATCTGCTTTCTCATTTACAAGTTTTTATTTAGAATGAATTAAAATAACGCTGCAAATGTAAAAAAGGTCGTGCAAATACACAACACTATTTGTAATAATTCTAAATAAAGGTCGCCAATAACATGTAATGATCTGAAAATGAATAACTGAAGTACAACTGATATTTATCAGTTTGTCTTCTTAGCAGCGAAACCAAGCGCTAAAAACAGGAGTGCAACAAGGAAATAGGTAATTCCATTGGCCGCACTAGCCGTTCCGAAGAGCACTACCGCAATTCCGAGAACCGCAATAACAGCCATCATTTTTTGCAAAATAGAATTTTTTGAGAAGAGCTTTTTCCGAAACATTTGAAATAACCCTAAGAAGAGAGCACCGTTCACTAAATAAATAAACACAATAGGAATGGCAGATAAATCAAAATTTTTCTCTGTGAAATACGGAAGAGTGTTCGTCAGATAATAAAGGAATATATAAGTGATAATCAAAACAACGGCAAAAATCCCACTGTTTACTGGCATTTTGGTTTCTTCGTTCACTTTATATAAATGCAGAAATTTCTTAGATTTTTCTAGGTTTGAAAATTGGTAGGGAACTCTGATACTTGCCAATAATAATCCGTTAGAAGTACCCAACACAGAAATAATGATAAAAAGTTGCATCAAAATAGCCCCAGAATTACTCGCAAATTTTCTTGCAAACTCTGTAATGTAAGTATCTTTCAAAAGGATAATTTCTTCACCACTCATGCGAAAAACGATTCCCAAATAGTACGCGATATAAATAAACATCACAGAAATAGTCCCAATGATTAAGGCTTTAGGAAGATTTTTACGGGAGTTTTTTATTTCCCCAGAAATTTGGGTAGCAATATACCAACCATCAAATGCGAAGGAAATCGGAATAAAACTGGCCGCAACCAATAAGATAAAAGATTGCGTTTGCACACTCGTTCCAACCTGTGTAAAGGTGTTGACTTCACTTACATCACCTTTCACTAAACTTAAAATACCCAGGGAAGCAATAAAAATTAAAGGTAAAACTTTCAGCACCGTGGTCATCTGCTGAAATATACCGCTGCTTTTTGGACGAAAAATATTGAGACTAAAAAAAATAAGAAGGTTAACAAAACCAATCAGTGAGTAATGCAAAAAAGAGGGATTAAAATCCATGAAATCTGCGAGTAAATGCGCAATGTAAATCCCAGAAACCGTAAAAAGCACGGCGGTGAGTAAGGGATAAAACAAACTCAAATACATCCAACCCACAAAATAAGCGGCGGTTGGTCCAAATCGGTATTGAACATAGTTTAGAATACCACCCTCTTTTGGGAGCAGTTCCGCATAATTTGCCATAGAAATTCCGGCGAAAACAACACTAATTCCGACAATAATAAATCCGAGTAGACCAGCCAAAACATTTCCCTCGGTAGCCAATAAAACATCATCTACCTTAAAAAAAATTCCGGACCCAATGACTTGACCAATCACCATAGAAATGGCTGTGAAAAAACCGTATTTAGCTTCTAATTTCTGATCGGCACTCATTTACTTTCAAAATAATAGATTAATCTTGAAGTTCTAACCAACGCATTTCCATGTCTTGAAGCTGCTTTGCAATCAATTCTAAATTTTTAGAATGTTCTGCAATTTTGCCATAATCAGTTTCGCTATTCAGCTTCTCTAAGATTTCACTTCTCTGCTTCTCTAGTTTCGGCATAGCTTTGTCAATATCTTTCAGTTCTTGCTGCTCTTTGAAAGATAACTTTTTTACTGGTGCTGATGCGTTACTTTGCGGCACAATTTCCACTTTTTTTGCTGCTTCCACTATGGGAGCTGCAACTTTTTTGTTTTGTTCCTGAGATTTTTTCTCCCGGTATTCCGAGAAGTTTCCTACGAAATCTTTGATTAACCCGTCTCCTTCGAAAGCCAAAACGTGATCTACAATACGATCCATAAAATATCTATCGTGAGAAACAATGATCAAACTTCCCTGGAATTGCAAAAGGAAATTTTCTAAAACCGTCAATGTTGGTAAATCCAAATCATTGGTCGGCTCATCAAATATTAAGAAATTTGGATTTTGATACAAGACATGCATCAAATGCAGCCTTCTTTTTTCACCCCCAGAAAGTTTAGAAATTGGCGCATATTGCGTTTGGTCATCAAATAAGAAAAGACGTAAAAATTGGGAGGCAGAAATAGTTCGGCCATTCGCCAAAGGAAAATTTTCGGAAATATCTTTGATAAAGTCAATGACCCTTTGATCCTCTTTGTATTTTAAACCTTTCTGCGCGAAATATCCAAATTTAATGGTTTCTCCAGTTTCAATGGATCCTCCTTCATAAGTTTCCAACCCTTGAATAATATTAAGTAAGGTTGATTTTCCAGCTCCATTTTTACCTACAATTCCGACTTTTTCACCACGCTGAAATTGGTAAGAAAAATCTTTGAGCAAAACGTTTGTTCCGTAACTTTTACTGATTTCATGCAATTCAAGAATTTTCGTTCCCAGCCTTTTCATTTCGAAATCAAGCTCTAACTTCTCTTTTCGGGTGTCTGTCTTTGCTACTTTTTCGGTTTCGTAAAAATCATCTTGTCGAGATTTAGATTTTGTTGTTCGCGCTTTCGGTTGACGACGCATCCATTCCAATTCTTTCCGATAAAGATTTTGCGCTTTATCAATGGTAGAATTCATGTTATCTTCCCGAATAATTTTATTCTCTAGGTAAGTCCCGTAACTTCCATGATGTACATACAAATTATAATCTTCTATTTCCCAAACAATATCACAAACTGCATCCAAGAAATACCTGTCGTGAGTCACCAAAAGCAGAGTTACCATGGCTTTACTTAAATAATTTTCCAGCCATTCCACCATATCCACATCCAGGTGATTGGTCGGCTCATCCATGATTAATAAGGTATGACGATGCTGAGCGCGCGTTTCTACCAATAATTTCGCAAGGGCCACTCTTTTAATTTGACCACCAGAAAGGGTCTTCATTTTGGATGTTAAATCAGTTATTTTCAACTGACTTAAAATCTGGCTCATTTCATTTTCTAAGTCCCAAGCTTCGTGAATTTCCATTTCATTCAAAGCTTTATCCATGTCATCTGGATTTTCTGAAATCAAGGCGTGATGATAATTCTTCAGCGCCATAATCGGGGCAGAATCCAAAGTCATCATAAATTCTTCTACGTTCAATTCTCCTTCGAAATCAATTTCTTGATCAAATAAAACCACCTGAATGTCTTTGTTGATAACAACAGTACCAGAATCGGCGATTTCTTTACCCATTAAAATTTTGAGCAAAGTTGATTTACCGGAACCGTTTTTTGCAACGATGGCAATTTTATCACCTTCATTAATATGGAAAGTAATATCTCGGAAAAGCGTTTTAACACCGTAAGATTTCGTAAGGTTTTCAGCTGAAATGTAATTCATTATCGTAAGGAATAGGGAGTTTTTGAAAGGTGCAAAAGTACGGAAATAAAATGAGTACTTTTTGATAGAAAGTTTAAGGGAATTCATCTTTAAATTCGATTAAAATAGGGAAGAAAATGTAGATTTGCAGCGCATTTATGAATTATAAATTTCAAATTTTCTCTCAGGCTAAAGATCTTCCACAGGATTGGAATTCCATTGTTGCACCACACAATATTCTCTTGTCTCGCGAGTATTTTCAAGTTTTAGATGATTCTCAGCCGATTAACATGAAGTGTTATTTCGGCGGCTTTTTTTTGAATGACGAATTAATTGGTGGAGGTCTCTTTCAATATTTGGACTTTCAAAATCATGAAACTTTCCAAAGCGCAGAAATCTCTTGTGGAATTCGCAACATTATCACAAAGAAATTTGTGAGAACTCTTCTTTTGCTGGGCAACAATATGCTTACGGGTCAAAATGCATTTTATTTTAACGAAGAAAAAATTACCTCAAAAGTAAAGGGAGAATTATTACAAAGTGCATTGAGTGAAATTCAAAAAACAATTAAGAAACCTTCGCTTGTAATCCTCAAAGATTTTTCGGATAAACAAACGCAAACATTTAAAACCAAAACTTATAAATCATACTTTCCGTTTTCTGTGCAACCCAATATGGTTTTTAAACTTCGGCAAGAATGGACAAATTTTGAAGCATATAAAAGTTCCTTTTCCAAAAAGTACCAGCAAAGAATCACTTCTGCGCGCAAGAAATCTCTGACCATTGAAAAAAAAGAACTTGACTTAGAAGGTGTAAAATTTCATTCTAAAGTGCTTCATTCACTTTACCACAACGTGGCAGAAAACGCTTCCATCAATACCTTTTTCTTGCCCGAAAATCATTTTAAAAGTTTAAAAGAAAATTTAGGAGACCGCTTTAAAATTTTTGGGTACTTTGAAAAGGGTGTTTTAGTGGGTTTCTACACGATTATTTTAAATGGGAAAAATATAGACACTTACTTTTTGGGATATAATAAAGAAGTACAAAAAGAGATGCAGCTTTATCTAAATATGTTATTAGACATGATCAATTTCGGGATTGAACAGAAGTTTTCTACCCTCATTTTTGGAAGAACTGCTTTGGAAATAAAATCGACAATCGGTGCAGTTCCGGAAGAAATATTTGGTCTCATCAAGCACAATAACAAAATCATAAATTCACTTGTTCCAAAACTATTTCCTTATTTAGAGCCTAAATCTGAGTGGATTCAGAGAAATCCTTCTGGAAAAATTTAATCTAAAGTCAACCTTTTTAAGGACCAGAGATTTCCATTGAAAACGTTTAAATCAACTTTGGTATTGATGCCGTAAACAATTCCATTTTCAGTAAACTGCCAAATATCCCAATCATCATCTGGCGTGGGTTGCGGAACATCATTATAATTGGCCAACCAAAGCGGATAATCATCAAATTCTCCTTTTAAAAAATCTTTGTGGTAATGATAGTAGCTGTAAATAATGGGTTTTTCCCCATAAGCTTCTTCTACAATTCTGCACCAAATTTTTAGATCCTCGATGAGTTTTTTGGTCGATTTCCGGCGTGGAATTTTCTCAATATCTAAAATTGGAGGCAAATCTCCAGATTCTAATTTCACATGAGCGAGAAAATTATTGGCTTGCAAGACGGGATCTTCATCTGCACGGTAGAAATGATAGGCACCACGAACCAAGTCATGCTTTTTTGCGAGTGTCCAGAATTCTTCGAAATGTTTATCTGCAGATCGGTTTCCCATGGTGGCACGTAAAACCACAAATTCTAAAGGAATTGACCGATTCCCCACGCTTAAACTATCCCATTGTATATCCTCTTTTCTTTGGTAATGAGACATATCCAAACCAAAGGTTTTATCTGCATAATCACCGATTATTCGGTTGATTCTCTTCTCTTCTTTTTCTGTGTTAGAAAGTTTTTTATGTTCAAATTGATTGAAATACATCGCATAATAAAAAGAGATTTTCTCTTTTAAATAAAAACCCGTTCCAAGTAATGCGACTGCTAAGAAAACCAGTAGAATTTCCCGACGTAAAAGGAAATGCCTTTTGCGGTTTTTATGGATTTTTCGGGTGGTTTTTCTTTTGACTGTTCTCTTTGCCATGGACCTGCAAAAATAGATTTTTTAGGAAGAAAAAGCGACGGAAATTTTTAAATGCTAAATCATAATTATGAACCAAAAAGTCACAAAGATTCTACGACAAATGAGATACAATAGTTTCAGTTAAAATCTAAATGAAAAAGTTCAAAAAAGCATTCGTACTTAATTTCCGAAGAAACCCTTAATAATGAAAAAAAATCACCTTTTTTTGCGTAATCTCCCATAGAATTCCTGTATTTCGCAGATTTTTTTCAGTAGCAAAGCCACGAAATTATCGTGGCTTTATAATATATATTTTGAAAATATTAGGCTCCGTAAGGAATCCAGATATTTTTAATTTCTGTGGCATGTCTTAAATATTCTTGCCCTTCACCATGTTTTGGATTCAGCCAATTCCGGTATTTCCCGAAATTAACCCAAGATCTTTTCATAGAATCCGTAGCGAATAATTCCATATTTTTACTTCCTTCTTCACTTCCAAAGTACCAAATACCTTCTACATCATAATGTTTCGCCAATTCATTTGCCAACTCTTCTTTGGGTCCCGTTACAATGTTTACGGTTCCTGCTGGAACATCTGAAGTTTCTAAAATCTGATAAAAATCGGTCGCAGAAAAAGGATGCTTTTCAGAGGGAACAACCACTACTCTATTTCCCATCGCAATGGCCGGAATTACCGTAGAAATAAATCCTAACAAGGGATTTTCATCTGGACAAATTATTGCCATGACACCAATGGCTTCAGGCATTGCCAAAGTAATCATTCGCTGAACCGTAGAATGTGCTGCTCCATCATATTTATCAGCATAAGCTGCGTAAGTATAAATTCTTTCGATAGATTTCTCAACCTCATCTTGTGCAGATTCTAAAGATTGATTGGTCATTTCCACAATTCTATCGGCAAATTCTTCGGCACGAATGGCTAAATTTTCCGCGATATAATATAAAACTTGCGCTCTAGAATGACCTGTCATTCCGCCCCAAGATTTTTCCGCATGTGCTGCTTCAACTGCATTTCTAATATCTTTTCTATTTCCTTCGGAAACTTCCCCAATATATTCGCCGTGCGCATTTTTTATTTCTGTGCTGTAACCACCATCTGGTCTGGCTTGTTTCCCACCGATGTACATTTTGGTCGTACGGTCAATATCTGCTAAAATATTTTTTTCTTTCTTCGAACCTTTTACTTTTTCGATTTTTGGCAAAATCGGTTTTGAAGTAAATTCTGCTTCAACTTTCGGTTTTATATATTCATACAAACCTTCTTTTCCACCTTCTCTACCAAAACCAGATTCTCTGAAACCCCCAAATCCTGCAGCTGCATCAAACTGATTTGTGCAGTTTATCCAAACGCTTCCGGCTTTAATTTTTGGTGCAATGTCTAAAGCTAAATTGATGTTTTCTGTCCAAACACTTGAAGCCAAACCATATCTGGAATTATTCGCCAAAGCCACTGCTTCAGAATGGGAACGGAACGTCATCGCGACTAGAACCGGGCCAAAAATTTCTTCTTGTGCAATTACAGCACTTGTTGGAACATCTGTAAATAATGTTGGTGGATAAAACCAACCATTTTTCGGTACTGCATTTTTAGATTGATACATGGTACAACCTTCATCCAAACCAATTTGCACCATATCTTGAATGGTTTTAAACTGTATCGGATCTACAATGGAACCCATATCCACGGTTTTATCCATAGGATCACCGATGCGCAAAGTTTCCATGCGTGCGCGAAGTTTTTTATAGAATATTTCTGAAACGGATTCTTGTATTAAAAGCCTGGAACCTGCACAGCAAACTTGCCCTTGATTAAACCAAATAGCATCAACAATTCCTTCTACCGCGGAATCTAAATCTGCGTCTTCAAAAACGATGAAAGGCGATTTTCCTCCTAATTCGAGTGATATTTTCTTACCTGTACCTGCTATATTTGTGCGCAGAATTTTGCCCACTTTGGTTGAACCTGTAAAGGCTACTTTTTGAATATCTGGATGATTGACCAAAGCATCTCCAGCGACGGTTCCGCGACCAGTGACAATATTAAGGACTCCTTTTGGCAATCCTACTTTCTCACAGATTTCTGCGAAAAGCAAAGCAGTTAAAGAAGTCAGTTCAGCAGGTTTTAAAACAACAGTATTTCCCATTGCTAAAGCTGGTGCAACTTTCCAGGAAAGCATCATCAAAGGAAAATTCCAAGGAATAATTTGTCCAACAACGCCTACTTCTTCATAATCTCTGAATTCTGTATCCATTAACTTCGCCCATCCTGCATGATGGTAAAAATGTCTGGCAACAATTGGAATATCGATATCTCGTGTTTCACGGATGGGTTTTCCGTTATCTAAAGTTTCTAAAACCGCAAATAATCTGGAATGTTTTTGAATCTGTCTTGCAATGGCGTACAAATATTTTGCGCGCTCGAAACCACCAATTGCTACCCATTCAGGCAAAGCTTTGTTGGCTGCTTTTACGGCGTTATCAACATCTGACTCATCGGCTTCGGCAATTTTTGCTAAAAACTCTTTGTTCGAAGGATTAATAGAATCTGCATATTTTTTTGAATTAGGCTGAACCCAAGCTCCATTAATAAAAAGCTCAAATTTTCTTTTGTGATTTTCTAAGAATTCCACAGCAGAAGCTGCACTTTCTGCTGCGGGACCGTAAATCATGGTGTCGTATATTTCTTTGATTTCCATTGTTTGATATGGTGATTTGGTGATGTGATGATGTGGTAATTTCAACCACAAAATTTACAAAAATCTCTATTTTTTTAAGGTTTTTAAAAGTGCAAAAAAGTGACGTGAATTTACGCTGTTAAAAATCTTTGTCTTTATTATTATAGCCTTTCTTTATATTTGGCTCCTACTGCGCCCCGGCTTGAACGGAGCTCTTTTTGTGGAACGAAGTGGAACAAAAAAGCGGGAGTGGAAGACGGAAAAAGGCGCCCATACTTCGACAAGCTCAGTATAACATTCGAAGAACTCAATATGACAAATTACGCCATGGGGTGACGGTAATTGGCACTGTATCTTCCCGTAATGAAATGTTCTAATTGCCGCTCTATATCGCCCAAAAGGGAACTTGCACCGAAGCGGAATAAGTCCGGCGTTAACCACTCATTTCCTAATTCTTCTTTGATCAATATTAAAAAATCCAAAGCTTGTTTTGCTTTCTGAATTCCACCTGCAGGTTTATACCCAATTTTCACTCCTGTTAACTCGTAATAATCACGGATGCAACGAATCATGACCAAACTCACCGCAAGTGTTGCATTAATTGCTTCTTTTCCCGTAGAAGTTTTTATAAAATCTGACCCAGCCATCATGGCCACCCAAGAAGCTTTAGCGACTTTGGTATATGTTGGAATTTCACCGGTTGCTAAGATTGTTTTCATGTGCGCATCTCCGCAAGCTTCTCTGCACAATTTAATTTCGTCGTATAATTCTTTCCATTTGGATTCTAAAACCAAATCGCGGGAAATAACGATGTCAATTTCTTTCGCTCCAGCTGCGACGGATTTTTTGATTTCTGTAATTTTATCTTCTAAAGAAATTTTTCCAGCTGGAAATCCGGTGGAAACTGCTGCAATTGGAATGGAAGTTCCTTTTAATGCTTCTTTGGCGTAAGGAATCAAGTTATGATAAACGCAAACTGCACCTGTTGTCAGATTAGCATCTTGCATTTCTAGCGTATTTAAAATATCCAAACGCACTGGATTCTTAGCTTTTTCGCAAAGACGCAAAACATTTCCGCGTGTATCATCTCCCGCCAAAGTGGTAAGATCAATCATCGAAATTGCCTTCAAGAGCCAGGCTGCCTGAAATTCTTTTTTCACGGTGCGTCTGCCACCTAAAGTATTAACGCGGCGGTCAATGGCGCTTCTGTTAATATTTAGGGAGTCAAAATATTTGGTATTAAAGGGCAATCCCTCATTTCTCAAGGCATCATGAGAAGCGACAATTGCAGTTTTTTCTTTATCCAGTACTTTATTCATTCTTCTTAATTTGGGAGTGTAAAATTAACCAATTATCTGCAAATGAATGCCATACTTATGGTCAAAAGCAAAAAAATGCATTTCAAAAGAAATGCATTATACATCGAATATATTTAAAAGTTAAACTTTTAACTGTCTGCTGATACTTTGTTCCAAAGAAATAAACGTTTCCGTTCTCGTAACGCCTTCTAACTTTTGAAGTTTATTTAATATTTCCATTAAATGATCATTATCTCTGCATAAAACTTTTAAGAAAATGGTATAATTTCCTGTAGTATAGTGTGCTTCTACTACTTCATTAATTTTTTGAAGGGCTTTTACACATTCTGGATAATAACTTGGTTGGTCTAAAAACACACCGATGTAAGACACTACTTTGTATCCGATCTTTCGTGGGTTTAAAAAAGACACTGAATTTTCTATCACCTCCGCTTGCTCCAATTTCTTAATTCTTTGGTGTACAGCAGTGGTTGAAATTCCTACTTGTTTTGAAATTTGTGCCAGAGAAGTCTTGGCATTGTCCATTAACATATAGATAATCTGCTTGTCTACAGCATCTAAATGATATCCGGAATTAATGGCATTTTTCATTGTATATCTTTGTTTTTTTTGATTGCTAACTGAACGTAAACGGGAAAGTGATCACTGTAACCACCTAAATATCTGGTACCGGCGTACGTTCTGAAGGGTCGGCCGGAAAATTTACTATTTCTATTACTCAACTTTTCATGATTAAAGACTTTTGACTTTACAAAATGTATTTGAGATTCTGAATTAAAAAATTCTGTGGACAGAATTATCTGGTCAAAAAGCAGACCATTTTTATAATAAAAAGTTGAATATTCCCTATTCATAAACAAATATTCTGAAGGATTTAGTAAACTCTTCATATTATTTGAATTAACAAGAAAATCTTTCATGTTTTTCTCATCCGGATTGTCATTAAAATCACCACAGATTAAGACCGGTTCATCCGTCTCCTCTTGGATTTCTTTAATCTTCTCACTTAATTTATTGAGGATGTAATTACGCTTTGGCAGATTGATATCACGTTCTCTTTTTGAAGGAAGATGCAACACAAAAACATTGAAAATAGATTCTCGGAATTTAACTTTGCAATGCAAAACATCTCTGGTGGTATCGTAATTTGCAGGATTTTGATCAACGAGTTCAAAAAAATACGTGATAGGTTCCGAGGAAATAATTTCGACTTTGCTTTTGTCATATAATAGGGCCACATCTACTCCACGCTCATCCATTGAATCATAATGAATCACCCCATAATTTGAATTAAAAGGCGGTAGTAAAACTAAATCTTCTAGAGGAGTATGTCCTTGAATTTCTGAAATCCCAATAAGCATGGGCAACACCCGTTCTTCCTGCTCTATGAGCTGAAACACGTGTGCAATCTTTGATAATTTATTTCTGTAGCGTTTTTCGTCCCAGTTTTTCAGGCCCGAAACTGTAGGATCCAAGTGATGCACAGGAGGAAGATCTGCGGAAAACAGATTTTCTACATTATAAAAGGAAATTAATTCCTTAACCTCATCATTTTTAATCACAGTCTGAGTGTTTTTGAAATGTAAATTTAATAAAAATAATGGATTTTTATTAAATTTATTTTAAAATATCAGGTCTTTTTTCTTGGGTTGTGGAAACTGCTTGGTCGTGTAGCCACTCTTCAATCTTTTTCGAATTTCCGCTGAGTAGAATTTCGGGAACTTTTAAGCCTTTGTATTCAGCAGGTCTTGTGTAAATTGGCGGCGATAGCAGATTATCTTGAAAACTGTCTGTTAATGCGCTTTGTTCGTCATTTAAAACTCCCGGTAGAAGTCTAATGATAGAATCCGCTAAGACGCAAGCTGCTAATTCGCCTCCCGTTAAAACATAATCACCGATGGAGATTTCCTTCGTGATATGCAATTCCCGAATGCGCTGATCAATTCCTTTGTAATGTCCACACAAAAAAATGAGGTTTTTTTGGATGGAAAGAGTGTTGGCAATTTTTTGATTGAGAGTAATGCCATCTGGCGTGAGATAGATGATTTCATCATATTCTCGTTGCGATTTTAATTCAGAGATACAAAGATCCAAGGGCTCTATCATCATCACCATTCCGGCACCGCCACCATAAGGTTCATCATCAATTTGCCGATGTTTACCTTTTCCAAAATCTCTGATTTGATGAAAATGAATTTCTGCTAAACCTTTGTCCACGGCTCTTTTTAAGATTGATGTTTCAAAAGGACTTTGCATCAATTCTGGCAACACGCTTATAATATCAATTCTCATTGTTCGGTATCATTGTTTTTTGTCTGAGTAATAATAAGTCGTAAAGACGAATCTCTGTTAATGTAACTCCACATCCAATTAAAGAAAATAGCCAATTTATTTCTTACCGAAAGAATGAGCATTAAGTGTAAAAACATCCAGAAATACCACGCTAAAAGCCCTTGAAATTTAAAACTAGGTAAGTCAACAACCGCTCTGTGCTTTCCTATTGTAGCCATACTTCCTTGATCATTGTACTCATATTCTTTCCACGCTTCGCCTGCTTTTCTTAAAATATTTTTGGCTAGATTTTTTCCTTGATTGATGGCAACGTTGGCCACTTGCGGATGACCAGTTGGATATTTTGGAGTTTCCATGTAAGAAATATCGCCAACTGCAAAAATATTTTTAGTTCCAACGACTTTATTAAAGCGGTCTGTTTTGTAGCGATTTTGAATGATAGCGTCTGGATTTAAACCTTGTACGATATTACCCGTAACTCCAGCGGCCCAAATAACATTGTTGGACGGGATTGTTTTTCCACTTTTCATGTAAACTTTATCGCCGTCATAATCCGTCACAAATTCTCCGGAAAGAAATTGAACGCCTAATTCTTGAAGGTATTTTTTGGACTTTTCCTGCGCTTCTTCACTCATGGAACTCAGCGGCATGTCTGTAGAACTGATGAGGATAATCTGTAAATCATCAAAATTCATATGGGGATAATCCCGTGGCAAAATATCTTTTTTCATTTCGGAAAAAGCGCCGGCTAATTCCACACCAGTCGGACCACTTCCTACAATTACAATATTCCAGTTTCCATCATCGCTTCTTCTTTTCTGGATGATTAATTTTTCGAACGTCAAAAGCACATGATTTCGGATTGCAATGGCTTCCTGCGTATTTTTCATCCCAAATGTAAGAGATTGCATTTTTTCATTTCCAAAAAAATTAGTTTTGCAACCTGTTGCGATGATAAGCTTGTCATAAGTAAACTCAGCATCTTCGGTAATAATCTTATTTTGTTCTGGGATAATTTTTTGCACCTCCACCATTCGATATTGAATGTTTCTGGTACGCTGAAAAATTTTTCTAAAGGGAAAGGATATATTACTCGGTTCAATTCTACCACAAGCAACTTGATAAAAAAGTGGCTGAAACATATGATGATTCACCTTATCCATCACCATTACTTTTTTTCGCTTACCGATAAACTCTTTAGCAACTTGTAAACCTGCAAAGCCACCACCAATAATCACAATTTTTTCCCTTGTTTCCATACTGGCAAAATTACAGAAATTTTTATACTTCTAATCTACTTGGTTTGGTAAGTCATGTGCAAAAAAAAATCCTTGAGAATCAAGGATTTAAATTTTTTATTGTTTAATAATTTGGGTGACCTTTTGGGTATTGTCACTCAAGGTATATTTCATTAAATATTTACCGGGGCGAAGTCTGTCTAAACGAATTTCACCAGAGTTCATATTAACAGCGTATTGTGCTACTTCCATCCCTAAAATAGAATAGAACGTTATGGATTTAATTTTTAATGAAGCGTCTTTGGACTTTACAATAATAAAATCGCGCGCTGGATTTGGATATGCAACCATCACTCCATCATCAGATTTCTGAGAAGATGTCATCGATTCGCGTGCCGTAGATTGGGCAGAAAGTGTATTTGTAGAAATCGATAGAGTACCGATAAACACTACTAAAAATAATAATTTTTTCACCTTATAAAGCTTTGTATTTACTTATATCCTCACAAATGTAAGAAATTGATATTAAATTTCAATAGTTTTTTTATAAAACTATAATTAAATTTGCAGGGTCTAATTCAAATACTATTCCACAAAATGATCATCTATTCTAGAAATCGCAGAATTCGCACCAATGCTTCAATCCGCGCCTTAGTTCAAGAGACTGTCTTGACAACTAATGATTTTGTAATGCCCATTTTCGTAATGGAAGGGCACAATATAAAAGAACCAATTTCATCCATGCCGGGAATCTTTCGAAGAAGTTTGGACCTTACCGTTTTAGAATGCAAGGAATTATATTCTTTAGGCATAAAAGCGGTGAATCTTTACATGAAGGTTTCTGAAGACTTAAAAGACAACCGCGGAACAGAATCTTGGAATGCTAATGGTCTCATGCAAAGTACAATCAAAGCCATCAAAGATGCAGTTCCCGAAATGATTATTATGCCAGATGTGGCTTTAGATCCCTATTCTATTTATGGACATGACGGAATTATCACCAAAGGTAAAGTGGACAATGACGCCACGAATGAAGCTTTGGTTAAAATGTCAATTTCTCTAGCAGAAGCGGGTGCAGATGTGATGGCTCCAAGTGATATGATGGATGGAAGAGTTGCTGCAATTAGAACCGGTTTGGAAGAGAATGGTTTTACGGATGTAGGAATTTTAAGTTATGCCGCGAAATATGCAAGTTCATTTTATGGACCATTTAGAAGTGCTTTGGACTCTGCCCCAAAGGCCGATTCAGATATTCCAAAAGATAAAAAAACCTACCAAATGGATTTTCATAATTCACGGGAAGCGATGGATGAAGTTTTAAAAGATGTAGCAGAAGGTGCAGATATTATCATGATTAAACCAGGTATGCCGTATCTGGATATCGTTTCTAAAGTGCGTGATTTGATAGATTTGCCAATAGCCGTTTATAATGTTAGTGGAGAATACGCGATGCTAAAAGCTGCAGCTCAAAACGGCTGGCTAGATAATGATAAAGCTATTATAGAAAGTTTAACATGCATCAAACGTGCCGGTGCAGATATGATTTTTACCTATGCCGCAAAAGAAGCCGCAATCCTTTTAAATCATTAATTATCAATTGATACAATCAAAAAAAGTCTCCTTTTCGGGAGACTTTTATATTTTAAAACCATTCTTTTCTATTTTGTAAATAAGTGTGGTCAAATTGCTCATCACTCATTGTCAAGTATAAAATACCTTCTATCAAAGGAATTACGGTTGCAATACCGCAAGTCACAATATTAAGGATAATCTGAATTACTCCTTGCGTAATATAACCTAAGTAAAATTTATTGGCCCCAAAAGCTCCTAATAGAATACCCAAAAGTCCCGCTGCCAATTTCTTTTCTGAACGATAAGGGGTGTTTCTAAGGTTTGGATTTTGCTGAGATTCAGGATTGTTATAACCGTAAGTTTCCATAGTTTTAAGTGTTTAGTTTATTTAAAAAATCAGTCGAACACTCCTAATGATTGTTACATTATATTTTACCCATATAGAATAATCCGTAGCATTTTTGATTCTCCTCCAATCCTAAAAATTGATCCAAATGCTTAATCATTGCAGGTGAACTCCAGTAACAACCGACTTCATTTACACTTGCGGTGAGATACATATTTTGAACGGCCATTGACACCGCTGCAATTTCTTCCCATTCTGGAACCAATCCACTAAAATTGACAGAAAGGGTTATTATTACGTCAGTCTTAGAAATTTTGTTAGTAATGTCTGCATATTTCTTTTCCAAAAATAGAGCTTCTGCACAAGTAGCTTTATAAATTCTCGCGAGTTCTTGACCTAATTGAAATTTTTCTTCATCCCGAAAAACTTTAAATCGCCACGGTCGTGTTTTTTTATGTTGTGGCGCAAAAGTGGCGGAGCTTAAAATATCTTCAATAATTTGTTCGTCTATTCTTTCGCCCGTATAATTTTTTGGAAAAACACTTCTTCTATTTTCTATAATTGACTTTAAAATTGCTGCGTGATTCACTTTTATTATTTTGCTCATTAAGTTAATGTGATTACCAAACTTCTTCTATGGTTTGGCTGATGTTATTAAGGACAAAAGAGTCACCCGATTTTTTACCGAACATTATTTTGGCCATGGGACTTTCTTCTGAAATTGCATAAAAACGATTTCCTTCAAAGAAAAACTCCCCTAGAGAAACCGAAATATAAAATCTTGCCTTATTGGTAAACACCATCGATCCCATTTGAACTCGTTCACTGGGTGCGGTAATCACTTTGGCTAAATTTCTTTGCAAGGAATTTAAAAATCCAAGTTGTTTTTGCATCTGATAAATTTCTTCCTGCATTTCTGTCCTCATGGAATCATATTTCGGTGCTTTCTTTATGTCTCGGCTCGCTTCTAAAGTAAATTCGATAAACTTCTCTAACTTTTCAATTTTTTGCGCAATAATTTCTTTAATGTAGTGCCGGATGTCACTTTTTGATATGGTCTGATTTTGCATCCACCTATTTTTTAATAAATATAGAAATTCTTTTTTATAACAAGGTTTCTCTTCAGCAACTTTGAAACCGACCTCATCAACTTATCATCAGAAATACCTATGATTAAAATTTTACAATAAAAAAGTCGGAATCTTTAAAAGATGCCGACTATAATTTATTAGATATTTTTTCAATTATTTTTTCACCACAATTTTCTGTCTCATGGCTTCATAGAGAATTGCTCCACATGCAACAGAAACATTAAGAGATTGAGTTTTCCCTTCCATTGGTAATTTAATTTTTTCATCTGCATGGTGAAGAACTTCTTTAGAAATTCCCGTTTCTTCATTACCCATCACAATAGCACAAGGTTCAGTAAAGTCAACATCATATAATAATTTTTGAGCTTTCTCTGTGGCTGCAAAAACTTGAACTCCAGATTGCTGAAGGAAATCTACCGCGTGTGCAAGATTTTTCTCTTTACAAATTTTCAAATTATAAATAGCTCCAGCCGAAGTTTTGATGGCATCAGAATTAATAGGAGCGGCTCCTTTTTCTGGTAAAATTACGGCATGAATTCCAGCACATTCCGCAGTTCTACATATTGCCCCGAAATTTCTAACATCGGTTAAGCGATCTAATATTAAGAGAAAAGGCGTTTTTCCCTCTTCAAACAATTGCGGCAACACATCTTCAATTCTTTCAAACGGAACATCTGAAATAAAAGCAACTACCCCTTGATGATTCTTACGCGTAAATCGATTTAATTTTTCAACAGGTACAAAATTCGCGCGAATTTTATGTTTTGCCAAAAGGTTTTTCAGCTCGTGGTAAATATCACCCTGAAGTGCGTTTTGCAAAAATATTTTATCAATGGTTTTTCCGGCTTCCAAAGCTTCTATTACAGGACGCAGTCCGAATATAAAGTCGTCTTTCATTTTTTTGTCTGAATTTTTTAAGAATATATGTAATCCAACCGCTTAAATTACGGTCGACTATTTTTAAAGTTGTTCCCCCAAAAGTGCTCTTTTCTGAGCCATGGCGTAACCTAAGTGTAAACTTTCGTGCATATTATTAAAGATGATGGCATCTTGAATATTTTTTAAATCTAACCCAAAACTCGTTGTGTAAGGTGTATAATCTGCAAAGAAATCTGCATCATAATCCTTCATCAATATTTTGGAAGTTTCTGTAAGTAGAAAAGCCAAATCATCAATTTCTGATTGTTGCACATTTAAGTTCGGTAAGGTTCCTTTTTTATAACTTTCTATCCAATATTTATCAATGCGAAAAGGATTACCGCTTAAATAATAGTGCAATAGTTGCTGAGTTGCTACGGTGTGGGCAATATTCCAATAGATATTATTATTAAAGCCGTCTGGAATCAATAGTAAATCTTGCTGAGAAGTATTTTGCAAAATCTCTGAAAGATTGTTGCGAACCTGCCGATGTGCCTGAAAATGATAGTTCATTTGAGCTAATTTTGAATGGTCAAAAATAGGTTAATTAACTGAGAAAGACAATATTTCGACGAATATGCAGCATCTCAAGAAAGATTTCGGAGCCATTATTTTTAAATCTAATATTTTAAGATTATGAAGATTTCATTTGGATAATTTCCTTGATTGCATTCTACTCTAAAAAATTTTGTTTAACGTAAAGTAGATGTGAACATCCATATACAATGATACATTTCTGTCCTATTAAACGAACAGGAATATGGGTTTAACAAACTTTAACGCTGTATTGGCATTAATTATGTAGATTGGTGAAAGTTTTTATTGGAAATTTACCCTTTAAATTTTTTTCAACATTATGGCGGAATTACAGCAAGCAGATGATATCAGACTATTAACCGAAAAGGTAAGAGAACAGAATGTTTATTTTACTCTTTTGAAACAAGAAATCAACAAAGCAATTATTGGGCAAGAGTACATGGTTGATCGTTTGCTGATCGGACTTCTTGGCAACGGACACGTTTTATTGGAAGGTGTGCCCGGACTCGCTAAAACCTTGGCGATTAAAACTTTAGCAGATGCCGTGCAAGGTGCTTTCTCCAGGATTCAGTTTACCCCAGATTTACTTCCTGCGGATGTTGTGGGTACCATGATGTACAATATTAAAGATAATGATTTTACCATAAAAAGAGGTCCAATCTTCGCAAATTTCGTTTTGGCAGATGAAATTAACCGGGCTCCTTCCAAAGTTCAGTCTGCATTACTAGAAGCGATGCAAGAAAAACAAGTCACCATTGGTGATGAAACAATGCCGCTTCCAAAGCCATTCTTAGTTTTAGCTACCCAAAATCCAATTGATCAAGAAGGAACCTACCTTTTACCTGAAGCGCAAAGTGACCGTTTTATGCTAAAATGTACCGTAACTTATCCTGATTTCGAAGACGAAAGAAAAATTATGAAAATGATTGCTTCTTCTCACCAACCGGAAATCCGTCCTGTTATTTCTATGGAAAATATAGTAGAAGCGAAAAACCTCATCAACCAAATTTACTTGGATGAGAAAATTGAAAAATATATTTTAGATATGGTTTTCGCTACCAGATTTCCCGAGAAATATGGACTTGCAGAATTAAAAAATTATATTAGTTTCGGAGCGTCTCCTCGTGCATCTATCAATTTAGCAATTGCGTCTCGTGCATTAGCATTCTTAAAAAACCGAGCCTTTGTAATTCCAGAAGATGTGAAAGACATTGCAAAAGATGTTCTTCGACATAGAATCGGATTAAGTTTTGAAGCGGAAGCGGAAGAAATTACCTCAGACGAAATCATCAACAGAATTCTAGCGAAAGTTCAAGCTCCTTAAAATCAATTCTAAATGATGGTTTTTATATCTTAAATCAATCGAATTCGATCGTTTAAAATCTAAAATTCAAAATCTAAATATTTTCCGTGCAGATAAAAGACATCATCAAAAAAGTTAAACAGATAGAAATTCGGACTCGTAAAAAGACTGAATCTACTCTGATGGGTCAATATCACAGCGCTTTCAAAGGTCAGGGAATGACATTTTCCGAAGTTCGCCCTTATCAATACGGCGATGAAATCCGCAGAATAGACTGGAATAAGACCGCACGTTTTCGGGAACCTTTCGTTAAGGTGATGGAAGAAGAACGGGAATTGACCATGATGCTTTTGGTGGATATTTCTGCCTCTATGGATTACGGTACCAAAACACAGCTGAAAAGAGAATTTGTGGCAGAAATTGCTGCTAGTTTAGGGTTTTCTGCTGCTGGCAATAATGATAAGGTAGGATTAATTCTCTTCGCGGACAAAGTTTACAAAGTTCTTCCACCTCAAAAAGGAAGAAAACATATTTTGGCTATTTTAAGTACCATTTTGAGCACAGATTATGTTGCTGCACCCTCTAAAATAGATAAGGTTTTAGAATATATGATGAGCGTATTCAAGAAAAAATCGTTGGTCTTTTTACTCTCAGATTTTCAAGATGAATATGATTTGAAAATGCTGAGAGTGGCTTCAAAAAAACATCAAATTTTAGGAATGCGCGTTTTTGATGATAAAGACGAGCAAATTCCTGATGTGGGTTATATTCTTTTTCAAGATGCAGAAACGGGAAAAGAAATTTGGGCCAATACCTCTAGTGCAAGATGGCGGTATGAATTTGCGGAAAAACAAAAACAAATCGTGAAAAGTGTGGCAGAAGATTTTGAAAATTCTTCCGCAACCTTTGTGAATATTAATACAGGAGAAGATTATTCTAAATTCCTCTATCAATATTTCCGAAAAAGATAAATAGTAAAATTGACTTCTTGGCAGTCTCATAAAAATAATTTCAGGTTTGAAAAAAATAGTGCTCGTTCTTTTTTCCCTCTTTAATATCTTCCTATTTTCGCAGACTTTAGGTTCGAAACTCGAGAAAAAAACTTTGGCTTTAGGTGAAGTTGGCACCTTTCGTGTGACTATTTCTAATTTACAGGGAAAAGAGGTAAGTTCTGCTCCAAAAAATGAATTGCTCCCTTTTCATTTTGAAGAAATTAAAGACAGCACCACTGCGCAACCCGACTATTATGAACGCATCATAGAATTTGCAGTTTTCGAAGAAGGCAATTTTAAAATTCCGGCGTTGGATTTTCGCATCGGGGGAAAAATGTACAATACCATTCCTTATGAAGTAGAAGTGGTGAATACCGCACAAAAAGGCGATCCTTTAAATGATATCATGAAAAATAAGGAAGTCAATCTGCAGATTACGGATTATTGGCAAATGTATAAGTGGTACATACTCGCTGCATTGGTTGTACTTGCTTTAATTTTCATTATTTATCAAATCATTAAGTACGGAAAGAAGAGAAAAAACTCCCCTCAATTGATGACCAACCAAACCTTAAAAGATTTGGAACTTTTGAAAAAGAAAAAATACATGGAAAATGGCGACTACCGATCTTTCTACGTCGAATTAATTGATATTGCCAGAAATTTCATGACCAAACAATATGACATTCCGGCGGATGTTTTGCTCACCGATGATTTAATAGAAGTCATGAAGTTGAACAATACCATTTCCCCCGAAAATGAAAAAATTGTAGAAGAAATATTTCTGCGCGGAGATTTGGTAAAATTTGCAAAAACCTTCCCTGATCAAACCATGATGTCCGCAGATTTCGAGGATATGAAAGGCTTTGTTAAACGCTCTTCGAAAGATTTGGAGGCAGAAGAATTAAGAACCGGAGTTTAACAAGAAGAAGCATGATACTTGATTTTTTAAATTTCGAACTTTACAGCCCTTGGTTTTTACTCTTGTTTCTAACCTTTATTCCGTTGCTAATTTTAGATGCGCGGAAGAAAAAACGAACCGGAATAAAAGTACCCACTACACAAAACATGATGGAAAACAAGACCATCTTGTTCGTCCTTTTCCTCCTTAAAATTTCGAAATATATTTTGCTTTCCGCTTTGATTATTGCCATGGCAAGACCGCGGACCTTCACCATTTCTCAGGATCAAGATGATAGCAAAGGAATTGATATTATGCTTTCGGTAGATGTCTCGCTGAGCATGTTAGCGCGAGATTTAGATCCAGATAGACTCACCGCCTTAAAGGGAATTGCGCGAAAGTTTGTGGAAAAACGTCCGGGAGATAGGATTGGTTTGGTGCTTTACGCGGGGGAAGCTTTTACGAAAGTTCCCGTCACCAGTGATCACGCCATTGTCATTGAGGAATTAGAAAACATTAACCAGCTGGAACTGGAACAGGGAACCGCCATTGGAGAAGGTCTTTCTGTGGCCGTGAGTCATTTAAAAAATAGCAAAGCCAAGTCTAAAATCATTATTTTAATGACAGATGGCGTGAATACAATAGAGAACGCAATGCCCGCTCAAGTGGGTGCACAACTCGCAAAAAGCAATGATATTAAAGTGTACTCTATCGGAATTGGGACCAATGGATATGCTTTGATGCCTACACAGACTGACATATTCGGGGACTTAGTGTTTACGGAAGCAGAGGTAAAAATTGATGAACCGGTGCTGCGGGAAATTGCGCAAACCACCGGTGGGAAATATTTTCGAGCAACGAGTAATCAAAGTCTGGAAGAAGTGTATGATGAAATTAACCAGCTGGAAAAATCAGAATTAAAAACTACTAAACTTTATAATTACCAGGAATACTTTCGGATATTTCTTTGGATCGCATTGGGTGTTTTACTCTTTGATGCCCTTTTGCGGTGGGTTTTTTATAAGTTTTTAAGTTAAATAAATTTTCTTTTGGAGCAGGTAAATTTCAGTTTCTCCGAAGATTTGTCCCGCTGTCCGTTCCCTCCCGAAACTCCGGGAGCCACTACCATCGGGGCTAGAAGAAAAGACGGGTGGTCTATTGATGAGAAATAAAAATTGAAGTCACTCATAAGTGATAAATAATAGTGCATTGTTTTGCAAACTATAAATTATGGATTGGTATTTAGACAATTATTGGTATCTCCTTTTGCTGCTGCTTTTGCCACTGCTCGGGATTATTATGGTGCAATATCTTCGCTGGAAAAGTAGCAAAAAAGAAATTTTTGCAGAAGCGAGATTTCAAGAAGAATTATTTGAGCGAAGAAGTAAATTTTCTCGCGTGCTTCCTTTGCTATACTTATTGGGCACCTTGTTTCTGATTTTAGCAATTGCCGATTTATTAAATGGTTCAGAAGAAGTAAGTTCTAAGCAGAAGATGAACAATGTGATTTTCCTCATTGATGTTTCTAATTCTATGAATACTCAAGATATTCAGCCTAATCGATTAGATGAAGCCAAGAATATCATCATCAACACCATGGGTAAAATGCGGAATGATAAAGTTGGACTCGTCATTTTTGCGGGAGATGCAACTTCCATAATGCCTTTAACAACAGACTTTACCGCCGCAGAAACCTATATTGGCGCCATCGAAACAAGTATAATCAAAATTCAGGGTACCGATTTTTTGATGGGAATGCAAGCGGTGGCGGAGAAATTTAAAAATGTAGGCAAAGGTTCGCGAAAAGTTGTGCTTTTAAGTGATGGCGAAGATAATGAGGGCAATGAAAAAGATGCCATCAAGCTGGCTAAAAAGGAAGGAATGTCTGTAATTACGGTGGGAATTGGCTCTGATGAAGGTGGACCCATTCCAGAATATGTCTTCGGTCAATTAATGGGTTATAAAACAGATATCACGGGAGAAACTGTCATTTCCAGAAGAGAAAGTACCGCCTTACAAAATATCGCTACTGAAACTGGTGGAACGTACATTGACGGAAATAATTTGGAAAGTGCAAGTTCCCAAATTATCGATGCGCTGAGTAAAAATGAAGGCACGTCAGATACTTTCGTGAAATCTCAAAATGCAGTACATTATTATCAATATTTTTTAGCCGTTTCCCTCTTATTCTTTCTTCTCATTTTTCTCTTCAATCCAAAAAGGGAGTTCAATATTTGAGTAAAATCAGCGCTTTCACCCGACTTTAACCGAAATTTAACAAATTATCGTAAAAATCTTAACATATAAAGGAATATTTTTGCACTAATGATTTGGAAACCACTTTTTTCTGTACTTCTGATATTTATCTGTGCCACCTTATTTTCTGCACAAGAGAGTTATAATACGCTTGTTTACAAAGGCAATCAGGACTTCAATAATAAAAATTATGAAGGGTCTTCTGGCAAATACATGGAAGCTATTCAACTGCAAGACAATGACTTTGCAGCACACTACAATCTTGGCAATTCTCTGTACAAGAGAAAACTGTACACGGAGGCAAAAGCTGAATATGAAAAAGCCATTAAAAATTCTACAACTTTACCAGACAAAGCAGCCGCACTCTACAATTTGGGAAATGTAGAAATGGACATCAACAATTCTAAAAAAGCCGCCGAACATTACAAAGCCGCCCTCAAGCAAGATCCCTACAATGAATCCATCCGGAAGAATTATGAAATTGCCATGCTGAAAGAAAAGGAAAAAGAAGAGGAGAAAAAACAGAACAATAAATCTGATTCTGGCGGTGGCGATGGGAAAGAAAAAGATGAAAATAAAGGAACTGATCCTGGTAAAAACCCCCAAAGTGAAGCAGGATCCGGTCAAAAGAATAAAGGCGAAGGTGAAGGTGAAGATCCAAACAAAAAAGAAAGTGATAATTCTGGAAAACTTCCTTCAGACTTAGAAAAATCTCTCCTTAACCGGGTAGAGAATCGAGAACGAGAAACCGCAAAACGTATTTTAAATAAAAATTCCTACTCTATGCCAGACAGCAACGAGAAGGATTGGTGATGAAAAGAAAAATTCCATATTTGTTTTTACTCTTCTCTGCCCTGATTGTTTCGGGACAGGTTACTTTGGCGATATCCGAAGTGAGAGAGGCAAAAGTGAATCAGAATTTTGAGCTCACTGTACTTCTGGAAATAAGTGGGGAAAATATGGCACAGGAAACACCGCTGAGAATGCCGGATCTTTCTAAATTTAACATCATCGGCTCTGCTTCTGATCAAAATACTTTGGTTGTAGATGCGAAGAAAGGGAACGTCCTCAATCAAACAGTTTTTCAATTGGTTCTTGCACCCAGACAATCTGGCCGGGTAAAATTTGGTTCTGTATTGGTAACAGTCAATGGAAAGATTTATAAAACCGAACCTTTCGATCTCTTTGTTCGCGAATCTGAAAAAAGTTCTGTCGCCTCCGTAAAAACAGATAATTCGGTTCATCTTAATCTAGAAATACAAGATAAAGTTGTTTATAAAAATGAGCCCACTTTAGCCGTACTTCGTGCTACAAGTCGGGATTATGGAAATTTGCGAAACTTGAAAAACATCCGTTATCCAGATCAAAATAACCTGAACATTAAACAAGTAAGCTCTTCAAAATCAGAAATCGAAACGAGGTCTGGAATGGCATCGCAAATTGTCGGCACTTTTGTGATTTATCCTACAGAAAGTGGAACCATAGAAGTTAATCCTGCTTCGGCTTCCCTTGCCAATACAAGGAACAGCAAAAGAATATCCTCTAATAAAGTAAATTTAAAAGTAAAGAAATTACCGGCGGGAATGCCTATCAACTACAAAAATGCAGTTGGGAAATTTGAGGTCGCCTTAATTTCTACAAATTCTGGTGATGCTTTAGAAATGGAAAAGCCCATAAGCGTGACCGTTCAAATATCAGGAGCCGGAAATTTCAGCACGCTACATCTACCAAAAATTGTGGAATCTGAAAATTATAATTTCTATCCTCCTAAAATAACCTCTGTTACTAATGCAGGAAGTGATGGATTATACGGATCCATTACGGCCGATTATTTAATAGTGCCGAAAAAAATAGGAACCATTCCAATTATGTTAGAAGATTTTTCCTTTTTTGATCCTGGAACCAATCAATATGTAGACTTAGGCAGAAAAACATTACTTCTAAATGTGAAGTCAAAAGATGATATTTTAGCAAGCAGAAGCACTTTGGAAAAAGTGAATGAATATACCAATACTGTTTTAGAGACAGTGAACACACCCATCTTGCCCACGGAAAATTTGAAATTAAAAAGCAAAGACCAAATAAACTGGCAAGCAATTGCTGGAAACCTGGGTCTTTTGGCGGTGCTACTTTCCTTAACATTATTGGTAAGAAAAAAAGTAAAAGAGAAACCTGCCAAGGTTAAACCTACACCGCAGTATCAAACCATTGGTGCTATTACGGAAACGGAAGAAACCATTAGGAAAAATTGGAATAACCGCTGGGAAGATGATGTAGAATACTTAAAGATCGTAGCTGACAGTAAAGATTTCACAAAGTTTTTCACTACCTATGAAGACTTGAACCGCCAAACAAAAGAACATTTTTCAGTTGCCGCTGAATCTGATTTTAAAAAATTTCTTGAAAATGAAAAAGGCGCTTATATTGCCGATGAGTACAGAAAATTAACGGAGCAAATTCAGATTGAAAAATATGCACCCCTGCAATCTGAGGAACATATTGACGAATTACTTCAATCCATCATCACTATCTATTCGGCAATTAACAAATAGTCAAATATTTTTTATATTTTTGCGGAATTAATAAATCCTCATGTTTGAATTTTTCTCTTTAAAAGAAACACTTACCACAACTATGGTTCTTTTTGCCGTAATCGATATTGTAGGATCTATCCCTATTATCGTGGGTTTAAAGAAAAAATTCGGGAAAATTGAAGCAGAGAGAGCTTCACTAGTTGCGGGTGTTTTAATGATCTCCTTTCTTTTTATCGGGAATAATATTCTGAAGTTAATTGGCGTAGACGTGAATTCTTTTGCGATTGCGGGTGCTTTCGTTATCTTCATCATCGCTATTGAAATGATTTTGGGCATAGAAATTCAGAAAAATACGGAAGCCAAATCTGCCTCCATTGTTCCTATTGCTTTTCCTCTGATTGCAGGAGCCGGGACATTGACCACCACATTATCTTTACGTGCGGAATATCATGATATCAACATCATATCTGGTATCGTTCTCAATACTATTTTTGTATATTTGGTGCTTAAATCTGCCAACTGGATTGAAAGAAAATTAGGAGACGGAACACTGCAGGTTTTACAAAAAGTTTTTGGAATTATCTTGCTGGCCATTTCCATCAAATTATTTACGGCAAACTTTGCCCAGCTTTTCAGCTCGTACGTTAAATTTTAAATTGAATAAAAATGCAATTGTTTTATAAAATATTCCTTGGGATTTTCATCTTGTTTATAGGGTTCAACCTGTATAGAATTCAGTGGGATCTCGGCTTCTGGAATGAAGAAAATTCCGTTTACATTTTATCCATGTCTGCTGCTGTTCTAGGAATTATCGTGTTGCTAGTTTTAAACATGATGAGCAAATTGGCGGTTAAGAAGTAAACCGTACGACAATATTCAGAGCATTTTTCTGTGAATAAATGCTTTTCGATACTTTTTTCTAAAAGCTCTGATGATCGCTTCTAAATAGATAAAATCTTTTTGGAAACTTAAATTAGAAACTTTTTCCTTTACCATTTTATCATTTTTCAATTTGATGGATAAAAATAAAACTCTAGATTTCCATATGTAATCTATAGATCTAATATTTTTCCATGGAATGTTGATTGCACGTAATTCGATGCCTGTTGAATTCAATGCAATGATTGGTATAGTGAACGCTAAAAATATTTTATAAAGTCCAAACAGAAGTGCAAATACTGCTACTCTAATAATGAAATCTTTGTAACTCGTCAGATAAAAAATAATTGCCAAGATTAGAAATGTTAGCACAAATACAATTAAAGCATTGAGTGGCGACTCAAAGTATTTTTTTTCATTCCCTATTTCAACCCGCGAATACTTAAAGGAACGGCTTTCATGCCATCGCTGGATCCGAAATTTCTGATTGTAAAATTCCATTAAAAATGCATCACATCTTTCACCACGCCATTATTCTGAGTGTGCTGCAGTAATTCTTTGATAATAAATTCTCTAATAGAGGTTTGCTCTTGATTAGAAGGAAAAAGAAGATGGACATTTGCTCCTGCATCTAAGGTGAAAAACAAGGGCAATTTGGTTTCTTTACGGAACTCCCATATTTTGTTAATCACGGCTAAAGTTCCGGTTTTCATTAAAATAAAGGCGGGATCGCTCATCATCATCATGGCGTGCAAAGTCAAAGCTTCATGCTCCACCAATTTAATAAAGCCTTCCATATCTCCATTTTTCAATATAACTTTTAGCAGTGCGAAATTTTCATGCGCTTCTAGAAATCTTCTTTCTGCATAAGGATTAGTGTTCATCAAACCATGGCCAACTGTAGAACTTACGGTTTTTTCTCCTTCGTGAATGAGTAAAACCCAATCATTAAAATTTTTGAAACTAGTATGAACTTCAGAATTTGGATATTGTACCGCAAATAAATCGGAACTATTTTGCACTTCATGGGTTTCACCCCAAACTACCAAACCATTATATAAACTTCGGCACGCGCTGCCACTTCCTAAACGAGATAAGAAACTGGCTTTTTTCACTTTTGCTTCCGTCCCTATTTTGCCAGAAAAGAGCTCATCCAATTCCATTAAAGTTTTTGCAATGGCGCCAAATCCAGATGCAGAACTTGCGATGCCCGAACTGTGCGGAAAGGTATTTTCTGTGCGAATAATGTACTTTCCTTCTAGGATCCAAGGTACATATTCTACGATACTTTTAAAATATTTTTCAATTTTTTCAGCGAATTTTAATTCTTCCTTTCCAGCGAGAAAAGTTTGAACTCCAAATTTCTCCCCTGCCAAAAATTCAACTTCTGTATTTGTTTTACAGTTGTTTAAGGTGTAACTGATGCTTGGATTAGCCGGAATTTGATTTTCATACTTCCCCCAATATTTGATGAGGGCAATATTAGAAGGACAACTCGCCGACACTTTTTGATGGGAAACACTGAAATTAGGATTGCCGAAAAATTCGTTCATAAGGAAAGGTCTAAGGTTTAAAAAATTTTAAGCGTACATTTTGTCAATGAGTTGAGCATATTTCTGCAAAACAATATTTCTTTTAATTTTTAAAGTGGGCGTGATTTCTCCGCTGTTCACTTCAAATTCTGAGGACATCAGAATGAATTTCTTCACCTTCTCAAATCCAGAAAGGCTAGCTTGAAACTCATCTAATTTCTGACGGTACAACTCTTTAATTCTATCAGAATTAACAAGCTCTTCCCAATTGGTGAATGGAATATTCATCTTCTCTACCAAGATCAGTAATGCTTCGAAATTGGGAACGATTAAAGCGGTAACAAAAGGTTTTCCTTCTGCAATAACCATCACCTGGTTGATTAAATTATTGTTTGATAATAAATTCTCAATCGGTTGTGGCGTGATGTATTTCCCATTGCTGGTTTTCATCAAATCTTTAATTCTATCCGTAATAATTAAATTGCCAGCCTCATCAAATTCCCCTGCATCACCAGTTCTAAACCAGCCATCTTGGGTGAAAACTTCCGCGGTTTCTATCGGTTTTTTGTAATAACCTTTCATAATTCCACTTCCCTTGGCTAAAATCTCCTCATTTTCTCCAATTTTTATTTGAGTGTCGCCAATTGGTATTCCCGCAGAACCATGTTCAAAATGGTGGAAAGGAAAGCAAGTTAAAGTTGCAGTAGTTTCCGTCAAGCCATAACCCACAGTTACGTGAATTCCTAAAGCTTCAAAAAACTCCGTCACTTCTGCCGAGACCGAAGCGCCGCCACAAGGCATGAACCAAAGTCTACCGCCCATTTTTGCCTTTATCTTCTTAAAGACCATCAAGTTGGCAACAGTATTTTTCAGGTTTAATGCAAATGGAATATTCTGATCTAAACGGCGTAATTCTGCAACCTCTCTTCCAGTTGTAATGGCCCAATTAAAAATTTTCTTTTTCCCATCGGAACTGTTTTGCAACATATCATGAACTCCAGCGTAAATCTTCTGATAAAACCTTGGAACAGCACACATCAATGTAGGTTTAACTTCTGACAAAGCATGCACGATGAGCTTTGTATTTTCTAGAAAGTATACTTGTGCACCACCGTGGAGACATAACATGGTCCAGCTTCGTTCAAAAATATGGGTTAAAGGCAAAAACGCCAAAGAAACTTCTTGCTCGAAATTTTTGAATTTGAAAAAATCAAAATGCGCCTTGAAGGAATTTACGAAATTTCCATGAGAAAGCATTACGCCTTTTGGAACACCAGTAGTTCCAGACGTGTAAATAATGGTCGCTAAATCATCTTCATTTTTCGCGACAATCTCTAATTCGTCTGAGCTTTTTTTAATGTAATCTTCTAAATACGAACTGTTTTCCTTCTTAATCCAAATGGCTTTTTTCGAAACAATAATCAAATTCAAAAAAGAAGATTCCTGCAAAATATTATAGGCAACGTCATATTGCTCTTGATTTCCCACTAAAATAGCTTTTGATTCAGATTCTGATAAAATATAAGCAGCTTGTTCCTGGTTATTGGTAGAATAAATAGGAACGGTGATGGCGCCCAAGGATAAAATAGCCAAATCAAAGACAATCCATTCTGCGGAATTATCTGCATAAATGGCAACTTTATCATGCTCCGCAATTCCTGAAGCGCGCAAAGCTGATGCAGTTTTAAAAACAAGCCGACGGAAATCTGTCCAAGAAATTGTTTCCCACTTTTCCTTTTTTTTGAAACCTATGGCTGGCTTTCGCGGATATTTATCTGCGTTGGTATTTAGAAATTCTGCAATATTCATGAGTTCTTCTTCATATTTTGGTGATCAGAAATATAATTTTTGAGGTGAAAATCCAAACTATCTAACACTGGAATGAATTTATAGTCGAGCTGATCACTGATCTTTTTATTAGAAAGTATATTGGTAGAAGTTACCGTTTTTAGATTTACTTTGCTCATCAGTCGTAACTTCGGAAAGAGCCAGCCGAACATAATGTTCAGCACATATCCCATTTCCAGCATAGTCTCATTTAAGATTTTCGCACTCGGAAGATTTAATTTTTCGCGCACAAAATTGGCGACGTCAATCAATTTTTTATTTTCGGAGATCACGATAAATCGTTCGTTATAAATTTCTTGATTCATTAGAGAAATGGCAATTTTAGAAACATCGCGCACATCTACATACGCGGAAATTCCGCTCATTGCGTAAGGATAATCGGAAAAAGATTTAAATAATTCACCGCTGCTTGATTGCCAGTTTCCACTTCCCAAAATAACACCTGGATTTACAATTACTGTAGAAAGTCCTTCTGCAGAAGCCCGCCAAACTTCCATTTCCGAAAATTGTTTGGATCTGGAATAGGGAGAATGTTCCAACTTTGGATTAAAGTTAGAATCTTCATCCACTTCATGATTTTCATTGAGACCATCTAAAACTGCCGTAGAACTGATGAAGCAGAATTTTTTTACAGCGCCATCTTCGCAAGCATAAAGTAAATTTCTGGTGCCTCTGATATTGGTGTGATACATTTCTCGCCGGTCCTCAGAACGAAAACTGACTTTCGCTGCGCAATGATACACTTCATTTATTCCAATCAATGCATTTTGAAGGGCCTCCAAATCATCAAAATCAACATCAATCCATTCTATTTGATCGAAATATTCCTGTGGAGATTCTGTGTAGAAACGGTAAGATTGTTCAACTTCTTCTGTATTGCTGGATTTTCTTTTCACGGCACGTACTTTTCTGCCACTTCTCAGCAGATCCAGTACTATTACTCTACCTAAAATTCCGGTAGCACCCGTTACTAAAATCATTATGTTATGTTTTAATTCTCCGCTAAAAATTCAGTCACCACCGTGCTGAAATCTTTTGGATTTTCTGCCTGAACCCAATGTCCCGCATTTTTAATGGTTACCACTTTAGAATTAGGAAATTGCTGTTTAATTAAAAATTCATCTTGCGGTAAAATATAGTCTGATTTTTCACCTGCCATAAACAATGTTTTTCCTGTAAAAATGCCGAACTTAATGGCATTGGAAACAAACTCACTGTATTTCTCTGCTAAAGTATTGATATTAAAGCGCCATCCGAGCGATTTATCTTCTAACCAATATAAATTTTTAGTCAAAAATTGCACTACTGCTTTTTCTGGAATGTATCGTTGAAGTGCATCTTCTACATCCTGACGCGTTTTTACAACTGAGAAATCAATCGATTGCAACGCTTTTAAAATTCCTTGATGATGCGGTGGATAAGCTTTCGGGGCAATGTCTACAACAATCAATTTATGCAGTTTTGGGGGATATTTAATGGCAAACTGCATCACCGCTTTACCGCCCAACGAGTGACCCAGTAAGTTGACTTTATCTAAGTGATGAAATTCCATGTAATGCAAAATATCATGCGCCAAATCATCATGACTCATTTCTTCTGAATGGAAACTTTTCCCGTGATTTCTTAAGTCAATCAGATGAACTGGAAAAAATTCGCCCATTTCTTTCCCAAAACTTCCCCAATTATCAAGCATCCCAAAAAGTCCATGAAAAACCAAAAGCGGTGTTCCATTTAATTCAGATCCATAAATTTTTGAGTGCAGAATAGTATTATTTTCCAAATGCTGTATTTTTAAAAGAATCAAATATTGGTTTTACCACTTCGCTAACCGCTTCAAATACGCTTGAACCGTATTTTCTAAACCCATGTAGAGCGCTTCTGAAATTAGAGCGTGACCAATGGAAACTTCTAATAAATTAGGAATCTGGCCGGAAAAATATTTTAAATTATCTAAACTTAAATCATGTCCCGCGTTAATTCCAAGTCCAAATTTCTGTGCTTCTATTGCGGTTGCTACGTAGTCTTTTATGGCCTCTTCTTTATTTATTGAGTAGTTAGAGGCATAAGCTTCAGTGTACAGTTCAATTCTTTCAGCACCTGTTTCTGCTGCAAATGAAACCATTTTCGGGTTAGGATCTAAAAATATTGAGGTCCTAATTCCCGCATTTTTAAACTCTGCGATCACATTTTTTAAAAATCCAAGATGCGTCTCACAATCCCAACCTGCATTAGAAGTAATGGCATCTTCCGCGTCTGGAACCAAGGTAACTTGGTCTGGCTTCACTTTTAAAACCATATCAATAAAACTTCGGTGCGGATTGCCTTCAATATTAAATTCTGTGGTCACCAAAGGTTTTAAATCATACACATCTTTTCTGGTGATGTGGCGCTCATCTGGACGCGGATGAATGGTAATTCCATGTGCGCCATATTCCTGCAATTTCACTGCAGCTTCGGTTACGCTTGGGAATTCTCCACCTCTTGCATTTCTTAAAGTGGCGATTTTATTAATATTTACACTAAGTTTTGTCATTCTTTTTAAATTTTTACAAACTGAACTACTTCTAATTCAAATTCTTTGGAGGCCACCAATAGATGGTCGAAAATATCGGCCATGATTTCCTCATAACTCGTCCATTCAGAATTATTGGCGAAACAATAAATCTCCAGTGGCATTCCGTGCGTGGTGTTTTCTAGCTGTCTTACTAAAATCATTTCGGTCTGGTCAATGTGCTCATTGTTTTTTAAATAATTCACTACATATTCCCGAAACACCCCAATATTGGTCAGTTGTTTTCCGTTGATAATCAAGTCTGAATTTTTCAGCGTTTCTCTTTCCTCTACCATGTGGGAAAGCCTTTTTTCCAAATAATCGGTCAATAAATTTATTTTCGCTAAACGCTCAATTGTTTCGCGATTTAGAAATTTAAACGAATTAATATTGAAAGTAATGGACCTTTTTATTCTTCGCTTATTTCCCTCGGACATTCCCTGAAGATTCTTTATTTCCGTAGAAAGCAAATCGTAGGTAGGAATTGTTGAAGATGTTTTATCAAAATTCTGAATTTTAGTGGTCAAAAGGTTGATGTCTTCAATATTCCCTTCCAGATTATATTTCGGAATTCCGATCCAGTCCCCTACCTTCAAATTTTTCGATGTTGCCACGTGAATTCCCGTCACAAATCCCAAAATGGTATCACGGAAAACCAAAACCATCACTGCTGTAATTGCACCTAAGCTCCCCAAGATTGTAGAGCCGCTAATTCCAAAAACTACGCTGATGGCAATAACTGAAGACACAAAGACTCCGAAAATTTTCACAGTTTGAGAAACGGCATTCAGCGCAATAATTTTGTAGTAGTCTTTCACGATGAGGAAATAATTTCGGAAAGCACCTAAAGCACGATAAAGCATACCTGCGAACACAAAAACAATGGTCAAACCGATCATTCTCTCTAAAAAATCGAAACTTTTTGGATGGCGATAAAAAATAGAAAATAAAGCAAAACTCCCAAAGAATAATGCGATGAGATGCGCAAAAGAATTGGTTATTTTGGATTGGTAAATGGATTTAAAAATCGGATACTTATCATTATCATAAAAGATTTTAAAAATGGCATTAATTGCGAGTTTAATTAAAAAATCAACAAAATAAATCAACCCAACTAAAAATACTAATTTCAAGATGATTTGTAGCAGAAGCACCCAACTATCCGGCGTGCTATCTCTCACGAAAAAGTGAATATAATCACTTGCATCTTGCAGTAAATCCTTAGTGTCTTTAAATTCCGTTTCCATTGAGGCAAAAATAAGAATAATGATTGTCTTATACAGATTAATAACTACTTTTAACAATTAATGCATTGTTATGGATATTGGCGTAATACAGATTGTTAGCATCATTTTACTTATAGTAGGAATTCTGGGAACTTTTCTTCCCGTATTACCAGGATTATTACTGAGTTTATGCGGACTTTTAATTTATAAATTCGGGACAGATGCACCACTTTCCATGGTCTATATTTGGATTTTTGTATTTCTCACGGGATTGTCTGTAATTTTAAATTATGTAATCCCGGCTAGAACGACCCGCAAATACGGCGGTACCAGATGGGGAAGCATTGGTTCTGTAATTGGAACAATTGGCGGAATGTTTTTTATTCCCATTCCTTTCGGTTTTTTAATCGGAATGTTCTTGGGCGTTTTTATTGGGGAACTTCTTCATGATGCAAAAGACAAAAAGAAAGCCTGGAACTCCACGAAAGGTGCATTTATTGGATTTATTTACGGAACAGGCTTTAATCTCTTGGTAGGTTTGGCAATGTTTTTGGTCGTAGTTTATGACATTTATAAATCCTAAAAACATGATACACAGATTAATCCTTACTTCATTTAGTTTTCTTTCTTTGGCTATGTGTCAAAACCAAACTACAGCAACTTCTACAGAAAAGGTAAAAGATGCTGCAACGTCTGGCTCGATTCCACCGCAAAAATCTGCTGATGGAACAGATATTATCACGCCAGAGAAACCCGCAACATTGCCTCCTGCAAAAGGAAATGCCGCGTCATTACCTCCTGCAAAAATGGAAGCGTATAAAAAAGAAGCTGATTTAAATACACCCCAATCTGGAATGATTTACCTGAGCGAAGGCGAAAATAAGTTTTTAAAAGAATACGGAATGAACGTCACATTCAAAAGAATGGTGGAAGACAGCCGTTGTCCACAAGGTGTTAACTGCATTTGGGAAGGCGTTGCAACCGCAGAATTAGAAGTGATGGGTCTGGAAACTCGCCCGATGACAATCAAAATAAGTTCTATGCAAGATGCAAGTAAAGGGTATTCCAGAACGCAAAATTTCAATGGATATAATATCACCTTAGGTGAGGTTGCTCCAACTACTACGTCGGATAGAGGCTTTAAAGCTTTACAAGGAAAATATAAAATTGGAATTAAAATTAGTAAAGGAAATTCTGTATCTAGTGGAACTACCACGAAATAGTTTCCAAGCCCTTCTCTTTTAAATAGTCATTAATAGCAGAAAAAGGTTTGCTCCCATAAAATCCCTTATACACGGAAAAAGGGGAAGGATGCGGAGATTTTAAAATGAAATGAGAGGAAGAATGAATTAATTCTTCCTTTTTTTGTGCGAAAGCACCCCATAAAACAAATACCACATTTTCTTTTCGTTCCGCAATTTCTTGAATGATAAAGTTAGTCAGTCTTTCCCAACCTAAATCCTTGTGAGAATTCGGTTCGTGTGCTTTTACCGTCAATGTGGCGTTGAGAAGAAGTACTCCTTGTTCCGCCCAATCTCCCAAATCTTTTTTTGTTCGTTCAATTCCCAAATCATCTTGCAACTCTTTAAAAATATTTTTCAAAGAAGGCGGTGCCGTCACATTTTCGGAAACAGAAAAGCAAAGACCATTTGCCTGCTCAACATTGTGATAGGGATCCTGACCAATAATAACCACTTTTAATTTTTCAAAAGGGGTAAGTTCCAAAGCGCGAAATATTTCTTTTTTTGGTGGAAAACATTGATCCGCAGCATACGCTTCATTTACTTTTTGCCAAAGTTGTTCAAAATATTGAGTCTCTTTAATGGGTTTAAGAATTTCTTTCCAAGTCATAGGTTGATGTGATGATGTGGTGATGTGGTGATGTGAAAAGCGAATGAATTATTTTGAAAGCTCAAAAATAAGATTTTCTGGATATTTTTCATCTTAGCGGGAAGCATTTAAAACGAAATTAAATTGCTCTAACAATTTAATGGAATTTAGATTCTCTTTATTCGTGAAAGCTTCGATTTCATTCAAGCTTAGTTCATTCCCACCATAACGCAGCATGAAGTGAATCGCTTCAGACATAATTCCTTTTCCCTGAAATTCGGGTAAAAGTTCATAGCCCAATTCTGCAGTTTTTCGGTCATTAGAAAAATTCCAAAAACAAATTGTTCCAATTAGATTGTAATCACTTTTTAATGAAATTCCAAAAAATACAATTTCTTTCAACTCTGTTTTCATCTTAATTCCCAAGATAAAATCCAAGGCTTCGAAAGAATTCTGGGGCGGATTTCGGTGAAGAAACTGATTAATAGAAGGGTTGCTTCTGATCTGAAAAATGTACGCGGCATCATATTCCGTGATGGGTCGGAAGATTAACCGGTCCGTAGAAAAGTTCATGTTCAAAGATAGATTTTAATTATGACCGAAATCGCGCCTCAATTTGGTATCGTCTTTATCAAAATATCTCATTAAATTTGCATGTGGATATACAACAAGAAGACTTAAACGAACTGGAGTTTCCAGAACTTTTAGCAGAGATTTCCCCCTTTGCATTCTCCCCAAAAATCGCCAAAAAAATCACAGAACTTCGTCCTTTTGCAAGAGAAGAAGCAGAATTGTCTTTGAAAAAAGTGGCAGAATTTGTGTCCAGTTTTGAAAGTGACAATGCGATTCCTTTCAATGAATATGAAGACATCGAGGAGGAACTGAACCATCTGCTCATTGAGAATTTTCGGTTAGATAATACGGCTTTTCTCAAAATTAAAAGTCTGACGGAACAGATTGCACGACTGCAAAAATTTTATCCTGCCTACGAAGAATTATTTCTGCATTTAAAAAATGATGTTAAGGATTTAGAATACCGGAAAGAAATCATTGATAAAATTGACAAAGTTTTCAATCGTTTTGGCGAAATAAAAAATGAAGCTTCTCCAATTTTAAAAGTTCTGCGCACAGAAATTCAACACGCGAAAAAATCCATTCAAGAAAATTTTAATCGCGCATTGACAACCTATGGTCAAAGTGATTTTCTAGATGATATCCGAGAAACGATTTTGGATGATCAAAGAGTTTTAGCGGTAAAATCTGGTTTTAAAAAACGCGTTCCTGGCAGAGTTTTAGGGCTTTCTAAAACGGGATCTATCACTTTTATTCAGCCAGAATCGGTGTTGAAGCATTTCTTTAAACTTCGGGAAAATCAGGAAGAAGAAAAGAAAGAACTGGATAAAATTTTACGAAAGTTAACGGCAGAAATTGCAGAATTTCAACCTCAACTTTACAGTTATCAGCATTATATTTTCGATCTGGATTTTACGCGTGCGAAAGCAAAATTTGCGTATAAAATAAACGGCGTTTTACCGAAAATAAATCCGCACAAAACCCTCCGATTAGTCAATGCATATCATCCTTTGCTTTGGCTGAGAAACCAAACGGAGAAAAAACATATCTTTTCCCAAAGTCTCACCTTCACGGAACACAACCGGATTATTTGTATTTCAGGTCCAAATGCAGGCGGAAAATCCATCACGCTGAAAACTGTAGGATTGCTGCAATTGATGATACAGAGTGGACTTTTGGTTCCCGTACATCCTAAATCTGAAATGTTTTTTTTCGATAAAATGATGACGGATATTGGGGACAATCAATCCATAGAAAATCATTTGTCCACCTACTCTTCCCGCTTGAAAAAAATGGGTGGAATAATTAAAGAAGCCAATGCCAATACGCTTTTACTCATCGATGAATTTGGAACAGGTTCTGATCCAGAATTAGGTGGCGCTCTGGCGGAAAGTTTTCTGGAATTCTTTTATGAAAAGAAAAGTTTCGCCATTATAACTACGCATTACACGAATATTAAGCTCGTTATTGAGCAATTGCCAAATGCGCAAAATGCTGCTATGCTTTTTGATGATTCTTCCCTGGAACCGCTCTATAAATTAGAAGTGGGGCAAGCTGGAAGTTCTTTCACGTTCGAGGTTGCAGAGAAAAACAAAATTCCGAAATACATTATCGAATCCGCGAAGAAAAAAGTAGAACATGACATTCTCAATCTGGATAAAACAATTGTAAAATTGCAACAGGAAAAATTTGAAGTCGAAAAGATTAAGACCGATTTGGCAGAAAAGCGCGATTCAACTCAAAACAAAAAAGAAAATCTAGAGAAACTGAATGAGCAATTGCAGCAGAAACTCTTTAATTTTCAAAAATTGTACGAAGATGAACACCGCAAATTGCAGTTTGGAAATAAGATTGAAGGTTTTATTGATTCTTATGTAAAAGGAAAATCGCGAAAAGATGTGGTGAAAGATTTCGTAAAGATTCTGGAACAGGAGAAATTCCGGAAAATAGGCGCAGATAAAGACGAGTCCAAAAAACTGCTCATCGTTAAAAGGAAAATTACGCAGCAATTAAAGAAAGTGGACATTATGGAAAAAATTGTAGAAACGAATGAAAAGCTGGAAGACAAGCGCGTAAAAGAACGTGCAGTATGGATGAAAATTGGTCAACGAGTTCGTATTCAGGGTTCCACAAGTGTAGGAACCATTGAAAAAATTGAAAAAAACGGAAAAGTTTCTGTGAATTATGGAAGTTTTAAAACGCAGATTTCTGGGGACGAATTGGAAAGGATTTAGAAATTATTTTATAGCAATTTGTGGATTTCTATTTTATTTGAGTTCATCCAAATCTTCGGGTAAAATTGAATTTTCCAGTTTCGAATTCTCAAATTTATAAACACTGAGGGCTCCAGATTGCTCATAATACGCATGTTCTACTTCTGAAAGAAATCTAATTCCTTGCTGTCTTAAAAGCATATAGACTTCATTTTCATCAATGTCATCTTGTGTGAAATTTTCTTTTAACAGTTTTCCATTTTCAACCAACTTCATCACTTTTGGATCTGTTATTTGCCGTACGGATTCATACTTTATTCCAATGTACACATATAATTTTTGAAACGCAGCAATTAAGGTAATCACGGTAATGGGAATGGAAAGTGGAATATTTGGATAAAACATAGCGTCACCAACCGCACTTCCCATCGCCACGATGAGTAAAACATCGGCGCTGCCTAAACCGCCGACAACCCTTTTGCCAAGCCATCGAATCATAAAAATGGTGTATCCCATAATGATGATGACGCGCAAGATAATTTCCAGATAAATCTGGACTGTGAAATCTCCAAATAAAATCTTCCAAATATCGAAAGTATATTCACTGGCTTGAATCATGATGGTATTTTTTTGGTTGAACGTTCATTTGAAAATAGTGCGAGCAAATATTGAGCAAATTGGAAGTTATCACCTTAAAACTTCATCCTTTGAATTCTTACCGCATTTAAAATGGCCAATAATGCCACACCCACATCAGCGAAAACGGCTTCCCACATGGTTGCCAATCCACCCGCACCTAAAATTAGGACAACTGCTTTCACGCCGAACGCGAGAAAAATATTCTGCCACACCACTTTTCGCGTTTGCTTGCCAATATGAATGGCCATTGGAATTCTACTCGGTCGATCGTCTTGAATCACGACATCTGCAGTTTCTACCGTGGCATCACTTCCCAATCCGCCCATGGCAATTCCGACGTCACTCAGAGCGACTACGGGAGCATCATTCACGCCATCACCCACAAAAGCTACCGTTTCTTTGGTCGCTTTAATTTCTTCTAATTTTTTCACTTTATCTTCTGGAAGTAAATCACCGAAGGCATTTTCAATTCCTAGTTCCTTGGCTACGAACTGCACTACAGAATTTTTATCGCCACTTAACATGGTGGGTTTTACACCCAAAGCTTTCAATTTTTCGATGGTCAATTTTGCGTCTTCTTTAATTCGATCTGCAACCGTGAGATAGCCCACAAATTTTTGATCATAAGCAATGGCGATGACGGTGTACACAATTTTGCTCACATCGGTATCAAACTGTACTTGAAACTGATCCAATAATTTAAAATTACCAACCACCAATTCTTTGCCGTTAATCATCCCCCGCAAACCATGACCCGCGATTTCTTCCACGTTTTCCAAATGAATGCTCGTATTAACTTCGCCCACAAATTCATGTATGGCAGTGGCAACCGGATGCGTGCTTTTGCTTTCTAAAGCATTCACCATTTCTAGAATTTCTTCTTGATTAAAGGAGGGATCAAAAATAACTTCCTGTACTTTGAAGACGCCTTCCGTCATGGTTCCGGTTTTATCCATGACCACGTGTTTGATTTGCGCGATGACATCCAGAAAGTTGCTGCCCTTGAATAAAATTCCGTTTTTACTCGCAGCACCAATTCCTCCAAAATATCCTAAAGGAATACTGATGACCAAAGCACACGGACAAGAAATTACGAGAAAAACCAAGGCGCGGTAGAGCCAATCTGAAAAATCATAATTCGCTACAAAAAAGTAGGGCAAAAATGTAATCGCGATGGCGAGATAAACTACAATAGGCGTGTAAATCTTCGCAAATTTTCGGATGAATAGTTCGGTGGGCGCTTTTTGGGCGGTAGCATTTTGGACGAGTTCCAGAATTTTACTCAACTTACTGTCTGTATATTCGGTAGTAACTTTCACCGTAGAAACGGTATTCAAATTGATCATTCCGGCAAATACGGCTTCGCCTTTTGCCTTCGTGTCGGGTTTACTTTCACCTGTTAAAGCAGCCGTATTAAAGGAAGCAGAATCTGAAAGTAATTCGCCATCCAATCCTAATTTTTCTCCAGGTTTCAGTTGAATTACATCACCGATAGTAGCGAGTTCTGCTTTGATGGTTTCTGGTTGATTGCCTCTTAAAACAGTCACTTCATCTGGACGCTGATCCAGCATACTTTTAATATCCGCTTGAGCGCGGGAAACTGCCAAGGTTTGAAAAACTTCCCCGACCGAATAAAACAACATGACGGCAACTCCTTCTGGATATTCCCCAATTCCAAAAGCTCCAACGGTCGCAATTCCCATGAGGAAAAATTCCGAAAAAAAAGCGCCTTGTCTAATGCTGCAAAAAGCTTCTTTCAAAACAGGTAAACCCACCGGAAGATAGGCAACAACGTACCATGCAACTCTGATCCAATCTGTAAACCAGTTTGGTTTTAAAATATGGTCGAAATACATTGCTACAAGTAAAAGGACAAGAGAAATAATGCTGGGTAAGAATAGTTGCAAAGCACTTCCTTCCACATTTCCGTGAGTGTGACCATCATGATCATCACGATGATCATCTTCTTGATTTGAAATGTTTTTATCTCTAGGATTGACGGACTGTACTTTAGATGGTGTGCTATCATCTGTTGCGCAGCAATTTTTTGGAACTTGTTTAGAGATAAATTTTTCTTTCATGGTCAGATTTAATACAACAGTACATGAAAAAATGAGTCCAATAATTATATTTATTTGAAAATTTAAACATTCAAATGACACTAAGATATTCTAAGATTTAAAAATTTACACTGAAAAATGATATTAAATTGTATAATCACAAAAAACTAAAGCACAAAAAAAATCACCTACGAGAATCGTAAGTGATTGATATTAATTGTGGTCTCTCCAGTACTTCTATAGATCCACCAATAAGGACATTCCGCTTGGATTTGTGTCAGATTTGTGTCTTTTCTAAAATCTTTTTGATATCAGAAAGCGCTTTTCGGTATTCATTATCCGGTATTCGATCATAATTTACAGCGGGTTCCGACACGATATTTACATTCGATTCATTCTTATCGAACAATTCATAAAGATTAATTTCTGTGTGTTCAATGATTCCCAGAAAAAAGTCTTCGGTAAATTTTTGCCTTCCACTCAACATGTTTCCCAATGCTTGTCTGCTCATTCCTAATTTACTAGCCAAGGCAGTTTGAGTTAGATTATTTGACTCGCAGTAGTAATCAATTTTAAGTCTCAAACTTTTTAGATTTTTTTCCATAGTAAAATAATTAGCTTTTTATTGTAAATATATTTTGTCATTTGAAAGAATGTATTTACATTTGTAATGTTTTCTAACGGTATTTAATATTTACTAACGTTTTCTAATGGCAAATTTAAACAAAAATCAAATGCATTCTAATATTGAATCCAATATTAACGAAGCGTTCATCATCATCGACGGATTTCTGCCAAAAAGATATACCGATCGGGTACAGGAGATTCTTCCTGGAATATCAAAAACCTATATCAGAAATGTAAAGAGCACTAAACAAGGCCCAGCGAAAATCATTGCTGCCTTGAAAAAAGTAGCACAGGAAGAACAGGAAATTTTCAACTAACAATAAAAATTATGAATGCAACAAGACTCTATCCAGGGATGTGTGACGACAGCCTGGAAATCTTCTTCCACCCGGAAGAACAAAAACTAAAAGCCATAGACAATGGCTCAGTAAAAGATTTTTCTGTGGTTTCTGCCGCGAAAAAACAATTCTTAAACCACATGATCGAAACTGATTCAAAACTTGCAGAAGTATTAGAATCGATGATTCCAAATGATCACTTGGCACAAATCGAAAAAATTGCGAAGTGCCGTTTCGGTGGATTGAATTTTCAGCCAGATTACTGCGGTACTACTAAAACAATCAATCATGACATTATCAATTGCGCTATCCGGAAGACTTGTATCGGATGCGGAATCGTCTGTAAAAATCTGAGTTACCAGGGCGAAGAAATTTCAAATATTGATGTTCTCGCCATTCAATTAATGGCAAGTGATCATAAAACAGAGGTTCTGGCGGAAGAATTAAACATGCCGCTCGGAACATTCCACGTATACCGCACCAAATTCTTCAACAGATTGGGTGTGAAAAGCAAACCAGAATTAGCCAGAGTAGGTGTTGAGTTGGGGCTGATTTAGTTTACTATCCTTTCCCCGTGAAAGCGGGGATTTTTAAAAGAACACAAATTCTATATATAGTTGTCCCCGACCAGTTTTCACTGGCGGGGTCGTAACCCAAAAAATTTAAAAATCATGGAAAATAATACAGACAACGGCGCTCATTCCTTTACTGAAGCAGCGCAATTTATTGATGAAAAGCCAAAATCTGAACCAAAATTCTATATCCAAAATAGAGATGCAGGTTTTATGGGTAATGCAATAGTTTTTTGGCGAAAAGAGTGTAAAGGATATACTGTAAACCTTGATAATTCAGAAATATTTTCAGAAGAAGAAGCTGCAAAAATATGCAGAGGAAATCCTTCAAAAAATAAAGCATGGCCTGTGGAATACATTGATAACAATAAGGGAATACAGCGAATAGTAGATAGCCAGTATATTTTTTCTGAAAACATTAAAACTTTTTAAAGATGAACCGAACATTTATAAAAATATCAGCTCTCTCAATTTCACTTCTTTACGTTGATCTCAATTCTCTAAAAAATCAATTTTAAAAAACCACTGGTAAAATGGCAAAACATATCATTTTTATAGGCAAACGCGATTCAGGAAAATCCCTTTTTGCTAAAATGATTTTCGGGACTGAAAAAACCATGTGGATTAATGGCAGCGGAAATCTATTAAACAACCCATTTTTATTTGACCACGGCAAAGAATGGAAAATTGACAATGTTGTAATTGATGACTTACATCCTGACTTTAATATCGAATCATTTTATAATACAATCTGCGCTCCGGTGCTTAAAATTAATAGACAAGGTAGAGAAACAATAACCGTGACAATGCCAAGGTTTGTATTTATTTTAAAAAGTGACAATCGTTTGCCAATCGATTCTCCATCATTCATGCGGCGATTTAAAGTAATCGATTTCGATAAACATAAGATTTCCTCTTTAATTAAAATGATTCAGACTGAAAAAATAATCATTAATACTCCGCGATAACATGCCACAAACATTCAGAGATATAGAAATAAAACTCCTCTCCGTAACCAATGATGGTTTGGATATTATTCAGACGCTTTATCCGCAGGCGACAGATCGGAAAAATTTCCGCATCAGAGATGTGCAAGATGATAAATCAGAATCTTCATCAATAAAGTTGCTGGAAGTTAATGGCGTTCGTGCTTGGCGACTTACGGATTGGGGCGGTTCTGTTGCTAAAGAAAACTGTTTCGGATTGTACGCCCTCGATCGTAATATTTCATACGTGGAAGCGGTTTTGGAATTAGCCAACGATTATCAGGCGAAAGGAAATGATATCCTCGAAACCCAAAAAGTAATTTACAAACCTGAGTACCGGGAATGCAAACCCGAAGATTTTGAACATGAATTGAACGAAAAAGATTTTCATTTCATCACCAAAGATTTTACAAGTTTTGAACTGGGACTTTTGGGACCCGAAATAAAATCCAGTGAAAGCGAAAACGGAAATTATAGATCTCACTTGGTTACTCCGGAACATTGCAAAGAAGTGAATCTCTACTCCCTGGAAGAATATTCCTATTTGAGTAAAGACAAAACCAAAGTGATCACGTACCGCAGTACCGATAATTTTCCGATCCTCGGCTTTGTAAATACGGATGATGAAATTGGCCAATGGGTGAAGATCTACAAACCAAGAGCGGGTAAAAAATTCACAGATGATGGCAAAGATTATCGTTTTCATCACTTAGGCGGCAGACCGAAAGATTTTATTTTTGGATATGAGCGTCTGGAAAAACTAATGCAGGCGTATCGCAAAAGCAAAGAGGATGAAGTTTTTGATGTTGAAAATATCAAAATGCCAAGAATCACTATCGCAACGGGTGGAAGTGATGGATTGAATTTCTTAGCGATCGGCGAACCTGTTGTTTGGTTCAATTCTGAAACGCAAAAGATTGACAAGCTTATTCTGAATAAATTAAAATATTATGCAGAAGAAATCGTAAACGTTCCCGATTGTGATCCTACCGGAAAGCGTGAAGGTCGCGATCTCGCTTTAACATTCATGGAAGTTCGCACCCTTTGGCTCGATACCTATTTCCGAAATAAACATCACAAAGATTTCAAGGATTTTGCAAAAGAAAATCAGAGCTCCACGCTCAAGCAACTCACAAAAAGAGTTGGTGATATGCTCGATACCACAATGCCTGCAAAATTCTGGACTTCGAGTTATAATGAGAAAGGAAAGAAATGGAATCACGGATTCTCTCCTACTTTCGCCTTCTATTTTTTAAGATTAAACGGGTATTGCAGAGTTCTGGACAAATCCCGAAAAGATGGATATTACTTTGCGAAAGTAACCGGAAATGTAGTGGAAGAAGTGGATGTAACCGAAATAAAAAATTTCTTTAAAGCTTTTTTAATTGAGAAACAAAAGAAAGAAGGGGTTAGAGAAATCTCGCACTCATTGATGGATTCTTTGATCACTACGCCACGTTTTTCAGATGCTTCCATGGCCATGCTTCACGATCGTGAATTGGACTTCTCAGATTTCGACCAGGACGGACAATATTTCTTTGTCGGAAACAAGGTGTACAAAACCACAAAAAACGGAACGGAACAGGCGGTTTTTAATCGCTACGTTTTGAAATCTCAATTGTTAGATGAACTAATTTTCGAAGGCACCGGAACCAGGATCGATGCAACTCAATTTAAGATTGCGGAAAAACCTTATTTCGACATTAAAGAAATTGGTCCCGACAGTTACGACATTACCATCCACGAAGAAAATTGCGAGTTTTTTAATTACATGATCCAAACGAGCCGCGTTCACTGGGACAAAGATCGTAAGGGATATATCGCAGCGGGAAAATCTGAGGAGGATTTTTTCAAAGAATCAAAATTTAAAATAAGAGGAAAATATTTAGACGATATAGACAACCATGAACAGGTTCAGCACGTCATCAATAAACAATGGACGTTCGGTTATATGCTTCATCGCTACAAAGACCCTACAAGACCTTTAGCACCATTCGCGGTGGATGAAGCTGTAATGGAAGATGATGTGGCAGAAGGTGGAGCCGGTAAAACAATTTACATGGATGGTGCAAAATTCTTTTGCAACGTTCACCAGATCTCCGGAAAGGAAGATTTTGAAAATGATAAATTTTTATTGGAAGGAGTCAGCGAACATACAGACCTCCTTTTCTTCGATGACTTAAAAAGAAACTTTGACCTCTCCTTTTTTTACCAAATGATTACGGGTGATTTAACGGTGAACACCAAGTTCATGAGTAAAATTAAAATCGCCCGAAGTCTGTCGCCCAAGTTTCTTTTTACCAGTAATTATTCTTTGCGTGATCAGCGTGGTTCTTCTATCCGTAGAAGAGTGGTCACAGGATTTTCTGATTATTACCATGCAGAAAGTGAAGAGCGAACCAAGCGCGAACCAAAAGACGATTTCCACGGCTCTTTGTTCGATGATTGGGATGATGCACAATGGTACAAGTTCATGAATTTCGGATTTCAGTGTCTGGCTTTTTACCTGAGCACGAAAAAGCAGATCAACGCGCCGAAAAACAACATCATGATGCGGACTTACTACATCGAAATGGGTGAACATTTTCAGCAGTGGGCAGACAATAAGTTGTTTGACCGAATTGATACTGATCTGGTGAAGGATTATCTCTACAAAGAAATGCTGGATTACGCGCAGCATAATAGAATTAAATTTTTACAGGACATTAAACCGACCACTTTCAAAAAGAAATTGAAAGCCTGGTGCAGAGTGAATGATTACGAACTGGAAGATCGAAAAATGATCAATGTATTTCAGTTTGACGAACAAGAGAAACCGATCATGAAAAATGGTAAACACTACGAAAAAACAATGGAACATGTACGATTTTTTAAACACAAACATGAAGATGACAACATTCAGCCAGGAGAATATTACTAAAGTTCCTGCGCAGATTCACTTCAAAAAAACGGGCGGCTTTCTTTTCTTCAATATGCTGCTGGAAGGATTAGATGTATTGGGAGTTCACCTGAAGAAAAGCGATGAATGGTTCTTCGGACTTTACCACGGCGGAACTTACAATGGGTATCTGCATTTCGGAGAGATCCCAAAAGAAGATCACCAGAAATTATGCGATCAATTTTTCCCGATGGATCGCAATAATCTACAAAGCTTTATCAAAATCAACCAGGGCAGATTAGAATATCATGAAAGTGCGTCGGAATCCTGGCGTTTCATCGGGGAACTGGAAAATAAAAAAATAATTCAAAAAAATTAAGAAGATGAAAAACACCCAAGAAATTCCAGTCAAGTTGAATATATCCGGAATGATCCATCGGCTTCAGATGAAATCGGAAAACGATAAAATATTAAGTCTCCGGTATTTTTTTCACTTGAAGGAAAAAGGAGTGATCCCCGTAACAGATCTGATCAAAATAATAAAAGGAATCCCTATTCACGAAATTTTTTTGAAGATGCACATCGTGACCATCAAAACAGAAGATGGGTTATTTTCTTACGGTCAGTTGCTTTCTCTCCTGGCTAAATGTGAACTGATTAAAATCACACATGATCTTCGGTTTATGGTCAATGATCATTTGGAATACATTTATAAAAACCTAAAGTAATGTGCTCAAAAATCGGGTATCACAGCAAAAGGGAAGCGAATATCGCCCTGAAGGATATTAAACGCAACAGCAGCAGAAGTCACATTCCGAAAAGAACTTATTACTGCAGAGTTTGCGAAGCCTACCATTTGACAAGCAAAACAATTGGGCAAAAGCTGGCCACAAAATTAAAAGTGACCGCCAGAAAAATTAGAAATCTAACACAATAAATATTTTACAAAATGAATGCAACAAACATTTTCAAGCCGATCCTTTTCTCTACAGAAATGGTGCAGGCAATTTTAGCCGGCAGAAAAACGCAGACGAGGAGAATTCACGGATTACAAATTATCAATAAAAATCCTGACATATTTGGATTAGGAGACGTGGTACTCAACAACCACTATAATTTCTACAAACTGGCCACCGAAAAAGGGATGATGATTCCAATGAAATATATTGAGGGTGATATTCTTTGGGTTCGGGAGACTTTTCATGATTGCTCTTTCTATAACGAGAAATCATATTTATATAAAGCGGAATTTACAAAGGATGAAAGATCACTCGTAATTTGGAAACCTTCCATCTTTATGCCAAAAGAAGCCTGCCGAATTTTCCTAAAAGTAACCAATGTTAGGTGTGAAAGATTGAATGATATTTCTGAACATGATGCGATTGCTGAAGGCATCAAGCTTTTATTTAATCAAGATCACGGCAAGAACTTACCAGTTTATCAAGATTATAGATTTTCCGAAGAGATAGGAACTATTACTCCTACTATTTCTTTTTGTTCGCTTTGGAATTCCATCAACGCCAAAAAACATCCGTGGAAATCTAATCCCTGGGTTTGGGTTTATGATTTTAAGAGAATAGAAAAACCGGAAGATTTTAATTAAAAATTTGAAGTAATGAAAATTGTAAAAATAACTTTTGAAAACGGCTCCGAAAAAGAATTCAAAGAATTGCCTCTAGAGAAATTTGTTAAAGAGATTAGTTTTCGGCCGGAATATCATTTTAAAAGACAACATAAAGAGTGGGAAGAAGATATTTTGTTGCCTAATTTAATGACTGATATTGAAGATTGGGCAAAAGACCAATATGATTTAATTGAGAAAAGTGAATTAAAAAATATAGAAGATTTCAGTGATGGTGAATTATTATTTGAATGCTGTTCACGAGATCTTGTTTTAAATGAAATGCACAGAGAAAGCATTGTGAATGCAAATTTTATTCAAAGGATTATAGATATTTCTTATCGTGGAAATGATTTAGAAATTGATAATGCTTTAGAAATTTTAGAAAAAAAATACAGAATTAAATAACAATCAAAATTTATAAAAATGGACTTTACAGGAACAGTTAAAAAAATCGGCGAATTAGAAACCGGTAAAAATGATTTTCAAAAAAGGCAGTTGGTACTTCTAACTGAAGAACAATATCCACAACCGATCGCCATCGATTTTCTCCAGGATAAATCTGATCTTCCGGAGTTTCACAAAGAAGGTGATAAAGTAAAAATATCGGTCAATCATCGGGGCCGTGAATGGACTTCACCAACTGGCGAAGTAAAATATTTCAATTCGATTGTCGGTTGGAAAATTGAAAAACTTTGATAATGGAATCTACTATTAAACAAAATCGATTAAAAAGTTTCATCGCAGGTTTCCTTTGGAAGCCTGCTCCGAAACCAGAACCGGAAACGGTAGAAAGTCTGGGGAAATTACTAAACCCAAATTATAACCACGAAATCTGGCGAACCTGCAATTCGTGTGGACATCAATGGGATGCAATTATTGATGGTTATTCCATCTGCCCAAAATGCAGAAGTACCGACCTAAGAAGCGGAAAACAATTATAAACAACACAACAAATGAAAAATTTAATTTTATTCTTAGCAGTGGCGAATCTAACTTTTGCCCAAAGCTTGAAACCTACACTGGGTATTCATTGGACAGGTGGAACCACCTATAAAAATGATGTAGAAATGCCCTCTGCACAATTGGGTTTAATTTACACCCCGAAAACCCCGGATCTGATTATGAGTAATATTGGCATCTCCGCCAATTACTACTACAATTTCATCAATGAGATTCCAGAAAAGAACAATACGGACTTTTATGTGCTGCGTCTGCAGTTTGCGAAGCGGGTTTTAGAATGGTGGAATATCACCTATTATGTAGGTTACGCGAATACCTTTGATAATAACATCACCAAATCCATCACGGGACCGTACAAAAATAACTTTGCGTACGGAATCGGGATCCAGACATTTGATAACGGCATGACTGGAGAATTGCTTTATGAAAACATAGCGGGATATCCTTATCTCTCGGTGGGCGTGAATTTAAACCTGATGAATCTGCTCAAGAAGAAAGACAATTTAAAAGATGGGGAACTTAAATATTAAAATCAAATGTCTAAAAGAAAACATTTATCTGAAAAAGAATCGCTTTGGTTGGAGCGAGTTAAAAAATATTTAATTACCTATGATGATGATTATTTATGCAGTTGGTGGCTTCGCTTGGAATATAAAAACGATACGGAACCATTATCAACACCGCAGATTAATTATATCCTTCGTAAGCTAGTTACAAGAGGATTATTAAAAATGCAAACTAATAAATCCTATACAAGATTTTCGCTGGAAGAAATCATTAATCAAGTAATATGAAAATCCTAACCATCATCCGCAAAAGCGGAAAGACGACCATAGAAATGCCCGATGATGCAAACGTGCTGGACGTGTTGAAAGAAAACGAGATCCAGAACTTTGAGTCTGCAACAGTAACAACAATTAAAAAATATAAGCAAGATGAAAAATAAAGAATTAAAACAATTACAGGAAGGTTTTGCCAACGCGTCGAAAATGATTGGTCAAATGATTGAGTTAAAGAAACTGAAAATCGAAGAACTAACACTCATGCAAAAGCCTTTGCCTATCAAGTGGCCAATGGGTGCGCTTATACCCACGAAAGAAAAAATTGTCTGGCATCCGCTTGCAGGTAATGTTGACCTCGAAGAAATTAAAAGAATAGGTGAAGCATTACCTAAAGAATGGATGAATAAATCTGCCTTAATCGCTGAAATTGGCACTATGTTTTTAGAATGGGCAGACAAGTACTTTGAAGATAAAAAAAATATGAATATTGAATACAGGCCAATGATTTTAAATTTTAATTCAAATAACAGAATTTGCCTGACTGACTTGATGTTTAAAAAGAAACTGAAGAATTACTGTCTGTTGAAAGGTTACGAATTTAACCCGGGCCTTACTGATAAAAATGGACGTATATTTTTCTTCATCAAAGATAGATTATGTGAATTCATCTTCATCAAGGACACGCCAGCAAAACCACAGTTTCCTGAAGATAGAGAAACCAAACATCAAGAAGGATAATCCTCCTTCTCACTCCAACCAAACCGACAATTCCCGTTGTCGGTTTTTTTGTATCCCATTCTCAGCGATCAGCCAATTCCGCACTTGGTATTTTTACCTGTTTTCACACCTACAATCTCTTGCATCCCTTTGGCAGAAACCAAAGTGCGGAATTCGCCGTTCCCCTTTTCCCCCTTTCCCCCAAAGAAAAACCCAAATTAATTTGTAATTCTGTAATAATCAATGCAAATTATTGATTTCCTTTTAGTTACACTTTTTATATCCTTTTGTAATAAATAATAAAGATTACAGAAAAAACTGTAATAATACAGTTGATTACAAAATTACAAAACACTAAAATTGGGTATTACAAAATAAAAAAGGGGCGCAATCGCCCTGAGAATGGCAGAGTTACAAAATTACAATTTGAACCCCTTCTCCGGAGAAGATTTTAGTAAATATATATTGTCTTTTGAAATTATTTATTTACATTTACGTTAATTCTAACTCACACAATGTCAGCACTTTTACACCTTACCCAAATTAAATTACTCTCCCGTTCCGAAATAACCGAAGATCTGACGGATGCAGAAGTTATTTCCTTGGCCGAAAATAAAGTTCGGGAAAAACATACTCCAGGTTCTGCCATGATCTCCACGACGCAAAAACCCACAATTGCAGGAGTTTCTTACCAAACCGAATTAAGTTGGTCTATTCCCAAAATGATCACGGAAGCAGACAGTGACCGAATAAATTCTGTGGGAGCCATTTTATTGAAAACCATTCAGGGACAAAATATTCTTATCTATAGGAATGATGTTTTTCAAAACACCAGAATGCGACCTAATTATGATACTACTCTATTGCGGTCCCAAATTACTTTTACCATCAGCACCATTAAACCCTTATTCTGAGTATGAAAGTATCACCCATAGAAGTTCCAGGTTATATTATTCCTTACATCACTAAAGAATGTGCAGGAATTTACACAGAAGGAGCCGGAGAAAACTTCACAGAAATTCGGATCGAGCCAACCAGCGTTTTTGGAATGTTTCTCACCAGAACATTACGACCGGATTATAAAGTGAAATTTTATCAGCTCACTATTTACAGCCGAAAAATCGGAAATAAAACGGCTTTCTCCACAGATATTTTGGAGTTTAAAAATAACGCAGAATTTCAGATCGATCTCAGCTTTGAAGATTTGGAGAATTTTTACCGCTTCCTGGATACGCTTTTCAATACATCTTTTTATTTTTTCATGTCTGGCTTTTGCTATGGCTGCGATGACAAAAAGAAAATCAAAAACGGCATCAATACCTTCATAGAAAAGTATGATTTGTTGGAATATGGTTTCAATGAAAATCAAATGCGGATCCTGTACTGGAGATATCGGAATAATGGCTCTGTCTCGGCTTTCCGAAATAACAAAAGTTTCAAATTCTTTACTTCGGGAAAGTTTTAATGTAACAGAAATTTTCCAGCAGCTACGCTAATTTAGACCAAAATAAAAAAGGGTGAGAGTAAACGTTGTCAAGCCAGCCAATAATTCAGGATTGCCGTCTGCAAAGTATGGCTATCTCTACGTTGGGCATGCAGATGATGTGATCACATTTCCTGCGGTTGATGAAAGCGGTGTTGTTACTATTGGCGATATAGTGATGAAAGAAGAATCAAAATTTACGCTACTCTATCTCACTCCTTCCAAACAAAAATTAAATACGGATACTTCCGGAGAATTGGAATCCCGTGGTTTCATTCAAAAGATTGCAGGATCTTATCCAGGTGATGAAATTCAAATGAATGTTTTTGTGAAAGATTTATTAAATGAACCACTCATTGTAATTTCGGAAAACTGTGGAAAACCATTTCGTAAAATATTAGGCACTCCTTGGAACCCTATGTATTTCACTACTTCATTTAAAGATGATGTATCTGATAAATTGTGGGAACTCAGTTTTGAAAAAGCATTTCCAGATGAAACCCCCGCTTTATTTTATGATGGAAATCTAGAAATTGAAATGGAAGGCGAACCAGTGATTGTTACCGGAGAACCTACGGAAGTGGTTTATGTTGGTGGAACTGGTGGATTTATAGACATAAAAGACGAATACTAATGCAAAAAAACGGTATAGAGTGGCACGTAACCACTGAATTAACTGATGCGCAGGTTTTAGCTGATCCGCGCTTTAGATTCCCGTGTTCATTTTCGGTAGATTTAGCACCGAATATTGTTAAAAAAATTCAATATGACAGAAATGGTGTTAAATCATCAGGACTTTACTCGGGTGAAGTGGAACCCAACTCCTACCAAACCGGACCAATCACCACCACATCCAATTCCGTAACAATAGGATTACACCCAAGCGGTGAGAATTACGCGATTATAAACGGCACCAAATATATTGAACCTACTCCCATAGTTGCAAAACTAGTCACGCCCGTTTCAGCAGGAAAACTTAAGCAAGTAATCATTCATGCATTGCCAGACGCAAGTGTGTTTCATATAGCTGAAGGGATAGAGGGTGAGCAAGCAACTACGCCCGATTTTACAGGATTATTCGTTGCATCTATAATTTTCAGTGATTCTGGGCAAATTATTGATAATGGATTTTTAAAATCCGAGATTAAATACACAGAGGAAGACGGCTGGAGAAATATTACACTTACTGAAGCTTTAACGGTTTTGCCTTATACCTTTGATTTAAGATCAAGTTATTGGATAGAATCGCAAATTGGAAGCCCAACCATTGGCGGCATCAGGAATTCATTAATTGACAGAAATACTTCGCCATCGTGGGACGGTAAAGAATTTTGGATCTACAACAATACTGGAAGTGATTTGCCTTTGAATTCGGAAGCAGTAACTGAGGAAGATGTTTTCTTATTTACTTCGCAAATTACACTGAAACCTTATCAAAGTTGTAAAGTGAAAATACGCAACTTCGCTTTGGAGGTTGTCGGGGTTTTGAGTAGCGGTTCATCATTCCCAGAACTTGGAAATAATGGAGATGTTTTAGAAAAAGATTCTACAACTGACGAAGGCGCAAAATGGAGCAATAGATTAACACTTGCGGAAACTAATATAATTTCAGAATCAGCATCACGATTAGCAAATGATAACGCTGAAATAGTTGAACGCGCTGCTCAAGATGCGATTCTAAATGCGAAAATAAATACTGAAATAACAAATCGTACTACAGGTGATGATTATTTACTTTCTCAAATTGTTGCAGATGCTGTCAGGATTTTGGCTTTAGAAAATAAAAAATACCAATTAGGAGATCAGATTGAAGTTCAACTTCCAGCGACTGTTTTAGAATCTTGGAATGGCAAAGTGATACTTTTCACAAGTTCAGGTACTCTAATAGTTCCCGGAACGGGGCTTGGTGATTCTTGGTCTTTTAATGGCGGTACTTTAATTGGTGTTACCATTATGCTTGCAATTACAACTCCTAAAACGTGGTATTTTGTAACTCCTCCTCCTGTTATTCCAGAAAAACAAATTTTTACTATTGCACAAAGAGGTTCTACTAATTCAATAATGTTATTTGGTGTATAATGGGAATAAGAAATACAATATTTGGAGTTTCAAAATCGGGATTTATATTTTTCCCGTTGATAAATACATTGAGAATTATTTTTAATTTTTCTACGCGAACAGGCGATGCAAAATTTGAGTGGGGTGATGGAACCAACAACGATTATTATGTGGTGAAAAATTTTGATTTAACGAGTGGTAGTAGTAGTGGGTTTGATAAGACCTATGCAAGTGCTTTTACAGACAATTTTAAAGTTATTCTCAAAAACGGTTTAAGAGATATTTATTCGCTTTTATTAAGAGATTTTTCAAGTGGTCAATTTAACCTTGGTAATTTTGGAATATTTATGCAGAGGTTTCCAAATCTGTATAGTTTTAGGTTAAATTTCGTAGAAAATCAGAATACAATATTGACTGGTAATATTGCAGAATTTCCCGATTCGATAGAAAGAGTTTTTATTGAGAATTTTAGAGTGAAAAATAATCTAACAGACGCTTGGTTAGATTTATCTGGATTTAGTGAAACCTCTAAATTAAAATTTTTCCTTCACCAAAACCAAAATACGGGGCAAATTGTAAAGTTGAAAACTATTGGCAATGTTGCAAAAATTCCAATTGGTTGTGTTTTTTTCGCATTTCAAAACCAAACATTAAATGGTTTGGCCCCAGGTTGTAGTATTAGTTATTCAGGCACTAAGGTTTGGGCAAATACTTTTGATACATTCCATTTGCCTTTTACATTAAAAGTTTCAGAAAACAATAAAATGCTTACTGATATGCGCAGTATTACTTCCGCTTTTGGAGGAAAATTAATAAAAAATACTGGTTGGAGGAATTTTGAATCTGACGCAGATGTTCTGTATTTAGAAAGCTTAGGTTTTTCAGTTCAAATTTTCAGAATCCCAAGTGACACAAAATTGAATATTCGATTTATCAGGTCATGGAGTAATGGAAATAATATAAACAATCTCAATATTTGGAGTGATATAAAAGCTTTAAGAGATTCTCCAAATGATAATGTAGCCTTTGAAAAAATTGTAAAAATATACACTGCTGCTGGAGTTTTTGTTGCTAATACTTCGCTTGTTACTGATGCAGATAACACCTCTTGGTATAACGGTGGAGCAACAGGATTGAGATATGCTTTGCTCGATTTAGGAGAAATTTTCCCAATTAGACAAATAATTCATAAATATTATTATGAACCTGGCAGGTTCACTAATGGAAGTAAAATTGAAGTTTCTGAGGATGGCATAACCTGGGTAGTTTTATATGACTCTGCAATTAGTGGAACTTATTTAGAATCTGCAAGTGGTACAAAATATATACATACATTTTAAAATGGCAAAACTAATAACAACAAAAGAAGTCCTATACGATAACAGAAGCAACAAATCTGCAAAGATGATGTTTGAAATGATCGTTGGCAATAAGCAAGGTGATAATTACAATATTACAGTTAATGATTACATCGTAACCGAAGTTGGGGAAAGTAAAAGTTTTCAGTTTTGGAGTAAAAAAGATTTACAGATTCCTGTAACCCAAATCAATTCTTTGTTTGATGCTGTTTCGGCTTTGATTCCATCAGAAACTCCTTATTCAGAAAAAGAAGATTTAGCGCATACTTATGCATTTCTTTATTTTGTTCAAAATGATATTATTGAAAGTACTGGAAAATGCATTTATGGGTTAGATCCAGAAGATTTTATAATTTATTCAGAATGAAGAAAGTAAAAGGATTCGCCTTGCTAATCATCGGGATCAGTTTAATTCTGCCAATGACAATTATAAACCGTCATTATGTAGATGCAAAATACGGTGATACAAATGGCTATTGGCAGTCAACCGCAAAGAACATTGATGTTTGGGCAAATAAAGAATTTCGCGCCACTTGGAACGCTCGCTTAGTTCAGGCAATTGAAGTGAACGGTGTGATCACTTACCCTTATGCTTTCGGTGTAGATCGCGAAACCATTTCATCAGCCCTGGGTAAAAATGAGTTGCTGGGAACTTTGACCAAAGAGGGTGAAAAGTTGGTGAAACTATTAAATGCTTTGGAAAAAAATCACTGCATTTTATGGATTGATAAGAGTGTTGGGGATTGGATGGATCCTAGAACTAAAACAAAATGATGAACAACGAACAGACCCGACTATTAAAAATAAAATATGAAAATCCTCGAAATCATATTAGATAAAATAAACGAGATGCCAAAGTTTCCCGCCCAAATACTGCTTTCAGGCTTGCTCAGTGTAGCACCCGCTATCCCAATTTCATTGATGGATCGGTTGACTGGTTGGTACATCAACAATCAATGGTTTCTAACCATCGTATTTCTAGCCGTGCTCATTGATTATTTATTGGGAACGATCGTTCACTGGAAGGTAAAAGCTGATTTCAGCGCAGGAAAAAACCTCGGTGGACTTCTTAAAAAAGGATTTTCAGTGTGTGCTGGTTATGTTCTCTTCGAAATGGTTCACCAGATTGTGAGTGATGTAGAATTTATTGCCATTTATTTTAAAGTCGTGCTGCAATTATCCGTTCTGCTCTATCCCACTTTATCGGCTTTAAAAAACCTTTCTATTCTTTCCGGTGGGGAATTTCCACCTGCAATATGGTTCAAAAAATTCGAGAGTTTCAATAGAGATCTTGATTTAAATAATTTTAAAACAACTAAAAATGACAGCGAAAATAATGATGCTGGTCCTGATGATCCTATTGACATCATGCCGGAGCAGGAAGAAAAACCTTGAGATTACAGAATACCGATTTGCCCAAGTTGAAAAGATTGACACTAATACCGTGATTTCAAACGAAAAAGCGGTGCAAGATAAAATCATCATTGCAAAAAAGATAGACCAAACCATCAAAGAAAACGATGGCGATATTGTAATTAAAGGCAAAACCGACAGCGTAAAAGATTTCCGTTTTAGCAATGTGGTTGGGAATGATACCATTTCAGATATCTACATTTCTGGCAATGCTGATTTCATTATCAAAAACCGCTGGAAACAAACGGAAAAGAAAGAAGTTATCGAAGAGAAATCTGAACATTTAAACATCGTTGCCGAAATCGCTAGAAAATCAGTAGCACAATCAACCATAAAAGAAGTAGCCGAAGAATTCAAAAGTAAGAAAGTAGATGCTAAAACAACTGGCTTTTCCTTCCCGATGTATTTGATTATTGCGGGAGCAGTTGCATTCCTAATCTTACTGTTTTTCTTATGGAAAAAGTTTGGCGGTTCTATCGTGGAACGTATTAATAAATTTAAAAATAAAATATCATGATACAAATACCTTTCAAACAATTTATTTCTGCAGGTCATAATAATGCAGATTCAGGAGCGGTTGCCCATGGAAATAAGGAAGCCGATGTTACCAAGTTAATTCGGGATTCAATTGCGCGAAATTCCAGAAGTTCAGAAATTATTTTGGATAAAGATTGGGAAAACAACCGTCAATACCAATCCCGAATTAAACCAGGGAATGGAAGTGTAGTTTTTGATATACACTTGAATGCAGCTGCGAAAAATACCACCTCCGGAATTGAAGCTTTCATCAATAAAAAAGATTTCGCAAACTCAAATTCCCTAAGTTGGAAAATGGCAAATCGCTTTTTAAAGGAATATTCCACAATATTAGGAATTCCGAATCGGGGCGTAAAAGGAGAAAACAGTTCTCAGCATTCCAGAATTGGTATTCTAAATTTAGGAGCAGGAATTTCCGTTTTACTCGAAGTAGATTTTATCACTTCTACTACAGCGGTAGGGAATATTATTTCTAAAAAAGACCAGCTCGGAAAAGTAGGAGCAAAAATTCTGCAAGACTTTGATGATATGATAAAATAAAAATATCCTGATTTACTAACCCTAAAAAAATGAGATGTTTTTCGATGTCTCCGACAGCAATGTCGGGGACATTTTTTATTTTAAAAATCTAATAGCAACTAGTTCCATGTAAATTGATCTGAAGAATTTAGAAAACCAATTTTCCTTCTTGTCGAAATATTCGCCACAAGCTTCACAATAGCATGGATAACCCTCAAAGTAGTGACCATGTCTTGGAGCACATTTTTTACAGTATTCAGCCATTTTTATTTCAAAGGTACATCTAAAATCATTTTCCATTTCCAACTTGGCAAAATGGTTGTGCCTTGCTGCAAATCAAGTGTGTGAAATAAGATTTGACCAGCGTTCTTTCATCCATAAAAATTTCACTTTCCCATTTAATCCAAAGATCCCAAGAATCCCATTTACGGATTCCAATCTGATATGGATTAAACTCACATTTCACTTCGAAATGCTGTTTCCTTTCATCTCCTTCAAATTGCACTATAATAAATGTATCCGCAAGTTCTGGCGCTTCTTTAATGGTTCCTCTCAATTTCATGTTTCAAAAATGATACAAAATAGAACGACTTTAAAATTTTTATTGATACTAATTGTAGCAATTGCCCTTTTTCCCTCTTTTTAATGTAACACCATTTTTACTCCTTCGGCGGTAGTTTCGCCCTATGAGTTTAAAAGCATTACTAAACGAAATCAATACCGGGATTTTTTTGATGGAAACTCCCAGCGTTTCCAGTTACAAAGAAATTATCTCTGGCATTAGAACCGGGCAGTTTCAAAAAGAAGAAGCACAGATGTTTTCTAATTTGATGGGAGAGCCTTCTGTCAATCCTTCAAACAATGAACCGGAACTGATCAATAAAGTCGCAGTCATTTCATTTGAAGGCGAATTGACCAAAAATTCTGGCATGTGCAACATAGGTGCAGATCTTTTAATTTCGAGAATTCTTCATTATAACAATGATGCTTCCATCAAAGGATTTATTTTTAAAATGGATGGACCGGGTGGAAATGCTGCCGTAATTCCGATGTTCCAGGAATTGAAATCTAAAATGAAGAAACCTGTGATCGCTTTGGTAGAAAAAGCATGTTCTCTTCATTATTACATCGCTGCAATTCTCTCAGATCAAATTATCATGGCAAATGATTTTACTGCAGAATGTGGTTCCATCGGAGCGATGATCATGTTCGAAAAACCGGACAAAGAATTAATAATGATCCGTCCCCCACAATCATTCGATAAAAATGAAGAATTGATCCAGGCGCTTGATGGGAACTATGAACTTTTACAAAAACGATTAGAACCTTTAGCCGTGAGATTTATGGCAGATGTGAAAGCATCTCGCCCACAGGTTACCGAAGAAGTGCTACACGGAAAAGTGCTTTATGCAAAAGATGCCATTAAAAATGGACTTGCAGATATGATCGGAAATATCGAAGTCGCTTATAAATTGGTTATCGCCAGATCTGAATTATCAAACAAAACCAAATAATTTTTAGAACCTATGAAAAAATTTCAAGCCATGTTGGCGGGATTGCTCGGTTGGGCAGTCTTAGCAACAAAGGACAATCAGGTTTTACTTACCGAAGCGGAAAGTAATAATCTGACAACAATGCTTGGTGCAGAAAAAGCGGGAGCGCTTATTGCCCAGGCAAATGCAGAACTGACAGAAGTTCAGACCGCCTTAGAACAATTAAACTCTGTTCAAGCTGTTGCTGAAGAAGCGGTAAGCGAAAATGTAAATCTAGCTGAGCAATTAGCCGGATTGCAAAGAACCGTAGAAGTTCAGGCAGAAGCCATTACCAAATTGAGCGATTCACCAGATAATGCTGTTCCAACAATTCTTGCACATGCAGGAAAATTAGGAGCAGGATTGGCAATGGTTTTTGCTTTACAGGGACAATTGATGGGATATGAAGGAAAACTCTGGGGAGCAGATTCGCCTTGGAATGCAAGAGCATTATCAGGAGCAACAGGATCTACAACAGATTTCCGTTCTTCCGTAGCCGTAGACAAATTAAATGAAGGATTTGACGCTTTTGCTAATGACAATCCTGACAAAATTGAGTCTTTATTCAATCGTTATTTCCCACTTCCTGCAATTTGGCCAACAGTTACCGGAGTTTCAGATCGTATGAGATCTGCTCAAATGGTAGTTGGTGAAGTTACCCAGCCAAGAAAGGCAAAATGGTCTCCAAAAGGTGATGCTACAATCAAACCAGAAGAAATGCGGGTTCAACCTGCACAGATCGATTTGCAGTTCAACTACTGGGAGATGCAAAAGATTGAAAATTCTTGGTTGCAAAACTTCAACAAAGAAGGATCTCAAGCGTACAAAATGACCTTCATCGAATTCTTATTAACAGAATTCACGAAAAAAGCAAGAGCAGAAGATGCTAATGTTTTGATCAATGGTGTTCATGTAGAACCAGTTGTTCCGGGACCGGGTGAAGTGCAGAAATCATCTTCTTACCTATTCAGAAATGATGGTTTAAGAAAACAGATTTTGGATGCGAGAAACGCAAACAAATACCGTCCGTTTAATGTCGGGATTCCAACTTCTGCAAACATTGTAGATTATATTGATGGAATGATCGCATTAATTCCGGAAGATGTGAAAAATGATTCATTACAATTTGTTCTCTCTCCAACCTGGTTGAGAACTTATAAGAGAACGTACGAAGATACTTTCGGGCAAAATACGGACTACAAAGGAATGCCGACAACTCCGAAAGATTTCCCCAATATTACTTTTGTTCCTCTTCAGCAATTGGAAGGTTCAGATTTAATGGTGATCACTTTCATGGACAACATCAAGATCCTTGAGTACAAACCGGAAGAAAAAGCGAAATACACGATTGAGAAATTCTTGAGAGATGTATATATTTTCGCCGACTACAAAATCGGTATTGGTATCAATCACATCGGAATGATCGTAGATGAAGGAACGCCTTATGCGGAAACGTATCAAGCGATCTGGACCAACAATGTTCCTGCAATGAGCGCAAACTTCTTCGCGGTTGCATACGACGAAAAAACAGGAGTTTTGGATGTTCGTCATAATAGAACTTATGTTGATAACGGTTTCACTACCGACATCACAAAAATCACAGGTAACCCTGGAGATTTCTTAGTTCTTCGCGGAGATATTTCTTTGGCATCAGCCGTCTTAGTGAAAGACAATGCAAATTTAGATCTGACTGCAGATTTCAATTTGAAATTAGGTGGTGAATTAACTCTTGTGAAAACAGGTGTTGATTTATGGAAAGAAGTGAATAGAACTTCTGGTCCTGCCGCAGTTTCTACAGTTGTTCAGTTTGCTGATGATACAATCGAGTACAGCGCGGATCAATACATGTATTCAGGTATTGCTCCTGATACTTTAGCAGAGATCATCGGTGGAACCGAAGGAAATAGAGTAAGAATCTATGGAAGCACTCAGGCGCTTACGATTGACAATGTAGCAGGTAAAATTAAAATTACAGGTGCTGCTTACGTGATGGACACTCAAGCGAAATTTATGGACTTATTGTTCGTAAACGGAATTTGGACAGAAATTGCACGCGGATAACATTAACCTCTAAAAGTCCTGTCTTTAGGCAGGACTTTTTAAAAAAAATACTCAAAATAAAATGAGACACTTAGTAAAATACGGATCTAATCCGGGTGTTCCTACACCAAAAAGAGGTGAAGCCATTGCAGTACTTGTAGAAGATGTGCAAACATGGCCAACATTGAACGAAGACGGCGTAAGCTGGGACGGAAATTTTGTCTTTAAACCAGGAACAGGATTTCTGAAAACATATATGACGCCATCTACCCAGAAGGCATTGCTTGAATCGTCAGGTTCTCCAGATGCGTATGGAACAAAAGGTAAATATATGGGTGAATATCCTGGGACGCCAAAAGAAGCAATAGTCTGGGCGAAAAAACACAATTCCAGAGGATTTGTAATTTTCTACGGTGGTTGTGATACCGAAGAATTCAAAACAATGGGAACTAAATGTTTACCAATGGTTCTTCAGGTTTCCATGGAAGATAATAATGAAAAGAATTTCATGACTTTATCTTTCGAGCAGGAAATGATCAATGACCAGTTCATTCGATTCTACACAGGAACGGTGGATTCTGAAACGCCAACAGAACTTGTTGCAGGTGCTGATTTTGCTTTAGAAAAAGCAAATGGAGTAATTTATCAGTTACCTGCAACGGCAGTAACAGATGATATCACCGTAACTGCAAACGATCTGGACGAAGATACTGTGGTCACCCTGATCGGTGCTGGTGGAGTCGCTCCATTAACTTTAGCCAATCAGCCAGCAGCTGCTGTAGGGATTCTTTTAAAAGATGCAGCAACCTGGACGGCTTTGGCAGGTGCAGTTATCAACTTGAAAGTTGTAAAAGCAGACAAAACTTATCTTGTAGAAGTTTCTAGAAGTTAGATTTTTTTCATTCATCAGTTTTTAAATCCCAATGCTTCGGTATTGGGATTTTTGTTTTTAATGTAACATGCGAAATACTTGTACTACTCTATTTTCGCAGGTATGGAAAGTGAAATTTCAAAAGAAATAAACATCTATGATGCTTTAAAGTTGATGCGAAAATTATCGAAAGATAGTTTCCCAATCACTTTTTCTTTTGTCTCTTGCGACAGAACCCGAAAAACTTCTTCCGGATTAGTCGTTGTCAAAAATGCTTTGCTTTCTGCCGGGCTTCCTTCCAAAAAAAGTATCCACGCTAAAAATTTGATTGCTTACGAAAATGTAGATACCGGTGAAAAGAAACATTTTTGGCTGCCTTTATTAATGACTGTAAATGGTTTAAAAATATCTCATGATAGAATTTATAGATGAAGAAAGCGCGATTTCGACAGACGAAAAAGCATCGTTCACCTTCGAAGTGATCGATAAGCGCAGAAATACTACTCAACCTTGGTCCCCACTTGATGTATTTACCAATCGTGGTTATGTTTCCCGTTTTCAGGATTGGAACATTTTCCCTTATGGAGAAAACAATAACCTGCCGTTATCAATTAGGAATATCGTTTACGCCAATTCCATCGTTCCTGGGATCCTCAATAAAAAAACGGGGCTCAACTGGGGAAAAGGTCCCAAATTATATGAAGAAAGGTTTGATGCAGATGGTAGTTTGATCCGAAAATGGCAAAAAGATGCAACGATTGAAAAATGGTTGAAATCCTGGAACTCTGATAAATTTCTTCTCAAAGGCACTGTAGATTTTTCTCATATCGAAAGTTACTACGCCAAATTTATCTTTAAAAAAGGTTGGCGCTTGGGTGATTCTCCATTTATTCACAGGATAGAGCATATTCAGTCTTATCGCCCGATGGTAGTTGGAAAGCGCCAAACTCCCACACATATTTTAATGGAGAAAAAGGACGATCCAAACCAATATGAAGTTTATCCTTTACAATATACCGATGCAGATCTGGTTAAAGCTTCACAATCGGTGATGTACACCAATTTGCCATCGTTTTGTTCTGATTTTTTCAGTATTCCGCAAATCCTTGGTTCAATTCCCTGGATCGTTCAGAGCACAAATGTTCCTAAATTTTTGGAGGCATTGTCTAAAAACTCCATCAACATCAAATATCACATTACTTCACCCCAGGAATTTTGGAATCAAAAACGGGACGAATTAAAAGACCAGTGCGCCGATAAGAATATTTCCTACGATGAGAAAATGCTGAAAGCATTGAAAAGAAAAATGCTTCGGGATATTCAAAAAGTTTTATCCACTATTGAAAATGCAGGAAAATTCTGGCATTCTGAACAGGTGATGTTTGTGGAAGGAATGAACATCATCGAAATGGGTTGGAAAATTACGCCGATCGATACTAAAATGGGTGATATCGTAAAAGCACATATTGATATTGCAAACAAAGCAGATCAGTCTGCATCTACCGGAGTCGGAATTGGTGGATCTCTGGGAAATACTGGGGACAAAGGAAAAGCGAACGGCGGATCTGAGCAGTATTACGCCCTCAATAATTATTTACAGACCGGTATTGATATTCCAGAAATGGTGATCATGGATCCCATTAATTTCGCCATCAAAACTAATTGGCCGGATTCTAATTTAAAACTTGGTTTTTATCATCTGGAGCCACAAAGGCAGGAAGATATGACAAGCGGTGACCGAAACAAAGTAGCAGATTTTAAAGCAAGTTAAAATGGACAAGGTAATAGAAAATATGAAAAATTGGGCTTCACAACAGGAAGCTAATCCAGAACTGGAGAAAGATATAGAACGAATCTTGGAACAGCGCAGAAAAGATGAAGCGGAGCACTGGTTAAATGTTCCGGAATTATCAGCCGAAGAATTAGCTCCGAAAATTCCGAGCGGTTGCAAATGGGTTGCAGTCCTTTTGGCTTTAGGATTTTTGAGCTTTGGTGTTTTGGGATTATGGAAAACAATTGAAATTATTTTATCATGGATTTAATTTGGTCTAAAGCGGACTTTTCGGCAGAATTTAAGAAGTATATCGGATTTGTAGATTCAGATATTCCTTTTATAAGAATGGAATCTGCTTTGCGCGCCTCTACATCTGAAATAACCGATCTGATAGGTTTACCACAATATGAAATTGTAAAAGCTGCTCCTGTGGATCCGGAAACAACATTTCCTAAATTAGTGAAATACGCCATTCTTTTGCGTGCTTTAATCATCTACACTCCAACAGCAGATATTGCTTTCACCGCTCGCGGAAGAAAAACAAGGAATGATGAACATGATGGAACTCCATGGCAATGGATGCTTGATGCCAATATTCAGGCGTTGGATAATTTGTATTATCGGCATTTAGACTTACTTTTAAAACACATGTTCACGAACTCAATTCCGGTGAACGTGAAAAAATATGATCACAAAGAATTATTTGTGAGCTCCCTGGATATGTTTGAAAGACATTTCAACATTAATGGTTCCTATTATTTATATTTAAAATTACTTCCAGCTTTGCAGGAATGTGAAGATCTCGAACTGCTGCCGCGAATCGGTCCACTTCCTCTCAATCAATTTTCGCCTGCGATGAAAAATATTGCAGAAAAATGCTGTGTTTTTTACGCTCTCGATTGGGGAATGAGAAGATTGAATATTCAGTTATTTCCCGAAGGAGTTTTGCAGACCAGTTTGGGAACGGTGAATGGATCTGTCGGAAAAAATTATAAACCTTCAGATAAGTTGCAGTATTTAGAAACGGCGATGACCTTCAAAAATGATTGTCAGAAATATTTGGGCGCTTTGGAAGGAATGATTAGAAAAGCCACAAACGTGAAGCAACTATATCCCAATCAGGTCGTATTAGACAGTGGAATTTATGGTGATGATGGTTTTATTGATACCTAATATGAGAAGTTTTTTAAAAATAATAGTATTTCAGATTGGTGTTGATGTTCTAGGATTTCCACTAATTCATGAACATCGGTTAAAATATGGTACCGAAAGTAATTTTATAAGATCCAATGAGAACAATCGAAATTCCAGATAAAAAAACATTCCTTTATCTCCCGGAACATTTGGGAGAATGTGATCCCAAACAATACGGAAATATGGCCAAACTGATTTGGCTCTTCCAATTGGGTGAAATCACCTATGAAGATTTTCGAAGTTTGGCGGTTTATGCGCTTTTAGGAATGAAAGCATCCGGCAAAAAAGATCCCGAAATTTTTAATAATGTTTTTATCCTGGGTGAATTGATCGATACCTTTTTCGACCGCACAGAAAAAGACGGAAACAATGAATTAAAGATCAAACAGTTTTACGTCAATAATCATCTTCCGCAGATTAAAGCAGGATTCTTCCAAACTTTTTACGGACCGGAAAACGTTTTTGAAGATGTGGAATTTGGTCAGTACGTTGATGGACTGGAAGAATTTATTAATTACTCCCAAACTGGAGATTATATTTTTCTTTGCAAATTATTTGCAATTTTCTATTTAAGAAAAGGGGAGAAATACGATCCTAAAATATCCAGAATTCGCGCAAAAACCATTTTTAGAATTACGGACATCAGACATTTGTATGGGTTTTATCTGTACTTCTCTGCAATGCAGCTTTTCATTATGAGCGGTGAAATATTTGTCCAGGGTTCCAGTATCGATCTTTCCATTATTTATGAGCCAACCGGCGAAGAATCCAAAAGCGATATCCCCGGAATAGGAATGTTTGGTTTGCTAAATGATTTGGCAGAAAGCGGCGTTTTTGGTCCCTACCACGAAATCAGGCGCGCCAATTTTTGGGCCGTTCAAAAAAGATTATACCAGATCCAGAAAAAACAACTCGACGAGAAAACCTAGTATTATGAGTCCACAACAATTGAATACCTTACTTTCTGAAATAAAAGCAAAAGTTGCAGCAATTAATTCCGCTTGGATGGTGATTGACGACAGCCAATTGGTGAAAACTTTGGCGGAAAAATACAGTGAAGACAATATGTTTTTAGTGGGAGTTCTGCCGAGTTACGGCACGAATGGAAGCAATGCAGATTCTTATAGAAATACAACGCGCTCAATGCTCTTTGTTTTGGAAAAAACAGATTACTCAGACAATGACCAGGAACAGTTTATTGAGTTATTTGAAAGAACATTTCAAGCTGCAAAACTAATTCGGGAAGAAATTCTAACTTTAGCAACAGAAGGATGTTCCGGTTTTCTTCGGCATATTTCGGTAGATTCTATTCAAATCCTCCCGGAATGGAAAAAAGCAGACTGCAATGGGTGGAGTATTAATTTTGAAATTGAGTAATGAGTTTGATCAGCGAACGAAATAGCGGAAATTCGATTGAGGAACGATTCATCGAACAGGTTCTGCGGGAGCAGGCTGCATCTATACTAAAAGATACCCGTCGGGAAATGCGTGGATTTTCTCAGGCAAAGTGGCGGAACGTCAATATGAGCGTGGATAAAAATTCCTTGACTTATACGCATTTGGCTGTGCACCGGTATATTGATATGACTACGAGAAAAGCAGGAAATTATTCAGCAGCGACCAGAAAATTAAAACTCAATCGCGAGAAGAAAAAGAAGAATTATCCGATTCACAATAAAATTATTTTCGGCCACAAACGGTTTATCATTAAACAACTGTCATTTGGTTTCACAGATGAAGTAAAAGCGCAGTTCAGGAAGTTGCAGGAAGATGCAGAATAGTTTGCTCATCTGCTTAAAAAATACTACATTTGACGTATGACAAGAGCGGAAGAACTACAACAAATTTTCGAAAAAATTCCCTGGATGAATCTTTCTGTATTCGCAGAAAAGATAGGCATGGACCGAAAGAATTTTACAAAATACGTCACCGGAAAACTAACGGTCACCGAAAAAACCTACGAGAAAATAATTGCCGGACTTGCGGAATGCAAGAATGAATTACCTTAAGCTTCACATTGTGAAGTTTTTTTTATCTTTAGAGCTAAAATTATTGTATGAAAAAGCTCTTACTTATTTTCTGTTTATTATCAGTTTTGATAATTTCCGCACAAAATACTTTTACTGCGACTCCAACACGATTGATTCCAGAAAATAATATTGTTGATTTCCCTGGAAAAAGCAGGACAGAAATTTATAAATCACTAAAATCTTGGATTGCTAAAACCTACACGAATCCTGACTTTGTTACAAAATCAGATGTTCCCAATGAATATCTTAGGATAAATGGTTTATGGAATATCATGTCGAAAGGACCGCTCGGTAAGTCTGCATTAGGCGTTAGTTATACTTTAACTTTTGATATCAAGGATCAAAAATTACGATACAATATTGATAAGATCGGAGGTGTTGGTAATTTTAGTTATTACAATTGTTTCAAAGGGAATGGAGATCGAAGGCAAACAAAAGAAGTTATCAATTACCTTAATGATATTGAAGTTTACGCCGAAATTTTCATGAATGAGATGATTGCAAATATTCATCAAAAAGAAGATTGGTGAACAGTATATTTAGACCGCTACCACAGCGGTTTTTTTTAATACTAAATTTAAAAAAATGGATTTTATAACTGTGCTTATTATTGTTTTTCTTTTGATAATTGTTATATGCCTTGCGTCTTTATTGTCGAATAAGGACGAAAACGTTCAATTAAGAAAGGTTGCTACAAACCATACAATTACTGACTTGCAATTAATTTCAGGCGAAGATTTACTGGTGTTTTTAAGAGATGCAGATCAGAATCTAATTGACGAACTTTATCAAAACAATTCTTATCATCAGATCACAGAAACATCCCTTAGACGGGCCTTTATTAGAAGATGGAGATTTGAATTTATCGATTTTGATTTTTGGTTAAACGAATTACAAACGGAATTATATAATAAAGAAAATAAAATAAAACGAAAAGTTAGAAGTAAAGAAGAATTGTATAATGATTTCTTGTTATATGAAAATAAAGGATATGAAATTCCTGCAATTGACAATTATGATGTGGTATCCATTTTTGATATTCAAGGTGTACACTTAAAAAAAAGATATGAGTTTATTGAAAACAATCTTAAAGAGGGTGATTTATTGCAATTATTTAAGGACAACTACAATGAGTTTGACAAAAAAGCTGTTGAAATTATTTCTGACGAAGTGACCGTTGGTTATGTATCAAGACAAGAAACTACAATTGTGCGGCGAGCAATGAATTATGGGTATATCTGCAAATTGTATAGTTTCGATATTGTAGATGATTGGAAAACTGCATCCTACATTTTGTATGTGAAAAAATTATAAGTTTGTATTATTTTCTAATGTTTTGTATTGTTATTGGAAAAAATATGTACATTTGCTATAGCGAAACTTAATAATCGGTATCTTCCGAAAAAATTTATTTAAAATACTGCGCCTTGTGCGTGTGGTCAATCTTCACCGATTGTTGAGTTTCGCGACGCCACACAATCGAGGCGTTTTTGTTTGAAATAATTTCTAAATAGATTATAAAATGCGAAACTCAACAATCTTTTTAGACAATGACTCTCAAGTAGTGTCATTTCTACGCTCCACAGGCGAAAATGTGCAAAGCTGGTTTTCTACCGCTTTAGTTCCAACCAAAAAAATAAGCATCTGCCGATTCGTGCGCGAAAACAACATCCGCTGTTTCCGCTCCCGAAAACTGCGGAATGGGAAAACACGCGTTTCCATTATCACGAAGGAAGGCAGAGAAGTTTTTGAAATTAACACTGACTTCACTTCAGCGTGGAACGCTTTAATTCTTAAGTTTAATAGCTAAAATAAAAAACTTATGAGCACAGAGAAAAAAACCGCCGAGATCTTGGAATCCGCCGCAATCTTACTAAATGTTTATTCAGCTAAAGAAGTAGAGGATACTTTATTTATCGCCTTCGAGCGCGCCAATTTATTGAGCGACGGAGACCTTGAGCAAGATCGGGAAACCCGTTCTGCAATTCACACAGAACTCCGCGCTATTTTCCGCAATCTCGCAGATTGTCCTGAGCTCATTACCAAAATTAAAAATCAATGGAAACCCAATACTACAGAAATAACTTAGACCTACAAACGCTTTTTGATTACATAGAAGCAGATAGTCTCTGGACGAGAAATGAAGATATGATGATCCTGGTTGATGAAGATCGCCATGCAGAATATCCGTACAGTCCCACAATGTTTAGAGAAGTTCCTAACCCTTAAATAATTCCCGCTTCGGCGGGTTTTTTGGTTTTAATGTAACATGGCAATTGCCTAATCTTATCGTTTTTTGTTCTCACTATTATTGCAAACTTGATAAAAAAAGAGTCAATTATGAAAACAAAAGTTTTAGATTTTATTAAAAATCCACCGAAAGATCTTAGCGAAAAGTTCAATAAAGGGATTGCATTGGCCGTGGAGTCCAATATCCCCGTACAGCTGCTGAACCGCTATAACAAAAAAGGAGCTACAAAAGACAACGTAGAAAAAATTATCTACGAATTACAGCGTTTCCACACGATTTCTAAAGTAGAGATTGCTAAACACGTTCCTGCTGAAAAAGAAGTGGAAGCGGTTCCGGAAACTGATGTTCCAGACTTTAGAAAAGCTGCTGATCTCTCCGATGTTCAAAAAGATCCGTTTACCAATGTTTTGCGCGAAATGGATTCAGCTGCAAAATCCGGATTGCGATTTTCTACCCAATATCCATTTTTACAAGAGAAAGATGCTCCTGCAGAACTGAAAGCGATGACCGTAGATGCGCTTAATTCTTTCGATGGTTACAAAAAGAAACATTCCCAACTGTTTAAGGAGTTGGTGGATGTGGCGGAACCAAAGCTCAGCAAAGAAGAAGTTTTCAGCATTTCTAATGAACTCTTAGAAGATTTTGAAGAAAATAGAGCCGTTCATGCAGAACTGGAGCATTACCAGAAAAATAAAATTATTCTTGGGGAACATGAAGTTTTTGCGGGCTTGAAGCTGGAGCGTGAAATAGAAAAGATTCTTCCAGAAAAATTGGGACAGGCAAAAAGCAACATCGCTTCCAACATTACCAAAAAAAATAAACTCATAGAGAAGGAAAAGGACAAAGACCGCAAAGCAGATCTGCAGTCTCAAGTGGATTTCCTCAACAAAAAAAAGGAACTGGTAGAAAGCCGTATTAATGCAGGAAAATAAATTTTTCTCATTGAATGCCATTACAGAAACACCCGCCCAAAAACGGGAGGGTGTTTTCTCTACCTATCTCAATCATCATCTGGAGAAAATAAAGAAAGTAGAAGATCTTATCAGAATTCCGCAGGAAGGTGAAATCTTCTACATTTTTACAGAAAACGCCTTCAACGCTTTTACCTTCATCCCATTTATTGCAAAAAGATATTTTATTAAAGAAATTTTTGCCAGCACCTACTCTATTTCTCGCCGTGTGGTGGAAGCCTTGCAGGAACTGCAGCAAAGCGGAAAGGTAGGAGAAGTAACGCTTCTTATTTCCGACAGTATGATCAAGCGGAATCCAGTGACCATAGAAACTTTGGAAGCGGTGGTAAAATCCAATCCAAATTTTAAAACAAAATATTATTGGAATCACAGCAAAGTCACTTTGATCAAAGCAGTTTTAGAAGATCAGGAATTTAATTTAGTGATGGAAGGCAGCGGAAACTGGAGCGAAAACGCTCAACTGGAACAATACACAATTACCAATCACCCGGAAGTTTACGACTTCTACAAAACAATGTTTGAAAAATGAAAAATTACGTAGAAATAAAATCAATCGAATTTAACGATATCAATAAAAGAATAGAATCAAGAAATTATCCTGAAAGTGGACTCTATTTTTCGAAGTTCGCAGTCGATAACGAAGTTACCCTATTTGATCTTGCAATGGTGAATAGGGATAATAACACAGTCGTTTTCCTTTGTCCTGCGGATGTTTTTAAGACAGAATTTAAATTCGAAAAAATTGATAAAGTTGAAATCGAAACTTTAGTAGAAAAAAATAATTCCTTGCTAGATGAAAATGATATATTACGGCAATCTTATTTTACAGCAGAAAAAAAACTGAAAATAAAAGATGATATACTCCCATCAGTTTTACATTCAGAAAACTCTGGTATTTCAGAAGGTTTTGTTTTGAGTCTCGTTAAACTTTTAATCGGAAATAAAATTTAAAATGAATACAGAAACTCCCCAACCACATCCCGGCTTAATCGATCTCACCCTTCTGGAACTTGAGCTTTTAGAAAATAAAAATAAGAAAGTTCGAATTAATCTAAGAGAGACCAATTTCATCGAAAAACATAAGATGAATAAGAAGCCGAAAAAAACAAAAAAAAGAATAATCGCCTGGAGCGGTTCTAAATTCATCAGATAAATGCTCGCAATTTCCGTAAGGCTTTCCCAGGAAGAACTGGAACAGATAGAAACTCTCGCCGGTGCCGGTTACGGTCCCGAAAAAATTGCGGTCTATCTTGACGTTCCCGTAAAAGATTTTCTGAAGGAGTGGCGAAACGCAGAAACCCTGGTGCATTTTCATTACAAACGCGGTGTTCTAATAGTAGATGCAGAAGTGGGAATGAAGCTCGCGCAAAATGCCCGCGAAGGAAATATTACTGCAGCGCAACAATTGGCAAAAGTAAGATGGGAACAATACCTGAACGATTGCAAAAACCAAATATATTTTAACGGTGGAGTGGACGAAATATGACATAGCTAATCTGTACGAATGGGCAGAAATGGGAATGCCGAAAATGGTAGATGAAAGTTTTGTGAAGTATGTGAACATGCTTTCCAAAATTTACAATATGCGGATGCGTTTCGACCTCTATGGCGAAAAGGATGCAATCATCAATCATTTGGTCTCTTTTGAAGCTGATCTAAAGGGAAACCGTTTGCAGGCCCTGAAACTCTTCAATGAAAGCATGGAGTATTTCTACGGCTCCACGGATATTACCAAAAAAGCACACCTCAATAAATATGCAGATGATCTGGACAGAGATATTGCACTCGCAAGAAAATTGGTGCAAAATGTTAATGACCTGGAGAAAGTTGGGAAACTCGTGAAATACGCTGCCGAAATTCGGGAACGTGCCAATCCGGATGATAATAAGCTACCCGATGAAATGTTCAACAAACCTTTCAAAGTGTACACATTCGATATGAATCATTTTGACAGTGAACCCAACGAAAGTTTGGAAGATACCGAAAAATGGATCGATGAAAAGATTCAGAACATGACGCCAAAAGCGATTGAAAGAATAAAGCAGGAGGCAATGATCAATCTTCCGATCAAGGTATTTATGGATGACACCGATAACCCGCGAAAAGAATAATGAAAAAATCCATTATTTCCGTAAAAGAACTCGGTGATACGGAATTTCGTTTCTGTTCCTGGCCAAAAATGCTCGCCGATATTATGCAGCCAAAAAATCTCTTTTTGGTTCTCGGCCGTGGTACCGGAAAAACCACAGATATTTTGGCAGAACGAACAATGGATATTTGTTTCGAAATGCCTGGTTGTTACATCGCAATTGTTGGTGATACCTACACGAATCTTCTTAAAAACGTAGTTCCTTCCATCATCGAAGGTTGGAACAGAAAAGGCTGGATTGAAGGAGTTCATTATGTGGTGGATGAATCCCCGCCAGATTTCTTTAAAAAACCATACAAAGCGCCGCAAACTTACAAGCATACCATTTCCACATTTACGGGGAATTTCTTCAATTATGTTTCCATGGATGCGCCAAGTTCCGGTGCGGGTAACTCTTACCAACATTTGGTTGGTGATGAAACAAAATATTTAGAAAAAAAGAAAATTGACCGTTTGTTTCCTGCGCTTCGTGGGGATTCTACAGTTTTCGGCAGATCTGCATTTTTCCGGGGTGCAACCTTTACCACGGATTATCCGAACATCATCATGCCGGGAGAATATGACTGGATCCTGGACCGCGAAAAAGATATGGATAAAAAGCAGCTGCACTATCTGCTCAATATTTCCATGGAGCTGAATAAAGCGAAATCAGACTGGATTCGGTACCGCCGGAAACGCAATGTTTCATTGGTGAAAAAAACCGAAAACCTTATTAAAAAACTTTCTGTAAAATGGCAGGTTGCACGGCAAGACAGTACGTTTTTTTATGTGGTTTCTTCCTTTGCAAATTTGAATGTACTGCGGTTGGGATATTTTGAAACGGCATTACAGTCTTTGGGTGTTGAAGAATTTAATACTTCCGTTGGCTCTATGCCGCCACAGGTAGAGAGTGGTCAAAAATTCTACGTTGGATTTGATGAAAACCTGCACGTGTATGAAGATGGCGTGATGCATGATTTTTATCTGCGCTACAGAACAGGCGACCAAAACGCAGAAACGACCAGTGAAGCCCTGAAATATTGCAATACGAATTTACCCTTAGAAATTGGGGTGGATTTCGGAGAAATGCTTTCTATGGTGATCGGACAAACGAAAGGTTTGGATGTTCACGTTTTGAAGGATCTATTTGTTTTGGGAAAAGGTGGAACTCGGGAATTTGCAAATAAATTTTTGGAATTTTTTGCAGGGCATCGAAACAAAAGGATTATTATGTACTACGACCGGGGAGGAAATCAGTACGAAAGTTCTGGAAGGGATTGGGCAGGCGAAACAAGAAAGTTTCTCGAGACTTATGAAGATGGCAGTAGAACAGGTTGGAGCGTGCAAATGATGAACCGCGGTCAAAAAACAATTTACCAGGAAGATGAATTTAAGCTATGTAAAAATATTTTCTTAAAGACTTTCCCGAAACTGCCTAATCTGCTTTTCGACAAATACCAGTGCCGCCATCTGATCAGTTCTATGAACGTCGCCAAACAAATCATCAAACCAGATAAACGAGGAATAAAACGCCTGCATAAAAACAAATCTTCGGAGAAATTACCTTTAGCAAAACGGCCTATGTTTTCCACGAATTTGAGTGATGCTTTTAAATATTTTATCTACCGCCCTGAATGGGTGAAGCAGCAGAATGGAAGAGAAGTTTTGAACATGGGAGATCCGGAGTTGGTGTAGAATATTTTTGTAAATTTGAGTATGCAAATATTTGAAGAGTTTTTAGAAGATCTTAAGACAATGGAACCGATTCCCGAAAAATATTCCCTTGGAATATCTGTTGATCGAGAATTATTTTTCTATGTCTTTTCACGATACGGCAATCATCAAAGTCAAATTTTGCTCATGAAAGAATTTAAAGATGAAGTGAAATTTAAATATGAAGTTGAAGCTTTAAGTAAAATATTTGAATGTAAGGTCTATTCAGACACTTATGATTTGTTAAAATTAAAATTATAAGAAATGAGCAATAAAAAAAGGATTTCAAAAAAAATTAAAAGCATTACCCGTGCTAATTTTTTGACACGATATAAAGTTAGATTTTATAAAAATTAGCGTTTTTATATTTTAAAATTTAACAACATTTTAACATTTTTTTACTTTGTTAGTATGTTTAAAAAACATATCTTTGTTGTATTAATAATGAGAGGGACTGCAATCCCAAGTCTAACAAAATAAATATTTAAGATTATGAAAACTACTACTGAAATCTTCGAAGCAAACCAAGTATTAACTTTAGCAATCGCTAAAAAATTAATCGGTAAAACAATTGCCGTTACCAATCCTGAATACTCAGGAAATAGCGCGCTCGTAAGAACCGGTAAAATTATATCCATTAAATCAGAATGGGATATTGCTGGAAACGAAGATCATTCTCATTTGGATGGAGGGAAATATGCTACTCGTCAAGATTATTTGAAATCTTATATGGAACCTATTCAAATTGAAGGTTGCAAAAATAACATGAAACTTGTATCTGATAATGTTTTATATGCTACATGTGATTTATTAGATAGATGGACTTTTACTGAGCCTACATTCTACGGTTCTGATTCTGATAGAGAAATTTACTACATTGTTTTAGACTAATGAAAAAAATAAAAGTGGTTTCGGTAAGACTTAAAACTCTTACCGAAATTTCTCTAAAGTGCTACAAAGCCGCAGATTGGCAAGGTAATTCTGCACTTATTCCCAAATCCCAAGTTTTCGGGCAAGATTGCGATGTAATTAAATGTGACGCTTATTGGATTTCGGAATGGTTTGCCAGAAAAGAAGATTTCGACTTAATGATTTCACTCAAAAAAATAGGGTGGTATAATCCAAATTCAGGAAATGTAGAACAAAACTTTGAAATAATTGTTGAACATCATTCCCCTGCCAAAATATCTCCTTTAGAAAATAATACCATAGAAAAATTAAAGAAATGAGTTTATTAATTCAGCAAGAAAAAGCATTAATAAAACAACTGCCAAACAAAGTGGGTGCGTTGTTTATGAAGATGGGAACTGGTAAAACTCGAGTAGCTTTGGAACTGGTAAACGCCGTTCCGGAAATTAGATTAGTTGTGTGGATTGGTCCACTCCGAAGCATAAAACCGATAGACGAAAGTATTCCCTCAATTAAAGATGAGATTGCCAAATGGGGCGGTTTCAATGCGCCAGAAGTTATTTATATGGGTGTAGAAACTTTGCAATCTTCAGATAGACAATTTTTGCAACTGTTTAATAAAATTAGAAATTCTTTAGACACATTTCTCATCGTAGATGAAAGTATTAAAATCAAAAACCACGATGCAAAGCGCACCAAACGGCTTTTAGAAATGTCTAAATGGTGCGAATATAAATTGATTTTAAATGGTGAACCTATTACCAGAGATTTAATTGATCTTTGGCCACAGTTTGAATTTCTTGCGCCTGAAATTCTAAATATGGGTTTGGCAGAATTTAAAAATACTTTTTGCAAATACACGACTATTACCAAGAATTTCGGCGGTTATAAAAATTATGTAAAGGAATTTATTACCGGTTATGAAAATATAGACTATCTCTATTCTATGATTGGCGAGTATGTTTTTGAATGTGATCTGGATTTGAATATCAATCAGATTTTTGAAACAGCAAACTACCAACTTTCTGATGAAGAGCAAAAGAATTATAAATATTTAAAAGAAAAACATTTAGATGATGAAAAACTCATGGCGATGAATAATAATATTTTCCTAGAAATGACACAGAAAATGCAGCATGAATATTCTTTGTCTGAAGGTAAATTTGAAGCCGTAAAAAACTGGATTACCGATGAAAGCAAAACGATTATCTTTTGTAAATATATTGCAAGTGCGAACGAATGCCGGAAACAATTCCCAAAAGCAACAGTTCTGAATTATAAGACAGGATCTATGAGTCTGAATTTACAAGACCGTCCGCACACGATTTATTTTGACCAAACTTTTGATTGGGGTGATGTGATCCAGAGCCAACATAGGAACTACCGAACAGGACAAAGTGAAGATTGTCGGTATTTAAGATTAATAGGAAATGTAGGTTTAGAAAATCTTATTTTTGAAAACAATAAAAAGAAACTTGGAATTTCCGAGTATTTCAAGAAAATTAGTAGAGAACAATTACAAGAAATATTATGAAAAATAAATTTATAAGCCCAGTCTATAATATCATTGCCGTACCACTGGAAAAGATGGAAGCCAATGATTACAACCCTAATCATGTAGCAAAAAGAGAAATGGATTTGCTTTATCAATCTATAAAAAGCGACGGCTACACAATGCCGATTGTTTGTTTTTATGATAAAGAACGTGATAAATACGTGATTGTAGATGGGTTTCACAGATATACAATAATGCTGCGTTATAAAAATATTTTTGAGCGGGAAAATGGAATGCTCCCAGTGTCTGTGATTGACAAAGATATTAGTGATAGAATGGCATCTACCATTCGTCACAACCGTGCGAGAGGAAAACACGAGGTAGAATTGCAAGCTTCATTGGTTGGAATGCTAAAATCTGGTTGGGACGAAATTAAAATAATGAAGGAACTGGGTATGACTTTGGAAGAAGTTCAAAGGTTAATTGGTATCAAAGGAATTGCAAGTGAAATAATGGGCGTTCCTTATTCGATTGAGCGACAAATAAAAGAAGTGGAAGAAGATATAAATCCAGAATTAGACTAAAATGGCAAGAACGGTAGTAAGAGGGACGATTGATGTTTTGGCCGCTGTGATAAAAAGAATAGAAATATTATTTGATAATTACGATAATGTTTCTCTTTCTTTTTCTGGCGGAAAAGACAGTACGGCTTTATTTCATTTGGTAAATGCCGAAGCAAAAAAGCGAGGTAGAAAATTTATACTTTATTTTCAGGACCAGGAAGCGGAATATCAAGGAACGATTGATTTTGTAGAATGGGCAATGTTGCAACCCAACGTAATACCGCAATGGTATCAAGTGCCTATTTTTATGACCAACGCTGCGAGTCATGAACAATTGTTTCTTTGGGCATGGGGAGAAGGAGAAGAGTGGGTAAGAGAAAAGCATCCTTTGGCGATTCATAGTATTGAAAATAAATATCCGAAAAGATTTAATAAGTTCAACCTTTGGGTTGGGCAGAACCTGCGGAAATTAGAAGGCACTTGCGTTTCCATTATTGGCTTGCGTGCAGAGGAAAGTCCGGATAGAAGATTTGTAATGTTTGGCGAAGATTCTGATCTGTTTTGGTTGCGAAGAAAAAACGAACCGCACAAAGCTTATCCTATTATTGACTGGCGATATACAGATATTTGGAAATATTTAATTGAAAATAATTTACCGTATAACAAAGTGTATGATAAAATGTATATGCTGGGTGGAAATTTGAAATTTTTCAGAGTTTCAAATTTAGTACATGAAAAAGCATTTAGATGCCTTGCAGATCTTCAAGAACTGGAACCAGAAACTTATGATAAATTAGAAAAAAGATTAAAAGGCGTGCATACTGCTGCAATGTATGGCAAAGAAAACTTAATTTATTCTATAAAAAAACTGCCCGAAAACTTTAAAACGTGGAAGGCGTACAAAGATTTTTTATTAAGTTCCATTCATCCAGATTTAAAAAGAATGTTTGAATATCAGTGGAGCAGATTTGGAGATACAGAAGATGTTGCAGCCAATAAATATATGGTAAAAAGAATTTTACTTTGCGATTGGGAAGGGAATATAACCTGGAGTAGAGATTTTGAATTTAATTATTCCAAAGATCAGATTTTATTTAAAAATAAATTAAAGCGAGAAGATGAAATTATAAAAAAGTGGACCCAACTTTTATAAAAAAATCCCCATCACAGACCTGCAAGTCTCCGGGGATTGTTAAATAAACGTCTAACGAAATATTTAAGTAGAGCAAAATTAAACAATTAATACTTAAATATGGAAAAGCAATTTATTAGCAACGGAGAAACCTCTGTTGAAATTACAAAATTTCTACTTTGCGTAGACAAAGAAAATAATGAACTTTACGTTTTGCATCGGGAATTTCCTGCGTGTTTAATCTATGTAGAGCAAACAAAAACGCCCATAAACTTTGTGGTATTTGATCTTTATGAAGAAGACCAGAAAAAATCTACAGAAGTTTTAACATCTGATTATTTTAAAAAAGAATTGCGAGAATATTTTATTTCTCAATCTGTTTCAGAAAATTTAAACTAATGAAAATAGCCGAACTTATAAAAGCCGAAAGAAAAAAAGCCAATCTTACGATGGAAGAACTGGCGAAAAAACTAGATCTAGCAGGAAAAGCCACAATCTATGATTATGAATCTGGAAGAGTATTGCCCTCATTGCAGGTATTAGAAAAAATGGCAATGGTGTTTGGAAGTAAACTGGAGATTAATTTTAAAAAATAAGTATTCCCGCAAGCGACCAAAGGAAGCGCAGCGGAAAAATTTTTTATCCGTTTGTAAACGGATATAAATGACAAAAACCGCCTTACTTGGCGGTTTTTTTTATGCGGTCGATTTTATTTTATTATAAAGTTCCCGTGAAATGGATTTTTTAAGTTCCTGCATTAGATTTTTAATTTTATCCTGCTGCTGCAACTGGGTTTCTATCTTCCTAATCTGCAAATAATGTTCGTTAATTATTTTGTTTTCGTGGATAGCGTTTTTCAAAATGGGGAAAATAATATTTTTGTATTCGTGCAAAGCGATAAAAGGAATCACGGATCCCCGAAAAAAGGGTGCTAAAATTTTACTCTCAAAAACGATGTACAAAATTTCAAAATCTGCGCTTCTCTCGGTCCGAACTTCCCAACAATTGGGAAGTGGTTTTTTTAGCGGTCGCCCTGCGTTAAATCCGTGAGACTGAATATAAAAAACGGTTTCGCCTTTCTTCGGTTCTGCGGATGCTCCGTTGTAAGTTTTAATTTGCATTTTTAATGATGATTTGATTTTCTGAAATTTCAATTTTTACACTTTTGCCAATTTCAAAACCTGCATTTTTTAGCCATTGCCCAGAAATATTGATTTTTGGAACGGCTTTTTTATTGGCGAACAGGTAAGAGATTTTTAAAATCTTAAAATTCATAATCCGCAAAATCTGAAAGTTCGTGAGTGTTCCAAAAAATAAATTGCTCTGCAATATATTCTGCGCGGTCTGGTTTGTTGATGCTATCTTTTTTAAAATAGCGGTAATCTACCCAGTTGAAAAGTTTAGAAAATCCTTTCTTCTCTAAAATCTGATAAACTAAATCAGATAATTTTTGTAAATTTGTCTCCGTTGCATTCATAATGATTTGTAAAAATTGTTTGGATGAAAAACCCCTCTCGCTCGTCACAGCTTGAGGGATTTTTTTTTAAATGTGGAAAGTCAGAATTTGTTCTTTACTTTCTGAAACTAGATGACTAAGTTTTTCAGAACATAGATTTAAAACTTCATCGATCACGACAGAATTTGAAATTTCAAAAATTTGTCCGTTGTCATTTGAAATCTGAACTTTTTCTTTTAATCCGTCTCTTCCAATCATAAAGGAATTTAAATCATCTTCTTTTTCCGTTAAAAATCGGTGCTTCTCTGCAATCTTTAAAAAATTTTCGCCATTACGTATTCTCTGTTCTGCCGTAACTGGTTCCAAAATTTTCGCTAATGCTTCTTTTTTCTCTTGGATTGCGCTTTTCTGCTTATCCTGGGTCTGTTTCGAATTGGCAATATTGCCAATTGGTTCTGTGGCGGAAGTTACTTTCTTCGCTTCGGTGCCTTTGGTTGCTAAGTCGTTCATAATCTGTTACTTTAGTAATATAAAGATACAAAATAAATTCCTAAAATACGTCAATTGACGTATTAAATATATGCTTTAAATTGTTATTTATTTTGATTATAAATAGTTATAAATCAGATGCTTAAATTCAAAAAAAGCATTACAAAAATTCAGTAAAATTTGTTAAACCACTGAAAACCAACGGAAAAACCTAAATAATTAAATTATGTGGTTTTTCTGTCTGTCTTGGACTCCGACGCCGCCGAGAATCGTAAATGCAGTTGCCAACGAACAAAAAAAGCGGAAATATGGCAATACACCCCACCAATAGGACGTTTTTAAAATTTTTGCATCAAAATTTTAAAATCACCTATCACATAATATCCGTTGGCAATTGCACCAACTAAAAAAATCTTGAAATTTTTAATGTAACGTAGGTCTTCACCGTCCAGCAGTAATCTTGTGCAAACATTTGATAAGATGGCAAAGGTGATATCCGATGAGATTCTAAAACTCAAAATTGTAATTAATGGTGATGAAGCTCAGAAGCGTGTTCTCGATTTAGAACTTGCTAATAAGCGGTTGGGCATCACTCTGAAAGATTTGCAGCAGAAGCAGCAGGTTCTTTCCAGACAACGGAAGAAAGATTCTGATGAGTATAAAGATAATCAACGAGCTATTGACACGCTAACAAAGGCGATGTCAAACAATCGTAAGGAGATCGATAATGAAGTACGTTCAATGAACATCATGTCCTTGACGATGGAGCAACTCAAGAGGCGAGCAAGTGAACTGCAGTTCCAATTGAATCATATGAATCCAAACTCTGCGGAGTATACTCAGGCATCTACCCAGTTAGGAGAACTGAATGGTCGTATGACTCAGCTTCGAACTGGTGCCAATGCATCCTCTCTGTCAATTCAAAATCTTGCAGGTAAGTTCAATCATTACTCAGGCATTGTTGCAGGTGCTTTAGCTGTCATGGCAGGTGTGGCCCTATCCGTTAAATCAACCATAGATCTTAACAATAAGTTAGCAGACGCACAGACAACAGTTGCCAAAACTACAGGGATGACTAATGAGGAAGTTAAGGAGCTCATGCGTACATACAGTGATTTCGATACCAGAACCTCTAAGATGGATCTCCTAAAGATATCGGAAGTAGGTGGTCGCCTAGGTGTGCCGAAAGCTGAGATTGCACAGTTTACGCAAGAGGTGGATAAAATGTATGTAGCATTAGGAGATAGCTTCGAGGGTGGTGTAGAACAGGTGGCAAACCAAATGGGTAAGATCAAGAACTTATTTCGAGAGACTAAAGATCTTGATATCCCTACTGCCTTCAATCAGATTGGATCTTCTTTAAATGAATTGGGTGCAAATGGTGCCGCATCTGAGGCAAATATCGCAGACTTTACCCTACGAGTGGGTGCGTTACCAGATAATTTAAAACCATCCATCGCTGAAACATTAGCATTAGGTGCAGCCTTTGAGGAAAGTGGTATTGATGCCGAACGTTCCGGAACTGCTTACTCTTCCTTTGTACGGATGGCCGCTAAAGAATCTGCAAAGTTTGCGGAAGTGATGAACATTACCCAGAAGGAAGTTGAGGAGCTCATCAACAAAGATCCGATGCAATTCTTCTTAAAATTTGCAGAAGGTGCAAAAGGATTGGATACCACCGAGATGGCAAAAATGCTGGACTACCTAAAATTAAATGATCAGTATGTTATTTCAATTTTAGGTGCCGCTTCGGAAAACACTGATCGATTCCGTAAAACCATTGCTTTATCTAATGATGCATTGCAAGAAGCTACATCATTGACAGAAGAGTTTAATAAGGTAAATAACAATTCGGCTGCTATTTATAATAAGGTACAAAAAAGCATCATAGGTGCTTTTACTAGCGATACTGTTGCGAAATTTTTAAATTCTGTTATTAGTGGATTTGGAAAACTAATTGGTGCTGTTGATGATTCCGAAGGTGTAGTTAGTATGTTCGGTTCAGCACTATATGTTGTAATTAAGATTTTAGCAGTAGCAGTTGTATCAATATTTTCATTTAACACCGCTATATCACTCTCCACTTTATTAACTACAGGTTTAACTGAAAAAACGGTTTTATTCAATATTGTCCAAAAGACCAGATCAGTTCTTACTGCCGCTCAAACTATTATACAAAGTTTGTGGAATACAAGTATCGGGGTAGGTGCAACGGTTTTAGGACTATTCACCAACAATACTAAATTACAGACAATTGCTCAAACGCGATTAAATGCAGTAACCAGTGCTAATGCCATCGGTGCTATGATTTCTTTAATTATAACAGCTGTAGCCGTTTACAAAATTTTTATCCAAACTACCGATTACGCCGCTGATTCTAAAAAAAGATTAAAAGTAGCCTTTCTCGAATCTGCGGAATCTGTAGCGAAAGAAAGATCTGAGTTGGATAAATTATACAAAGCAGCTACAAATGCTGCAGCGGGAAAAGATGCTCAGAGAAAAGCGGCAGAAAAATTACAGGAATTATATCCAAAGATGTTTGCAAACATTTCCACTGAGGTCATTATGAATGGTAAAGCGGAAAAATCATATTTGACCCTAAGAGATGCTATTTTATCTGCTGCAAAGGCGAAAGCGGCACAAGGTGAAATAGACAGAAGAGCTGCTGAAGATTTAAAAGAGGATATGGAATTGCAGGAAAAGTTCGATTCCGCAATCGAGCGATATAGAAAACCGGAAAAACAAACCATTAGAGGCGTTGGCAGCGGTGGATTAATGGGAGGTGGACAAAGTGATTTATATTTAGATGAAAAAGATTCAAAAGAATTAGCCAAAAAACAAGCTTATGCAGCTTTTCAAGAGATGAAAGCAAAAGCGAAATCCAGAAAGGAACGTGATGCATATCTTTTTAAATTAGTAGAAAAAGAAGAGAAAAAAGGAGCAGTTGCAGGAGGAAAAGATCCATACAACACCAATGTCGGCGGCACCGAAGATAAAGCAGATAAAGCGCCTCGTAAAACTGATGCCCAACGTGCAGCAGGATCTTTGGCTAAAAAATTCGAATCCGAAAAAGAAGCGATGTTGAAAAATGGGGAAACGGCAAAAGCTTTGGCGATTCAGTTGGAGATTGATCGACAAAACGCCATCGCTGATTTAGAAACGGATTGGTACACCAGAGAGTATTTGCAGATCAAAGCAGACGGATTAGCTGTTGTTGCAGAATTGGAGAAAAAGCTGATTACTGATGAAGAATTTAAAAAACTGAATTTAATCATTTCCAAAACAAAAGGCTCAGAGCGTGCAAAATTCGAAACAATTCGGGAACAGTGGATGGATAACAATGCGGTTATTGAGGATCTTAAATTAAAAGCTGAGGAAACAACCTTTATCAAGATCCAGACTTTAAACGAAAAACTGTTCAAAGAAAACCTGAAAAAAGAACAGGAAGATCTTCAAGCGAAGATTGAAGCAAACCAAAATGCAGTTAACGAAGCTTTAGCCAATAATTCCAATGTAGATCAGTTAAAAAATTTCCTTAAAAGTCTCGGCTATTCCGATGAAGCATTAGAAGCAATCAAGAGTTGGAATGAGGGCAAACAGGAAGTTGAAAAATATTATCAGCAAAAGTCCTTAGATGAGCAAATCCGCTTTTTAAGGGTTAAAGTTGAAGTATTAAAAGCTTTAATGATTGCTGATCCTACTTCCTTTGGACCCGCACAGATAAAATTAATTCAAGATTTTGCTAATGAACTTAATAAGCTGGAAGCTGCAAAAAATGGACTTGTAAACGGTAAAACTAATGAAGGCCCCAATTTTTCCTCGCTAAAACAATTTGGCGCAGACAACGCAGATTTATTAGGAATGAATCGCGAGCAGTGGGATGCAATGTTTGCAAGTACCACCGATTTAGCCACTAATATTAATAAAGTTGCAGCCGCACTCCAGGTCGCTCAAAATATGTTTGCGCAATATTCTGCTTTCGTTCAGGCAAATGAACAGGCAATGCTACGAAGAATGGAAGCATCGTCTGAACGTAAACAGCGACGGTTAAAAACAGAATTACTGAACGGACAAATCAATCAGGAGACGTATAAAAAATTAACCATTGCAAATGAAATTCAGCTTGAAAAGAAGAAAGCTGAATTGGCTTTAAAATCTGCGAAGAGAGAACGTGCAATGAATATCGCATCTGCAATCACTGGAACCGCTGTTGCTGTTGTAGGGGCTTTAGGGAACAAACCATGGACACCTTTTAATATTGTTTTAGCAAGTTTAGTCGGTGCAATGGGTGCACTACAGTTAGGAACAATCTTATCTCAACCACTTCCCGAAGCAACCGGAGCAGAAGATGGCTTATATCCTGTGATGCGGAAGCAGGATGGAAAAGTATTCAACAGCCGAAAAAGAAAATTAGTTTCCGGAATGTATAATGAACCTACTCTTTTAGTCGGCGAAGGTGGGCGAAATTATCCAGAGATGGTTATTGATGGACGTACCATGAAACGCCTGAAACCAACCACCGTGCAAACTTTAACCTCAGAAGTCGCTCAGGCAAGAGGTTTTGAAAATGGGATGTATAAAGAAAACGCTACATCATCCGGAAGCGATGAAATGATGATCATGATTGTAAATGCGCTCAATGAAAATACCGCGGTAATGCGAGAAATCAAAGATTATGGAATTGTCGGCGTATTTGATACAGGACCGCGAACCGGTAAAAATCTAAAGAAATCCCTGAAGTCCTTCGAAACTTTAGAAAACAACAGTAAACATTAAATTATGCCAGCAATTAGCAAAGTAACTCCAACGTCTCAAACCATCTATTGGGACAGAACCGGCGCAATTCCTTCCATAACTCCGCTCGACGTAATTGTGATGGAAAGCGAAACCGTAGAATATGTGCAGTTTTATATAGATAGAATTTCTGGAAACGTCGATTGGTTAACTTCTGAAAATTTGGGAGAATATTTACCGCTAGGTGGCGGTTTAATTCCTCTCAATTTAATGAATTTGGATCAACTTTATCCAGGGAATTATCAAAGCAAAGTAGATGTCTTTATTTCAAATTCCTTAGGATTCGAAAAACAACTAACCTCAATTGTTAACCTTAATATAACAGGAAATCCACCTATTGCAATTACCACGGATAAAACAAATTACGATGTTGTTTACATCCGGAGTACAAATGCTTTTTCTGGAGACACTGATATAGATATTGTTAATAATACCGATGGTTCTAATATAGAATTTTCCACCATCGGCAACTTATTTAAAGAAGGAATTGCTACTTCGGCGATTATTTTGGAAGAAGATCCGGCTTTTCCCTTTTCTACCAATGCCGAATTACCTGCAGCTGGAATTAAAGTGGTGAATTGCCGTTTAAAAAAAGATGGAGTTTACGTTTATAACTTTACGGTAACGATCGCAGTTATTGAAGATGATGAAATCATTACGGATCCTGAATTTTTAGATTTTAAATTAAGAAAAGGATATAATGAAACGCAGTCCAAAGTTGTGCAGATCATTAATCCACTCAATAAAAATTTCACGATTACGGGACCTGATTGGCTGAATTTTGATGTGACCGCAGGAAACTCCACCCTCAATCTAACAGTAACTACGGATAATTCCGAAATGGTTCCGGTAGGTGTTTATTCGGGAAATATCCAAATTGCTTACGACGGCAAAATAGCAGTGGTTCCAGTGACGCTTCTGGTTGTGGAATTTATTTCAATTCCCGATCGAAATTTTTGTTTAGATGATATTATTCTTACGGCAACAAGACAAAATGAAACTGCGAAAATTTTAAGGATTACCATGACCGCAACTTTTCACACCAATGAAAAACAAGTCCAGAATCTAATCACCTATGATGTAATGTATCAAAATGGCTTCGTGAAAACTGATATTGGTACCAAAGTTCACAGAATGTTTCCGCGCAACCGAAAAAGCTCTTTTCTACTCCCCAAAACGAAACCTTTCGAAAATATTTTGGTTTACAAACCTGCGCAGATCATTTTAAAAATTGAAGAGTTGGATATTAATTATGTGGTAAGTAAAACGGTCAATTTACCCGCGCTTTATCTTTACCCCGGAAAGAAACCGAAAATGTATCCGCTTTTCACCAATCATAATATAAGACGGCGCGTTGATCAGTCGGCTTATATTTTTTCCTATATGGCGAATCTAATAACTCCCGCAAACATTGTGGGAAGTGCAGCACCTTCAAATCCTGTTATTTCGGGCGAAGTCTACACGGTGAAAATTGAAGACTCTGATAATTTGATCACCTGGACCGATAAAAAAACGATCCTCGGTGTAGATTATTATAAATTGAAACAAAGCGAACCGATTCAGGTAGAATGGCAAAATCAGAACCTGGTACCGGAATGGTTCTGTTTTACCGGAGAATTCACTAAGACTAAAGACAAAACGCATATTTACCAGGAGAATTCCTTCACCGAGAATATTGAAAAAATGGAGGTCAGAAATTCCCGACCTTTTAAATTAAATACTGGATTTATTTTAAAAGCTGAAGCAGCTCTCCTTGACGAACTGATCGATTCTAAATTATGTTTTTTAAAAATAGAAGGCAAAACGTTCGAAGCTTTTGCGATCTCCAATAAATTTATAGAAGAGGATTCTGCTCTGGAGCTTTATCAGTATGAAGTTGAATTTTTAATCATTAAGGAAATATGAAAACAATATTTTTAGCAGAAAGTGGAGCGGCTCTGGACATCTCAAAACAAAAGATTTCGGTTTTAGAAAGTAATTCCAAAGTGAGTGATCAGTCATTTTCTAAGATCATGTTTCCCTTTGAAGCGATTGTCGATGAAAACTTCATTGAAGAATTTGGTGATTTTGTGAGCTATGAAACTACGGATCTGGAAACAAAAGTTCTGGGTAATTTGGAATTTGAAGGAAAAATAAGTACTTCGAAGTTAGATATTATGAGTATTGAAGGATTAAATGTCACGGGACAAATTTATTATGGATTAGAGGAAGTTCCCAACTTCGAAAAGAAACTTTCGGAACTGCCTTTGGAAAAGTTTTCCGTAGATGACATCCATATTTTTGCAAAGCAAATTTGTGAAAAGAAATATCCGGAGACTAATTTTAATTTTCCCCGAATGTTTACGCCTAAATATTCGCCTGATGATAGTTTATGGGATGCTTTCAACGGGTATTACAATGACATGAATCCGGCAGGAACAGAAATGCTTCGGAATTATATTGATGGCGCCGGGGAAATATTTAATCAAAATGTGATTCACGCATGTCCGCATTTGCTTTATCTTTTGAAAATGGGATTTCAAGATGGCGGATATGGATTAGCTGGAGACATTCTCACCGATCCTGTCTTAGCGCAGAGATGGGTTTTTTCCGGTACCGAATATTTTTCGAAACTGACGCAGCTGCGGAATAATATTTCTTTAACCTGTAATGATTATATCCGTATAGAGACCGCTGGACAAATGAACGGGGCTGAATATGAAGCAAATTTAAGTTTGTTTAAAAAAGGAAAATATAAAGTCCGCGGCACGGTAAATTTATATTGGTCTCGAAAAGTAATGAAGCACGTTTCTTTTGATTTGTATCTTAATGATGTGAAAATTTTAAACAAAACGGGCAAAAATGATATTGAAACAACATTTGATATTACAATTAATACCACCGAAGACAACGCCGTTTTGCGATGGGAAGGAAGATCCGCCTTTAAAACCGGAGAGTTTTTTAATGTGCTGCAGTTAGAAGCGATCGGTGAATCTTTAGAAGTGACGAATAATCCTGGCGAAGATGTTGGTGTTATTACGAATTTAAATGAAATTGATTTGGCAAAAGCAGTTCCCGAAATGACTTTTGGAGAATTGGTGAACCGCATTAAGAACTGGCTCAACTATGACATTGAAGTAAAAAACAAGGTTATTTACATGAACAAAATTGTAAATTCTGTGGTGACCGAAGGAAAGAATTTTGAATTTGCAGAAATTTTGCGACCAAAACGACGTTTTCTTTCCGGTAAATCTTTTCTTCACAAATTCTCGGATCTCGATAATGATGTGAAATTAAACTCCATGTTTTACGATAAAGATGGCGCGTTACTTAATGGAAAAGAAAAGTTGGACACTAATATTATTGAAGTTAACGGTTACGCAATGCCAGTTTCTAAAGAGAAAGAAACGGCACCACTTACCGCAAAAGTAATGAAGGATTCCACAGACACCCTTGCTTTGGTTTGGTATGATGGTTTAACCGCAGGTCAAAATAACGCGAAAAATCCCGAAGGATGTAATCACCCGGAATTATTTGCCAATAATTGGGAAGCGTGGCTAAGACAAAGGATTAGAGGACAGGAATACGATTGGTCTTTTAAAGTTTCAATTGAAAAATTATCTCAATTTTCCGTTAAAGATTATATTTTTTGCTACAATAATCTGCACATTATAAAAAATTGGACAAAAGATAAAACAGGTGATGATACTTACGAAGTACAGATCGTTACGGAAACGGTCATTTAATCATCCAACAAAAATACCGACTGAATAGCTTCTGCTTCCACGATGTGAACATATTGCATCGTGGTTTCTATGGAAGAATGACCAAGAAGAACCTGAAGTTCCTGAACGCTCCCACCTTTTCTTAAGAAATTGGTTGCAAAGGTATGTCTTCCGACATGCATGTAAATTGCGGTTTTTATTCCACATTGCGCCGCGATGGTTTTTAGTTCGCGATTGAGAACCTGCTGTTTCGGAAATTGAATAAATAAACGCGGTTCTGTTTCGATAAGAAGTTTTGCGGTTCGGTTCAACTGTATTTTCTGAATCTTATTTGTTTTGATGGTGGTGAATTGAAAGGTTTCTTCCAGTAATTCTTTTCGTTTTAATTGTTCAATATCACCAATCCGCAATCCAGTATTACAAGCAAAAAGAAAATATCCTAGGGAAAGTCGATGATTTTCTTTGATGAATTCACTTACGAAAAAAGCCTGCAGTTTTCTCACCTGTTCAATATTAATGTTAATTCTATTTCCCGCAAGACTTCCCACCTTTACCATTTCTAAATTGATGTTCAGAACAATTCCATATTTAGAAGCAATATTTAAATAATGCTTAATGATTTTGATATTTGAATTAACAGTCGTTGCAGCGTTTCCTATTCTTGATAGATGCTGTCTGTATTTCTCGATGAATTTAAAGTCAATGTCGGTGAAGGGAATTACTGCCGCAAAATCAACCAATTTTTTATAAACTGATTTGTGTTTTTTGAGTGTATTAGCATTGTTCACCCGCTCGGTAATTTCTTTGATCATAAATGAATTGAAATCAAAAGAAGGAGTCTCGCTAAAAAACTCTTTTAAAAAGTTATCCATTCCCACTTCTTTTTTTGTCAGAAAATAAAAAGTTTTGATCTGGGTTGCCTTTGCGCAAAAATTTTCCAAAACCAAATTAATATGATCGTCAGTTTTTGCGCGTTGCTTAGTTTGGTCCCAATTGCAGGGCTTTACAAAATAACCGGTGGGTATTCTCTCCCGCAGTTTATTGATGGTAACAGAAAAAAAGATTTGGGTTGTTCCCTCGGCGTTTAAATAACCGTGGAGATAAAATCGGGTTTTCATTGAGCTAAATTTATTTTTGCGGCTCAATACTAAAATTGGAAGATCTGTATTCATTCTCAAAAGTTTGAAGAATTTGACACAGAGGAAATGAGTTGGGACAGTTTTGGGACAAAAACAAAAAAAAGGATAGTTTTTGCCTTTATATAGAATCCCGATTGATGGGGAATCTGGCTAAAAATACTATCCTTTTTGTTAAAATTGTGGTCTCTCCAGGAATCGAACCAGGGACACATGGATTTTCAATCCATTGCTCTACCAACTGAGCTAAGAGACCTTCATTAATTGAGTGGTGCAAAAATAGGAACTTTCTTCTAATCTCACAAATGATTTAGGAGAGAATTTTCTGCAAAGCCTCAATATTATTGATTATCAGCCTCATTATTTTCTTCTTTCCGGATTTGCTCGCTCATTTCCTCTAAAACTGGCTTAATAGTACTTTCTGGAAGTTCGCTAATTCGGATATACATTAACCCATCAATAGCATCATTAAAACTAGGATCTACATTGAAGGAAATTACTTTTGCATTTTGCTTGATGTATTTTTTAATCAAAACCGGCATCCGCATTTCTGGTTCCAAATCATCAATTATTTTATCCAATTTATTCAAATCAGATTCTACCTCATCAAAAAATAGATGTTTATCGCGGTCTTTTAGTTTCACTTTAAAGTCATGTTTTGGATGAATGTATTGCGCCACCGCAGAGTCGTAATAGTGCGACCGCATAAATTCGATCATCAGTGATTTAGAAAATTCCGAAAATTTATCCGAAATACTGACGCCACCCATCAAAAATTTATGTTCTGGATTTCGCAGACACACATGCACGATTCCTCGCCACAAAAGGAAAAGAGGCAAAGGCTTTTGTTGATATTCCGTGGAAATGTAAGCACGCCCCATCTCGATTACTTTGCGGAAAAAAGGTTGAAGTTCCTGATCAAATTCGAATAATGAACTCGTGTAAAATCCCTCAATGCCATGTTTTTTCATCACCTCACTTCCGAGCGCCATTCTGTAAGCGCCCACCAATTTCTTCGCATTATTATCCCAGAGAAAAAGATGGTGATAATGCTGATCGTATTCGTCTAGGTCAAAAGGCAGATTGCTGCCCTCTCCTATTTTCCGGAAAGTCAATTCCCGTTGCCGACCAATTTCCCGCATGATAAAAGGGATTTCTGCGTATTTAGCGAAAAAGACTTCGTAATTTCCATTCCGAAACAGCATTTTCTCTTTTTTGTAGAGCGTCTCTATTTCTACTTCAAGATCTTCTTGCGGAGTTTCATCAATGATATTTTGAACTAAATTTTCTTCCTTTAAAATGGGGAAATTCAATTTCAAGTTGGGCAATTTCAGCTTTTCCGCGAGTGACTTTCGCTTTTCATAATAAGATTTTAAAACGTAAATTTTCTTTTGCAAAAATTCTCCAATTTCTTCCACACTTTCAATATCTTCCAAAGCTTTCACAGAAACTGCTTTTCCAACTCTGATTCTAATAGGCTGTTCCCTTTTATGCATCATTTCTGAAGGCAAGAGCAACGTCTGCAAATCTGGATGAACTTTTGCGAGCTGATAAAATAAAGTGCTGTTTTTCGCGTGAAAATACATGGGAACCACCGGAACTTTCGCCATTTTAATGAGCTTCAGCGCCGGTTTTTCCCAGGCTTTATCCATGATTTCATTAAAGGAGTTGTTTTTATTAGAAACTTCTCCTGCCGGAAAAATCCCGACACACCCACCGCTTTCCAAATGTTTCAATGTTCCCCGCATTCCCGTGGCGCTGTTTCTTAAATCTTTTCTACCTTCAAAAGGGTTTACCGAAATGACGAAGGGCTCCATGGGTTTTATTTTTTCCAGAAGAAAATTTCCCATAATTTTGAAATCGGGACGAATTTCCGATAAGATTTTCGTCATCAAAATACCATCAATAGCTCCTAAAGGATGATTAGAGACCAAAATGAAAGGACCAGTCTTCGGTATTTTTGCCAGGTCCTCTTCAAATACGATGTATTTTAAATCCCGTTCTCGCACAAAAGAATCGAAAAAATCTTTCCCAACTTTATCTTTTAAGCTATCATAGAGTTTATTAACCTCATTAATTTTGGTAATTCCCATGACGGCCGAAGCTAAAGAATTTTTAAAAATTCCTGTTTTGCTTAAGCCAGAGGCTTTAATTAAGTCGGTTTTGGTTATTAAACTCATGGTGTTTAGTTGGTTACTACTTGAATAATTTTTTTGGAAATCTGTTCCAAAAGGATATTTTTACCTTCATAGAAGCTTTTCAAATCCTCTAAATTAGCATTTCTCAAAGTATACATAGAAACATCCCGCACCACTTCGGTATTAAAAGTAATTTGTAACTCCTGATTTAGAGCGTCTAAAGTTTCATACTTATCTTCCAAACAAACCGCAAGAGAAATTGCAGAATTCTGCATTAGGGAAATTTTGATTTGTTGTTTCGCAAACAAAGCAAAGATTTGACTTAAATGTTCCTCTGCAATAAAGGAGAAATCACGCGTCGAAATATGCATCAAATGCTGATTTTCCTTCACGATATAAGATTCAAGCTGCTGATTTACTTCGGTAGAACTCACTTTGGTTCCAGCTTTTTTTGGATCCAAAAATGATTTCACATAGAAGGGAATATTTTTCTGCTTTAAAGGTTGAAGCGTTTTTGGGTGAATCACCGATGCTCCATAATAAGCCATTTCAATGGCTTCTTCGTAGGAAATATTATCGAGCAAAGTTACGTTTTCAAACTTTCTTGGATCACCTGTCATTACGCCGGGAACATCTTTCCAAATCGTCATGGCATCGGCGTTTAAACCGTACGCAAAAATGGCGGCAGAATAATCGGAGCCTTCTCTGCCCAAAGTCACGGTGAAATTATTGGCTTCGGAGCCGATGAAACCTTGCGTTACATAACAAGTATTTTGATCAAGTGTGGAAATTTGTTTTTGTGTTTCTTCCCAGTTGATATTTCCTTCTCGGTAATTACTATCGGTTTTTATGTAATCTCGCGCATCAATCCACGTATTTCTAAATTGAATATCCGTTAAATATTCGCTTAAGATTTTAGAAGAAATCATTTCTCCGCAACTTACCACTTGATCATAAACAAAATTAGGATTTGGGGATTTGTTGCGACGCAGAAAGGATTCGATATCATCAAAAAATAAAGAAATCTCGGCGAAAACAGCATGTCCATTTTGAAAAAGTCCGGTGGAAATTTCTAAATGTGTTTGCTTTACTTTTTCTATTTCAGTTTCGTAATCTTCTTTTTCAAAATACTTTTTCACTACTTTTTCCAAAGCATTGGTGGTTTTTCCCATAGCCGAAACGACCAAAAGACAATTTTCAAAACCTTCGGATTCCAAAACCAAAGCAACATTTTTTACACTTTCTGCATCTTTCACAGATGCGCCTCCAAACTTAAAAACTTTCATCTACTATTTTACCAATCAATAGGTTATAAAAAAAATCTCATTTTAGTCTAAAACTAAGATGGCCCAAAATTATTCATTTAGAGCGAAATAAAAAAACGCGCTGTTTTCTCCTCAATAATTGAAGGGAAAAACGTCCTCCTTATTTACCTTTTAAAATTTCGGATGGTTGTAATTTCGCCGTTTATATTTAAAGAAAAAGGGAGACAAATTGAAAGAATTTTCCGAAATTTGTGAAAACCCAAATACAATTTAGCATGGCTGATCAAAGTTTCCAGACTCTAGGTGAATTTATTATCGATAAACAAGAAGATTTTCTTTATTCCACCGGGGAATTATCTCGTTTATTAAGTGCAATCCGTCTCGCTTCCAAGGTCGTAAACCGCCAAGTGAACAAAGCCGGAATTGCGAATATCATCGGAAAAGTTGGAAGCAGCAATATTCAGGGCGAAGAGCAACAGAAATTGGATGTACTGGCAAATGACATCTTTATTGAAGCCCTTTCTCAACGCGAAGTAGTTTGCGGAATTGCCTCTGAAGAAAATGACGATTTCATTACGGTAAGAACTGGTCCAAACGCGCATTTGAGTAAATATGTGGTTCTAATTGATCCTTTAGACGGTTCTTCAAATATTGACGTCAATGTTTCTGTAGGAACAATTTTTTCGATTTACCGCCGTGTTTCCGAGCCGGGAACACCTGTAATTTTAGAAGATTTTTTACAAAAAGGTGTGAATCAAGCTGCCGCAGGATATGTGGTTTACGGTTCTTCCACCATGATTGTTTACACCACTGGAAATGGGGTAAATGGATTTACTTTGGATCCAAGTTTAGGAACTTATTATCTTTCTCATCCAAGCATGAAATTTCCAGAAAATGGTAAAATCTATTCCATCAATGAGGGAAACTATATTAAATTTCCACAAGGCGTAAAAGATTATTTAAAATATTGCCAAAAAGAAGAGGATGATCGTCCTTACACAGCGCGATACATTGGAAGTTTAGTTTCCGATTTTCATCGGAATATGATTAAAGGCGGAATTTATATTTATCCTTCCACGGCTCAATCACCGAACGGAAAACTTCGTCTTTTGTATGAATGTAATCCAATGGCTTTACTTACTGAGCAAGCGGGTGGCAAATGTACAGACGGATTTCAGAGAATTCTAGAAATTGAACCTACAGAATTGCATCAGCGCGTTCCATTTTTTTGCGGAAATACCAAAATGGTGGAAGAAGCAGAAGAATTTATGAAAAACGCACAGTAAATTTTCTAAGGTTTTATAGACAGAAATTTTTAAGGAGCTTTTTCCCGCTTTCCACTTTATCTTTTTATTTTTCTAAAAAAAAAATAAAAAGGATACCGTTCCAATCGGGGCTATTGACCAGTTCACGCCATAAAAAATCGATGTACGCAACATTTAAAAGACATCTTCTTCAATTCAAAAATCCCAGCGGAACTTCGCGCGGCGTTCTCACTACGAAAGAAACTTTCTTTCTCGAAATCGAAGAGAACGGCAAAAAAGGCATCGGTGAATGTGGACTTTTCCGCGGATTAAGTTTTGATGATGTGCCGGAATATGAGGATAAACTTGCATGGCTCTGCACAAATATAAATCTAAATTCAAATTTTTTAAAAGAGGAATTAAAAAATTTCCCTTCTATTTGGTTTGGCTATGAACAAGCCATGTTAAATTTAATACAAGGCGAAAACCTCTACTTTCCCAGTGATTTCACAACCGGAAAAAATTCCATGAAAATCAATGGGTTAATTTGGATGGGTTCAGCTGAGTTTATGCAAGAACAAATTGAGGAAAAATTAGCGCAAGGATTTGATTGTATCAAATTGAAAATTGGTGTTGATTGGGACTCAGAGAAAAATATTTTAAAACATTTGCGAGAAAAATTTCCAAAGGAACAGTTAGAATTACGTGTGGATGCCAATGGAGGCTTTAGTTTTGAAGAAGCTAAAATTGTTTTGGAAGAACTACATGAGCTGGGAATTCATTCCATTGAACAGCCTATAAAAGCAGGACAAATTGACGAAATGGCAGAATTATGTACGATTACTCCGACTCCCATTGCCTTAGATGAAGAATTAATTGGCGTTGTAGATTTCCAGAAGAAAAAAGAACTTTTAGAACAAATAAAACCCCAGTTCATCATTCTGAAACCTTCATTAGTGGGTGGAATTTCCGGCAGCGAAGAGTGGATTTCTCTGGCAGAAAATTTAGGAATTGGATGGTGGATTACCTCAGCGTTGGAAAGTAATATCGGTCTAACCGCCATCGCGCAATACACTTTTACTAAAGACCCAAAAATGCCGCAAGGATTAGGAACTGGTGGATTATTCACGAATAATCTGGAAACTTCTTTAGTTTTAAAAGGAGATCAACTTTGGATGCAATAATCACATTGTGAAACTTAAAATCATTGAAAAAGGTCTAGTTTTTCACAATGTTTTTCATAATAATTTCCGCGTGAATCCGCGAATTTTCTATAAACCAAAGATGGGTATCTCGTCCGCCACAAACCACTCCTGCTAAATACAAACCTTCAATATTGGTTTCCATAGTTTGTTCATTGTACTGTGGTTTTAAACAATCGCCCTGCAATTCAATCCCGGAATTTCGGAGGAATTCAAAATTCGGCAAATAGCCGGTCATGGCTAAAACAAAATCATTTTCAATTTCATGAATCGTTTCGTGTTCGTCTTTAAAGATGATTGTTCGTTCTTTAATTTCCACCACTTCAGCATTAAAAAAAGCCTCGATAGCCCCTTCCTTAATTCTATTCTCGATGTCTGGTTTCACCCAATATTTTACACTTTTTGAAATATCTGAATGGCGAATAATCATGGTAACTTCTGCTCCTTTCCGATAGGTCTCCAAAGCTGCATCTACGGCAGAATTACTTGAACCAATGACTGCAATTTTCTGCTTTGCGTAAGGATAAGGTTCTGAATAATAATGTTTCACTTTTGGTAATTTCTCTCCTTCCACTTTCATTAGATTTGGAACATCATAAAATCCAGTGGCAATGATTACGTTTTTGGCGCTGTAATTTGCTTTGGTTGTTTCCAACGAAAAGTGGGTGCCTTTTGTCACGCTCAGAACTTTTTCGTAGAGGTTTATTTTCAGATTTCGTTGTCGCGTAATGCCTTGATAATATTCTAAGGCTTCTCTCCGACCCGGTTTCGGTGCGGTAGAAATGAAGGGAATATCGGCAATCTCTAATTTATCTGCAGTGGAGAAAAAAGTCATGTACAAGGGGTAATTGTAGAGGGAATTTACAATGGTTCCTTTCTCCAGAATTAAATAATTCAAGCCAGCTTTTTCAGCTTCTAATGCACAGTTTAAACCAATTGGTCCACCCCCGATAATAATGACATCAAAACATTCCATGGTGCAAAGATATTGAAGTAAAAGCAAATTTTACAGGAGCTCCCCGCTAAACAGGACATCGATACAATAAATAACTGGCGAAGAAACTCATTTTAAAAAATTTAATGGAGTTTTTTCTTCTTAAACTTAGTTTCTATTCTTTAATAAAACCCACCCCGTAAAAACTCTGCCATCTGCTAAGGTCAGCACATACCAATAAGAAGCGGTAGCAACGCCACGCAAACCCGTTTTTCCATCCCAAACTAAACGCGTGGAACTGTTCTGTTCATAGATCTTTTCTTGAAATCTGTTATAAATTTTCAGATTAGTCATTTTACCATCAAAAACATTAAGATCATCTATCACCCAAGTGTCATTAAACCCATCATCATTAGGCGTAAAGGCATTTTTAATATCCAACACCAAACCGTTCTTCGGTTCACCTAGACAATCTGACCCCTCAAATTTCACATAAAATGTAATCACCCCAAAAGGCAAATTATTAAACACATTGCTAGTCTGATAGTTTATATTATCAATGGAATAAAGAATCGTTTGGCTTCCACTTGCTATAACCGTGTAGGATTTGCCATTCGGAATAAGATTAGTAATAATGGGCACTTCGAAGTAACTCACTTTAAAAGTGGTGGAAAAGGTACATCCATTTGCTGCCACTACATTAAGGGTGTAATTACCCACTTCTTTCACTCCTAATAATTGATTTGTTGTAGAAACAATTGAACCTGCAGAATTCCGCCACTCAAAGCTCACAATATCTAATCCGGAAAAATCTGGTTTAATATCAATGAACCCATTGGGACAAAGAAAGTATTCTGGCAAAGAAAAAACTGGCGTCGTTTTTAATTTTATATTGATCTCCGCTTTCTCGGGACAAAGTCCAGCTGTACTCACTTTTACGATTATTTTTGAACTTCCGCTTAATCTATTAAAGACGTAATTTTTTGGCGCAGTAATTTGATTGGTATTATTATTTAAATCTAATAAAGTGGGAAAATACGTATATGATGCTGTAGGACCATATATGTCATTTTCAAATTGCGTTAAGTTAACTTCTTCGGAACCATTATTCTCGAGATCACAAACTTCTAAATTAAATGGACCACTATTTTTCAGCACTACCTTCTGACCAAACTTAAATTCAACTGAGGCGGTATCATAACATGCTGTAATATTTTCAGTGCGTACATAAATAGTCATTCTTGCCGGATCAATGATGAAGTTTTTCGGATTAGAAATTGGGTTAGTGTTTGCTTCCGCGTCCGCTCGGGTATTGAAAAAAGTGAAAATTTGATCAGAACTTGGAGTATAAACCATTCTATCTGTGTAGAGCGTTAAGTCCACTTCATATAAGCCATCCAAATTATCATCACATAAATCAGCAATAATCGCATTCAGCGCTTTTGGTGGAACATAAGTTTGCAATTCAATCGGCGCCACAGAATAGCAACCGCTCGATTTAGAAGTGAATCTGGCCCAGTGGGTAATTCTAGAATTTTTTGTTACTACCATAGCATTGATCTGCGTAGATGACAATCCTGCATTCGCTTCCTGTTCGGTTTTATAATAGGTAATGTTGATATTTGCTAGTGGAATTTGATTTTCGGCAGGTAAAAATAACTGCGAGGTAGCATCGGCGAGGTTAAAAGTTTCATTCAGGTTAAAACCAAAATCACATTTCTGCAACACCGCAGATTTTAAAATGACAGCAGGTAAAAATACCAGTTCGATATTGATGATACTTACGGAAAAACAACCTCCCGCAAAAGAAACTTTAGCATATACTTTTCCACTCTGAGCAGTTTGATAAGCCGCGGGATTAGGAATTAAACCAGAAAATGAATTGGTAGCAGCATTGTAATCGGTATAGAATTGAAAGCTCACCGCCTCACTGCCTGTGTAGATTTCTGCTTCCAAAGTCTTTAAGTTAAAAGGTTCTACACCATCATTATTATTATCGCAAATCGGAGGCGTGATGGCATTTACAACTTTTTTTACCATTGGCGTTAAGGTGAGATTCACTGTAAATTCAAATACGTTGGAACATCCATAAGATTCTATTTTCGCAAATAACTTCGCAGAATTTTGAACGTTAAAAGTGGTAATTGCATTGGTTCCAGCTGTGGCATCAGAAAGTTGCGAATAATAGGTTACGGTAGCGTTTTGCGGTCCCTTTATCCCATTGCTGAACTGCGCTAAAGTTACATCCTCTTTTCCATCATTTTCTGAATCACATACTTCAAAAATTGATTGGAAAATGATTGGATTCACTAAATTAATGGCTAAAACTTTAATTGCGTAACAACCCGCAGAATCTGTAAATCTCACATAAAAAATTGCAGGGACAAAATAGCCGTCCTCTGTAATGGTTTGAATGTTTGAAATTTGATTAATATTTAATTCCGCAGCGTCTGGCGAGGTGAAATAGGCCGTAGTAATTACGCCAGTTTCCAGCAGCATACCTACGGAATAAAAATCCAAATCTACTTGTACATCCTGCGTTCCATCAAAACAAATATATTTGGATGTATTTTGCGCCTCTACTTGCGTAAAAGTTATGTCCATGTTAATGGTTGCAATAGTGAAACATCCATTCGCATTTTCAACTCTTACAAAAACAGGATATTGACCCTCGGAAATGATGCTTAAATTACCACCACCGCCAATAAATGCATTGTCATAATTAAGATAATATGAAGTTGCAACACCCGTTTCAGCTGTAATCAACGAATCAAAAACAGCAGGGAAATCAAATGGTTCCAATGTATCAAATTTAAAATCACATGTAGTAAGTTGATAATCCAAAGGCGTATTTACGACTGGAGTTGGTGTGAAATTGACTGTTATGGGCCCAAATGTTTGCGTACAGTTTCCTGTTTTATAATTAACAAAAAGCTGCGTACCATTTACCAAATTAGCAGTGGTCACTTCGTTCATGTTCGCATCCGCATCTGCTTGAGATAAAAAGTAGTGGATACTTCCAGCAATCGGAAGAGTAAATATTTTTGGAGTAAAAGTAGAAAGCAGATAATTGTTCTCTACTCCATCGTTATCCGTATCACACACTAACAAAGTAGAATTAACAACCGTTTTAGCCAATACATTCAATGTCAGTATTGAAGTTCGATAACAAGTTGGAGTACTTGGATTCTGCACCCTTACATAAAAAGTTGCAGAGGAAGTAAGTGTAAAATTTTGGGGTTGTGAATTGTCTCCTGACTCGGCGTCAGCAAGGCTTGTATGAAAAGTAAAATTAAAATTTGCAGGATTTTGGGGAGTTAAATCTGCGCGGAAATCATCAAGATTAATAAGAAAGGAATTTCCACCACAAAAAACTTTTGTAAAATTTTTGGCTAAAGGATAATATGGTGAAAAGGTAATACTGGTAGTATCCTCCAAAACGTAATTGTAATTTCCACAGAGCGGATAATTAACCTTCACGGTATAAACTTCGTTATTTTCTGGACAAACACTCACACTGTCACCTGTTCCAACTTTTTCATTTTTAGAATTAAACCAATTGACTTGGGGTACAATGGTGCTTCCTGCCGGTGTAAATTTATAGGCTTCATTTTGAGAAGCCCATTCGCCTACATTTCTTCCGGCGGGAGAATAACCAATGGTTCGATCCTCATTAATTATTCCGAGCAAAGAATTTTTAAATTTTGCCTGGGCACAAGGAACTGGCTTTTCGTCCACAAAAATTTCTATGGCGTTAGAGCCTTCGGAAAGTACAATCTGAGAAGTTGAAGTTTGACTGCAGCCAACGAGTCTGCCTTTATAAAAATTAATGATCAATTTCCGACAAGGTGCTGTGCCAACAACTTTGTAATAAATCTCGGAATCATTGTTTTTTGAGAAAACCAAATCACTGTAAACCCCGAAAATACTACTTTTTGGCAAAGTTGTGCTCGGATTTGTATCGCCTACATTGGGATAATTGACCTTGCCTAATTGAGAAACATCAAAAGTAATTACGCCATTGGTCCCGATGACAAGATCTTTATAAACCGCCCCGAAATAGCAAAAATTAAAAGGAATAGGTATTTTTGAGAAAAAGTCATCATCGCCCTCTGCATTGAGTGCCGTTCCCTCATTATATTTTCCATAAGGAATATAATTTTCTGTGGATACTGCGTAGGATGAAGTTTCATTAAATGCAGGATAGCTCGCATTTAATGTTAAACATTTATCATTTAGAGTATAACTGCAATCAATAATTGCATCCTCATTTCCATAGGAGTCGGTAATTTTTACGGTATTGCAAAACTGCTGCCCGATAAGGGAAGAGGTCATGGAGGCAAAGGCAAAAATTAAAAAAATTACGCTTTTCTGCATTTTTTAATTTTGATTTTAAGTTACCTTCCAAAATTTGTGTTTTTTTCTACAATTATTTACCTCAAATTGTATTCATAATTCCGATTGAATATCTAAAATTATAATCTAATATACGTAACATATTCTCTATTGGTGGAATCTAAATAAAGATTTTTTTGAATTTTTTTATTCACTTCTTGTAGTTGATTCCGGTATACAATTTGAAAACGCTTATTAAAAAGTACAAAAGTAAAGAATTGTAGATGGCGAAGATAATAATTTTAACCATATTTAAGATTATTATTGACATTTTTTCTTCTAAATATTTTATGGGCGAGAAATATGGCGATGCGAGACCACGCTTTGTAGAAAGTGAATTTGAGAAAATGTGCAAAAACAGATTGAAGAGAATAACATTTTAGATCGCCTCTTCCAACTTTAGAGATAGGTCGATGTGAACGCCTCTGTCCACCGCAATAAAATTGAAATCTCCTTCTAAGTCAGCCATTCTGCATCGTAAATTTTCCAGACCGTTTCCTTTTGGAGAATCTGCGACAATGCCGATTCCATCATCAATAATGGAGATGGTTAAATGATTTTCTACCAGCCTGAAAACAATTTCGATATTGTTAGCATTGCTGTGTTTGTATATGTTATTGAGTGCCTCCTTTGTGCAGAGGAAAAGATTGCGGCGTTGACTTGCTGAAACGTGAGAAAAATTGATATTGAATTTTTTAAAATTAACCCTGATTTCCGTTTTACCAAAGAAATTTTTCGTGTACGTCACTATATCTTCTACGAAATTAACCAATGTATCTGAGCGTGAATTTAGACTCCAAAGCATTTCTCTCATACTGGAATTCAACTCCTCGCACGTTTGTAAAAGATCCTGAATATTTTCTACGCTTTCTGTATCAGTGGCATTTTGTTTCAGAAATTCTGCCTGTAATTTAATGGCGGAAATTCCGGCACCTAAGTCATCATGCATGTCATGAGAAATCCTTTCATGTTCTTTCTGCGCTTTTTTTTGAAAATCTACTTCTTTCTGCAGCAGTTGATTGCCGTGAATCATTTCCTGCAGCGCAATTTCTTTTTGATAGAGAATCTGTTTTCGGGAATAAAGCAAAACAACAAAAATTAAAAACACTACCACAGACACCATCAAAACAATGGAGAGTACTATAGAAACCTTTATGTCTGCGGGTAAACTGTTCATACTGCCGGTTTTTGCTTTCGGGTAACGGAAATAAGAAAAAACACATACGTAATCAAAATAGATACTTTAAATATCTGATGCAAAAGCAGCAAGAATTCTGGATCATGCGTTTGTAAATAATACATTAAAGTTACTCTAAATAAAAATATAATCCCCCAAAATAAGATGGCGGCACTCACCCAAAAACCCTGCATCTGAGCAATAAAAACCTTCTCCATATTTTTCAAATGATAAGAAAACCAAATTAAAGCAAAAGTGGCATATGTTAAGGAGATGATGACCCCCACTTCTACGGGGAAAATGTGCGGGGATTCATAAATAAAATAAACCATTGCTAAGATGGAACCTCCACCCAGCGCGTACAACACTTTTCTAAATTGAGGAATAAGATTAGAATAATACAATGTAAAAAACGGAACATAAAGAAATGAACCGATGAGATACGTTAAATTTTTTCCATCAGGATCTAGAAACATACAGAGGATTTCTATTACTGCTACAATTAAAAAATAAATGTAAAAAGGAAATTTATTTTCTCTCCTTTTCTGAAAAGAAATAAGCAAGCACGCACCTAATAATAAGAAATAAAGCAATATCGTAACATCAAAAGGCATAAGTCTGTAATTTTTGTTGGCATTTTAAATTAATTGAAAGCAAAAGCCTTAATCTGAAACTAAATTCATAAAACTCAGATTATCAGTATTTGTATAATAGTTAGAGTTTATTACCGCTCCACCAAATCATCGCACTGATTTTAAAATCAATTTGAAATTTATTTCGGCTTAAAAATAACCAAAAATAACCATTTATTCCTCTCATATTTATAAATTCATAAATATTATGTAAAAATTCCTTCAATTTCGTAAAATACATAAGGATAATTATTTTTTGATGTTTTTTTCCTGCAATATTCAGTAAATTTGCATCTTATAAAAAAGACCATGGAAGAAGAAAAAAAATCGCTCAATTTTATTGAACAGATTATAGAAGAAGATATAGCAAACGGACTATCAAAAGATAAACTGCGTTTTCGTTTCCCACCTGAACCAAATGGATATTTGCACATCGGCCATACCAAAGCCATCTGCATCAACTTCGGTTTGGGAGAAAAATATGGCGCACCCGTTAATTTACGATTTGATGATACCAATCCAGAAAAAGAGGAACAAGAATTTGTAGATTCTATTAAAACCGATATTGATTGGTTAGGATTCACCTATGATAAAGAATTATATGCCTCAGATTATTTCGAGCAACTTTACAGCTGGGCAGTTCAAATGATTAAAGATGACAAAGCCTACGTAGATGAACAACCTTCTGAAGAAATTACGGCTCAAAGAAAAAATCCTTTCGAAGAAGGAATCGATTCTCCGTTTAGAAACAGACCTGCCGCGGAAAGTTTAGCGCTTTTCGAAAAGATGAAAAATGGAGAATTTGAAGAAGGAACCATGTCTCTTCGCGCAAAAATTGACATGAAATCGCCAAACATGAACATGCGCGATCCTGTGATGTACCGAATTTTAAAAAGACCCCATCACAGAACTGGCGAAAAATGGAAAATTTACCCCATGTATGATTGGGCACATGGTGAATCTGATTATATAGAGCAAATTTCTCATTCCCTCTGTTCTTTAGAATTTGAAAATCACCGTCCGCTTTATGATTGGTATTTGGATCAAGTGTATGAGGGAAATCAAGTAAGAAATAAGCAACGAGAATTTGCGAGGATGAATGTTTCTTACATGATTACCTCCAAAAGAAAACTTCAAAGATTGGTTGCAGAAAATGCAGTTACCGGTTGGGACGATGCAAGAATGCCTACCATTTCTGGAATGCGCCGTTTAGGTTTTACAGCAAAAGCGATTAGAAATTTCATCGATCAAGTGGGTGTTGCGAAGAGAGAAAATTTGATAGACATTCAGTTATTAGAGCATTTTGTGCGAGAAGATCTAAACAAAATTTCAACGCGAGTGATGGCAGTCATTAATCCTGTCAAATTACTTATCGAAAATTATCCAGAAGGTCAAGAAGAACTTTTGGATACAGAAAATAATCCGGAGGATGAAAATGCTGGAACGCGAACTGTGCCTTTTTCTCGCGAATTATACATTGAAAGAGAAGATTTTCAAGAAGAAGCCAACAAAAAATTCTTCCGTTTAAAATTGGGCGGCGAGGTTCGTTTAAAATCTGCCTACATTATCAAAGCGGAACGCGTAGAAAAAGATGCGGAAGGAAATATCACCACCATTTTTGCTTCCTATGATCCAAAAAGCAAATCCGGAAGCGGGACTGAAGAAAGTCTAAGAAAAGTAAAAGGAACCTTGCATTGGGTTTCTGCGCAACATGCATTGCCTGTAGAAGTGCGGTTGTACGATAGACTTTTCACGACTCCACAACCAGATGCGGAAAAAGAAACGGACTTTATCGAATTTATCAATCCTGAAAGTTTGAAAATCGTTCAAGGTTTTGCAGAACCGAGTTTGCAATATGCTGAAATCGGTCAACCTTATCAGTTTCAAAGAATTGGTTATTTCACCAAAGACAGAGATTCAAATTCGGAGAAATTCGTGTTTAACCGCACTGTTACGTTAAAAGACAGTTTTAAAATTGACGCCTAATAAAATAAAAACGGAGTAAAATCCGTTTTTTTATTGACCATTAATAAAAGAGAATTTCGATAATAGAAATCAGCAAACCATGAGGTACATCACCTGAATTTACTACTTGCTTCTTTATTTATAATTATATTTGCATCAAATTTTTTAAGAAAAATGAAAAAAATAATTTCACTCTTTATATTCTGTATTTCTCTTTCCCTTTTTTCTCAGGAGACTATCAAATTTGAAAATCTTACGTTTAAAGAAATTTTAGCCAAAGCTAAAGCTGAAAAGAAACTTGTTTTTATGGATGCATTCGCGGTTTGGTGCGGTCCGTGTAAACTCATGGAAAAAAACGTTTTCACTTTGCCCGCAGTGCGTGAGTATTACAATTCTAATTTCATCAATGCGAGATTTGATATGGAAAAAGGAGAAGGACGAGATATTGCCGCAAAATATGCCATCCGATCTTACCCCTCTTTTCTCTTTTTAAACGGCGATGGAGAAGTAGTTTTGAAAAATTACGGCTACATGGATGAAGAAAATTTCATCGCGTTTGGGAAGGAAGCCAACAATCCAAAACTAACCGAAAGCTCCTATAAAGAACTTTTTGAAAAAGGAGAAAAAGACCCAGAATTTTTATTGAATATGATGCGCCTTTATGCAGACAATGATTATGAAATGGCGAAGAAAGTTTCTGAAAGATATTTTTTGGTGAAAGCCAAAGACCCCTTGACGAAAGATGATTTAGGATTATTGCTTTATTTTATCAAATCTACGGAAGATCCAAATTATAAAATATTCACGAAGAGAAAAGCGGAAGTAGAAAAATTAATGTCGGCAGATATTTACAAACAATTTGATGCAAATATTAAAATTTCTAAAATTATGGAAACTGCCCTTAATCAAGAAACTGGAGTAATTGATGATGCCTACTTCTATAAAAACGCCACTCCTTTAATTGGTAAAGCAGACGCGGAAGTTGCATTGAACAGAATGAAAGTGATTTTCTATCCTAACGTTGGCAACTTTGTGGGTTATGAAAAAGCAGCTTTAGACTATTATAAAAATGACGAGGGATTTACGAGCGAAGAACTATTAAAAGCAGCTTGGTTTTTCAGTCAAAACATCACCAGTAAAGAATCACTAAAGAAAGCTGCAATGTGGGCAGAAAAATCAGTGATGCAAGGCGAAAATTCAGAAAACACCTATATTTTAGCAAGTCTTTATGCAAAAACAGGTCAAGTGGAAAAAGCAAAAGCTTTCGGAGAAATAGCTAAAACATTAGCGGAAACCCAAGGCAGAGACGCCACAATGGCGAAAAATCTTTTAGAAACTTTAAAATAAATTTTTTCCATTGAAAAAAACCGTTTTTCTTTTCGTGCTGTTCCTATTTGGATTTAGCAGTGCCCAATTATCTGATTCTACTGAAACCAAAAAATTATATGTAAAAGTGAATGCGCTTTTTTTACCACTTGGAATGCTAAATGCAGGTTTGGAATATCAAGTCAGTAAAAAGATGACGATTCAAGGAGATATCTTCATTTCACCGTGGAAATCTTTTGCCGGAAAAAAAGCCCAGGTTTACATGGTTGGTATTGAAGCGCGGTATTATTTCAAGGAAGCTTTCAAACATTTTTACGTCGGCGGCAATATTTCTGCAGCGCGATATATTATTCAAAAATATAGTTACTGGGGATCAGGAACGTATCAGTATAAACCAGATGCGCCAATTTACAATAGAGCCGATATTTACCAAGATGGTTATTCCGTTATTTTTGGAGCTACAGCTGGATATCAGTTTCAGTTGAGTGAAAAATGGAATATGGACTTTTTCTTAACCGCGGGTAGTGTTCAAAGTATCTACAAAGGCTATGTGAAAAATAAAGACTTGAGATATGACACGGATACAGCACCGAATTTTAACCGAAGTGGTGAATTTTTACCTTATCGCGGCGGCGTAATGATCTCTTACAAATTAAGATAATGAACATCAAAAGCACCAAATTTTATGTCATCGTGGCGATTACTTTCATCATTTTATTTTTGATGAATTACATTGGCAATCAAGAAACTGATCGTTTAGAACGAGCCTTAATGACTGCTGCTGCAGGAAGTATTGGCTTGACCATTGGAATGTGGTTCGTTCACAAAAATTCCAAAGATGATACCCATCACGATTTCGATTAGCAAAATTCTGAATTACAAATATCCAACAGATTTTAACGAATCTGTTTTTTTTATCTTTGCACCATGATTAAAATAGGAAATATTACCTTACCAGATTTTCCACTTCTTTTGGCACCCATGGAGGATGTTTCGGATCCGCCTTTTCGCCGCCTGTGCAAATTGCATGGTGCTGATATGATGTACTCGGAATTTATTTCGTCTGAAGGATTGATTCGAGACGCCATGAAAAGCTTGAAAAAACTGGATATTTTCGATTATGAAAGACCCGTGGGAATTCAGATATTCGGGGGCGATGAAGAAGCGATGGCCCTTTCTGCTAAAATTGTAGAAGCCGTAAATCCAGATTTGGTGGATATTAATTTCGGTTGCCCCGTAAAAAAAGTGGTTTGCAAAGGAGCCGGAGCTGGCGTGTTGAAAGATATTGATTTGATGATCCGCTTGACGAAAGCTGTTGTGAATTCCACGCATTTACCCGTAACAGTGAAAACGCGTTTAGGTTGGGATACAGAAACCATCAACATTATGGAGGTTGCAGAACGTTTGCAGGAAGTTGGCGTAAAAGCTTTAACGATCCACGCCAGAACGCGTTCTCAAATGTATAAAGGAGAAGCCGACTGGAATTATATTTCTAAAGTTAAAAATAATCCCAATATTGAAATTCCAATTTTCGGAAACGGCGATGTAGATTCACCCCAAAAAGCTTTGGAATATAAAGAAAAATATGACTGCGACGGAATTATGATTGGTCGTGGCGCGATTGGTTATCCCTGGATTTTCAATGAAGTGAAACATTACTTTGAAACAGGGGAAATTCTACCACCACCATCGATTGATCAACGATTAGAAGCAGTGCGTCAACATGCAGAATGGAGCATGGAATGGAAAGGAGAGCGTTTAGGATTGATAGAAATGCGCCAACATTATAGCAATTATTTCCGTGGCATTCCGCATTTTAAAGATTTCCGCAGAAAATTTTTAGAAGTTTTCACTTTGGAAGAAATGGATGTGGTGATCGCTGAAGCTGCTAATTTTTATAGTGTGAATGAGGTTTATTAGTTTGTTGTGATTGGTTTTTTTAAGTGATTGGCCGATTGAGTTATTATCTCTCCATCTCTAATCTTTTTGTCTATTGTCTATTCGTCTATTATCTATCCGTCTATCATCTATCCTTCTATTATCGCTCCGTTTATTATCTATCATCTATCCGTCTATTATCTTCCCCAAAAAATAGCCGTGATTGAACGGCATGTTTGAGCTCTCCCGATTCCGGAGTTTCGGAAGCGGGAAGCGAGTAGTGAAAGCAGGTTCCCGGCTCCGAAAAAAATGACTAATAATCCGTAACTTTTCCCTTTAATTAATGACTAATTCTGTAAAATTGATTGGATGCTGAATGCTGAAAATGTGACTAAAACGTACAACGCCGGAAAAAAACTCGCCCTTGAAGATTTTTCTATACATGTTCCAGAAGCCAGTATTTATGGCTTACTTGGTCCGAATGGCGCTGGAAAAACTACTTTTATCCGGATTATTAATCAAATAACGCAGCCAGATTCTGGGCAGGTTTTTATTAATGATCAGAAACTAAATCCAGAACACATCAAACAAATTGGATACATGCCGGAAGAACGCGGTTTGTACAAAAATATGGGTGTAGGGGATCAAATTCTTTACTTCGGCGAATTGAAAGGAATGAGCAAAGCAGATGCACTGTCTCAGGCGAAATATTGGTTTGAGCAACTGGAAATTGATCAGTGGTGGAAAAAAAAACTGAGTGAACTTTCGAAAGGAATGGCGCAGAAAATCCAGTTTGTGGTTACGGTTCTTCACCGGCCGAAATTATTGATTTTAGATGAACCTTTTTCCGGTTTCGATCCGGTGAATGCCAATTTAATTAAAGACCAAATTCTACAATTGAAGAAAAATGGAACCACCATTATTCTCTCCACGCACCGCATGGAAAGTGTGGAGGAAATGTGTGATTATGTAGCGTTAATAGACCATGCAAAGAAAGTTCTGGACGGAAAAGTTTTTGACGTACGCGAAAAATTCAAGAAGAATATTTTTGGAATCACTTTGTCTGAAGTTAATGAAGAAGGCTTCAATTTATTTAAAAATCAATACGAAATCCAGGATTTTAAGTTAGAAAATAATCTGAGTTCTTTTAATATTCAAAATACAAGCGATCAAAATATTTTGCTCCAGGAATTGATGAAAGTAGGAAAAATCCGCTCTTTCGACGAAAAAATTCCGAGCATGAATGAGGTGTTCATCAATGCTGTAAAACAATAGATCACCATTGATTTATATCACTCCCTTTCAACAAGCAACTTTAACCTATGAAAAATATATTTCTAATTACCAAAAGAGAATATCTCACGCAGGTGAAGAAAAAATCTTTTGTAATTCTTACGCTTTTGGCACCCATTTTATTGATTGGTTTCGGGGCGTTAATTGCCTTTATGTTTAAAGCGAACGCGAGTTCCAGCACTTTTCACGTGGTAGATAAAAGCGGAATTTTTACCGGAAATTTAAAAAGTAATTCTTCCGTAACCTACGTTTTTGTACCGGAACAAACGGAGAAAGCCTTGACCTCAACTTTAAAAGAAATGCAGGGAATTGAAGGATTACTCATTATTCCAAAGTTAGAAAACAACAATTTTGATCAGTTAGAAAAAGATTCTAAACTCCTGCTCAACAAAAAAATTGGTTTTGACACGAAGATCAAAGTCATCAGTGATTTATCCAAAGTCATTAAAAAAGAAAAAATAAAAACCCTCGGAATTTCAGAAGTTCAAATCAAAGATCTGGACAAAAATTTCGATCTGGCCACCCAAAATGTTGTCGATAAAGACAAAGTGGATTCTGATTTGGATTTCGGTGTGAAATCTGGATTGAGCATGATCCTGATGTACGCTGTTTTCATGTTCATCATTATTTACGGCGTTCGTGTAATGCGCAGTGTTTTAGAGGAAAAAAATAACCGCGTGGTAGAAATTATCATCTCTTCTGTGAAGCCTTTCGAATTAATGATGGGAAAAATTTTGGGAGTTACAGCAGTTGCGCTCACGCAGTTTTTGGTTTGGATCACCATGTCTGTGATTGGTGCCCTTGTTTTAAATACCGGTTTTTCTACGCTTAAAAATCAAATTCCGGGCGGAGAAAATTCCGAAATGATGCAAAAATTTGACCTTAAACAAATTGCGATGGAAATTTCTCATACCCTCTTGAATCTGAATTTCGGACTCATTATTTTCGTTTTTATTGTCTTCTTTTTACTGGGTTATATTTTCTACAGTTCTATGTATGCCGCCATCGGTTCTGCGGTAGACAACGAAACGGAAACGCAGCAATTCACCTTATTTGCAATCATTCCACTCACGCTTGGAATGTACGGAAGTTTTACCATCATGAGTAATCCCGAAGGACCGCTTGGATTTTGGCTTTCCATGATTCCGTTCACTTCTCCTGTTGCCATGATCGCGCGGATTCCGTTTGGTGTTCCGGCGTGGCAAATTGCACTTTCCATGATTATTCTGGTCATTTCAACATTATTAATGATTTATTTGGCGGCAAAAATTTACCGCGTGGGTATTTTAATGTATGGCAACAAAGCCACGGCGAAGGAATTGTGGAAGTGGATTCGGTCTTAGGTAATAAATAATGATTTTAAAATCATTCGTTAGCAAAAATTCCTTTTGATGATTTGAAGGGAATTTTTGTTATTTTAGCTTTAAGATAAAGGATGATGACTATCATACCACTACCACCTATTCTGGGTTTATTTGTATGAATTTGTAATACCTGCGAACGACTTGTGTTTCATACTACCAAAGTCCGTCCTCAAAAGAAAAACCGTAAAACAAATTGACAATTGTAACTATTTCGTTACATTTGTAATATGAGAGAAATCGATATTACAGAAGAATGTTTGGAATTTATCGATAAGCAAAACGAAAGAGTTGGACTGAAATTCTTCCAACTGATTGAGGTTATTGGAGAAATAAAAATTGTCAATTCAAATTTTCTTAAAAAACTTCAATCTTCACAATTTTATGAATTGCGAATTAAAGCAGGAAATGAATATCGCATTGTGATCTTTGCTATCGACCATCGGAATTTTGCTGAATGCAAAAAAGCCGTATGTTTATGCGGATTTCAGAAAAAAAGTACTAAAGATTATAAAAAGGCTATCCAACACGCCGAACAAATATTAGAGAATTATCTAAAAGAAAAGTAATTATGGGAAAATCAATAAACGCAAAAGAACTGATTACAAAACGATTCGGAAAAGAAGGTTCAAAAGAACGTGAAGAATTTAGAGAAAATGCTTTTTCTTATTATTTTGGAGAAATCATAAAGAATCGCAGAAAGGAATTGCATATGAGTCAAGAGAATTTGGCCCAAAAAGTAGGCAAAAAAAGACCTTATATTTCTCGAATTGAAAACGGAGAAGATATTAGATTATCTAACTTTTCTTTACTTGCCAATGCTCTCGGATTATCAATACATCTAACATCTGAATAAAAGTACGAACACACAACACGAACTATAAAAAATAGCGGGTTCGGTGCTAAATTGAAAGTTTTGACATTTTAATAAACATTCGTGATTAACCGAAAATCCTCGCGTTTTAAGCCGCTACTATTCATATACTCAACCGTTGGCATTAATTAAAATCAACATTATGAAAAAATGAAATATGAATTGAAACCTTTTTGGAATAGATATTTTAAATTCGACTGGAAATTTGGACTATTCTTACTTGTGATCGTTTGTGTTACTCGATTTGTTCTGGTTCTGAAAGCAAATGAAACTGGAAATTATAGTTTAATTGGTTTAATAATGTTTCTTTCTGCAATAATTCCGTTTGTGTTTTTGAGTAAGTACGGGAGAAATCAAATCGGAATCAAAACTACCAAAAAACTGAAGTATTTGATTTTAGCTTTGGGTATAGGAATAGGATTTAGCGTTATTTTACACTTTTTAGGACAAGGTCTTTATGGAAAATCGTATGAAAATTGGTATGTATATATTGGAAAATCATACAATATTCCGGAAAATATTTCTGTTCAGGGAAAAAGGACAATGTTTCTAATAATGGCAATTATGGGAATGATTTTTAGCCCAATTGGAGAAGAATTGTTTTTCAGAGGTATCGTTCACGGAAGTTTTGCAAAATCTGTTGGAGTTAAAAAAGCGTCATTTATAGATAGTTCTGCTTTTGCATTAACTCATATATCACATTTTGGATTAGTTTTCGTAAATAAAAATTGGGACTTTTATTTAGTTCCAGGGATAATCTGGGTTTTAGGAATGTTTATTGCGAGTTTACTATTCTTTGAGATGAAAAAAAGAACTGACTCCTTATTGGGAGCAATCTTATGTCATTCAGGTTTCAATTTAGGTATGATTTACTGCATTTTTTATTTGATATGAATGAAAATAACTATTGCCAACACATATTTTGAATAACGACTGGATTGTTGAATCCCTAAATTCGATAGTGAAAAGACCTTCATCAAAAGATAAAAATGCGGGATTCGGTTTTCAATTTTGGACCTATAAAGAAAAAGTAAACGATACAGAAATCGAAATTCAGGAGGCCAAAGGAAATGGCGGGCAAAGAATATTTTTATGCAAGTCATTAAATATATGGTGGTGATAACCGCAGGTAACTACAATAATTGGGATATAAAAAATGACTCAAGAGCAGCATTTGTTAATTATATAATCCCCGCGGTGCAAAAATTCCCGACTTTAAAGTAAATATGAAAAGATTCCATCTATTTCAGAAATTAAAGCAAAAAATCCCATCAAAATTAATTTGATGGGATTTTGAATATTTATAAAGTCTATTTACTGAAAAATATAACTCAAGCCAACACTAATCACTTGTTCTGATTTTCTTTTTGCAATATTGGGATCGTTTCCTACTTCATTATTCAAACCTGGATAGGTGTTGCTTAACCCAATATCATATCGTCCCGTAATCTCTAGCATTCTTTTGTAAGAAAAACCAACGCCCAATCCAATTGCAAAATTGAAACTGGCCGCTTTTCCATTTACACCATTAGAATCTCCTTCAATTGTATATTTTGGTGGTGCGTCTGTTACATTTTGGTCGATTAAAAAATTAAATCTCGGTCCAGCCAAGGCAAAGAATTCTGATTCTGCTTCAGAAAAATACCCTTTAAAAAAGATAGGAACGCTGATGTAACTATTGGCATACACTGCGTCATAACCTATGGCTCCTTTTGCATCCTTGTCTTTCCCAGTTTCCCCTGCTCCCAAATATTCTACACCAGGCTGAATATAAAACTGATCATTACTATCAACTGGAATGAGGGCTAAAACACCGCCGTAAGCTGCAAATCTTGGTCCCGAAGGATTGTGTGCATTTCTTACGCGGGAATACGTTCCACCTCCAGTTATTCCATATCTAATGGCACTGAAGTCAATCTGAGCCGACAAAAGGGTGGTGACACAAAGCGCTCCACTGAGAATTAATTTTTTCATATTGTGTGTTTTAGTTTTTCTGAAAAATTATCCAAGAACCTGCGCTACAGTAACTCCAATTTCTGCTGGAGAATCCACTACGTGAATTCCATTTTCGCGCATAATTGCCATTTTCGCCTGTGCTGTATCTTCGTCTCCCCCTACAATTGCACCAGCGTGACCCATTGTTCTTCCTTTCGGTGCAGTTTGTCCTGCAATAAATCCTACCACTGGTTTTTTAGAACCACTTTCTGTGTACCATCTTGCTGCTTCAGCTTCCAAGTTACCACCAATTTCTCCGATCATTACTACTGCGTCAGTTTCTGGATCGTTGATAAATAATTCCAAAGCATCTTTCGTAGTAGTTCCGATAATTGGATCACCTCCAATTCCGATCGCGGTAGAAACTCCGTATCCTGCCTTTACAACCTGATCAGCTGCTTCATAAGTTAAAGTTCCTGATTTAGAAACAATTCCAACTCTTCCTTTTTTGAAAACAAATCCTGGCATAATTCCAATTTTCGCTTCGTCAGAAGTAATAATTCCGGGGCAGTTTGGTCCGATTAGTCTTGTATCTCTGTCAGCAATGTAAGATTTTACTTTTACCATATCTTCTACTGGGATTCCTTCTGTAATACAAACGATCACTTTAATACCGGCATCTGCAGCTTCCATAATTGCATCTGCAGCAAAAGCTGGAGGTACAAAAATAATAGAAACATTGGCTTGCGCTTTTTCTACCGCATCTGCAACCGTGTTAAAAACTGGTTTTCCCAAATGTTCAGAACCGCCTTTTCCTGGAGTAACTCCACCTACTACATTGGTTCCATATTCCATCATTTGTCCGGCATGAAAAGTTCCTTCATTTCCGGTAAAACCTTGTACGATTACTTTTGAATCTTTGTTTACTAATACTGACATCTTTTATTTTTTAAATTTATTTATACATTTTCTGAGTATTGCAAAAATACTCAATAAATATTACTTTATCTGCGAATTTGCTATTGCAATTTCTTCAACTTGCTTTGTTTCTTTAAATACTCTTTAAACTCTTCGGCGAGCAGACCGAAGTAGGTTCCTTTCTTTAAATCTTTGTTGACTCCCGTTTTTCCTAAAAGCACTGTTCCACTTTCTACTCTTACGCCAGATGCCATACCGACTTGTCCCCAAATGGTTACATCATCTTCAATGTTGCAACACCCTGCAATTCCGCAGAGAGATGCAACCAAACATCTCTTTCCAATGACTGTATCATGTCCGATTTGGATTTGATTATCTAAAACTGAACCTTCGCCAATAATGGTGGAATCCGTCACGCCTCTGTCGATGGTGCAATTATTTCCAATTTCTACATTATTTTCAATGACCACATTTCCTACCGAAATTAACCGATCAAAATTACCATTCAATTTTCGGTAATAAAAAGCATCGCCACCTAAAACGGTTCCGCTTTGAATAATGACGTTGTCTCCGATAATCGTTCGATCACCGATGACTACATTGGGGAAAATAATACAATTTATACCAATTCTCACCTCGTTACCAATGACTGCAGAAGGGTGAATTTGACTTCCCTCACCTACTTCAATATCGTGAAGTTCTGTGGAGAAATTAGTAATTCTCGTAAAATGCGTGTTGATGGAGTTAAAATCCCGGAAAGGATCTTCTGAAACCAATAAAACTTTCCCTTCTGGACATTCAACTTCTTTATCAATAAGTATAATGGTGGCCGCAGAATTAAGGGCTTTATCATAATATTTGGGATGGTTTACGAAAACAATTTCGCCTGCTTTAACCCGGTGAATTTCGTTCGTACCTAAAACCTTAAAATATTCGTCGCCAATCATTTTAGCGCCGATAATTTCTGCAATGGTTTTAAGAGTTTGCGGTTGAGCGAAAGTCATGCGTTAAATTTTAGAAAATTATTTAACTCTTTCTAGATAAGAACCGTCTTCTGTATTCACTTTAATTCTGTCTCCAGCTTCGATGAATAATGGCACCATTACTCGCGCTCCTGTTTCTACGATGGAATTTTTCAAAGCATTTGTTGCCGTATTACCTTTTACACCTGGATCAGCTTCAATTACTTCTAAGTAAACGGTTGGTGGAATTTCTGCGGATAATGGCGATTCATCTTCATCTTTCAAAATAATGGTGATTTCTTCCCCCGCTTTCATAAACTGAGAATTTTCAATCATATTTTTATCCAGATAAATTTGTGTGAAATCATCATTGTTCATAAAATGAAAACCATTGTCATCCTCATATAAATATTGAAATTTACGCGTGATGACTTTCACCTCGTCAATTTTGTGACCTGCAGAAAAGGTATTGTCTAAAACTTTTCCATTGGTTACCGATTTCATTTTTGTACGAACGAAAGCTGGACCTTTGCCCGGTTTTACGTGCATAAATTCAATAATTTTGAAAATATCATTGCTGAATTCGATGCACATTCCTTTTTTAATATCGTTGCTTGTTGCCATTTATTTTTTTAGTTGATAGTTGATAAATATTTCTTTTAACTTGATTCTTTTAATCTTATTTATTCTTTTCCGTTCCGTATCCTTTCACAATTCCGCTTGGAGAATTCTTGATGAATTCTAAAATTTCATCTCTTTCTGCTGTTGGAAGCATTTCTTTTTCAATGTATGTTGTTGCTTGAGATACGTTCATTTTCATTTGAAAAATGGCGCGGTAAATCTTTTGTATTTCGAAAATTTTCTCATTGGTAAAACCTCTTCTTCGCAAACCGACAGAATTGATTCCGGCATAAGAAATCGGGTCACGACCAACTTTTACATAAGGTGGAATATCTTTTCTGATGAGTGATCCGCCAGAAATCATGGCGTGTTTACCAATTTTTCCAAACTGTTGAATGGCAGAAAGTCCGCCCATAATGGCATAATCGCCAATTTCTACATGTCCTGCGATACCACATCCATTTGCAATAATCACGTTATTTCCTAAAATACAATCATGTGCAATATGGGAAGTTGCCATAATGAGACAATTTTCGCCAAGTTTGGTATAACCGAGCGCTTTAGTTCCACGATTTACAGTAACACATTCGCGCAGCGTGGTTCCGTCTCCAATAATAGCTTGTGAATCTTCTCCGTCAAACTTTAAATCCTGTGGAATTCCGGCAATGACGGTTCCGGGAAATATTCGGCAATTATTACCAATTCTCGCACCATCCATGATGGTAACATTAGCACCAATCCAGGTTCCTTCTCCAATTTGTACATCGCCCGCAATTGTTGTAAAAGGATCTACAATAACATTCTTACCAATGATGGCTCTTTTATCTACCGCAGCTAATTGATGTATCATTCAGTTAATTTTCTTTTTGCCACTTGTGCCATCAGTTCCGCTTCTACCACTACGGTATCTCTTACGTAACCATAACCTTGCATGTGTACAATTCCTCTTCTGATTGGTTCCAGCAAATCAATTTTAAAGATTAAAGTATCTCCAGGAACTACTTTTTTCTTGAATTTTACTTTATCAATTTTGATGAAATAAGTAGAATAATTCTCGGGATCAGGAACGCTTGCCAAAACTAGAATTCCGGCTGCTTGTGCCATTGCTTCTATCTGCAAAACTCCGGGCATTACGGGTTCCAGTGGAAAATGACCCACAAAGAATGGCTCATTCATGGAAACATTTTTTAATCCAACAACATGTGAATCTGAAAGTTCCAGAATTTTGTCGATCAATAAAAAAGGTGGCCTGTGCGGCAATAATCGCATTATTCCATTAATATCAAAAACAGGCTCTTTGGAAAGATCGAAATCAGGAACATTTTTCCTTCTTTGTAATTTCCAGTGACGGTTCAGTTTTTTAGCAAACTGCGTATTTACAAAATGTCCCGGTTTATTGGCAATGACTTTTCCTTTAATTTTTACACCAACCAAAGCCAAATCACCAATTACATCAAGTAATTTATGACGTGCTGCTTCGTTGGGATAATTTAAAGTAAGATTGTCTAAAATTCCATTGGGGCGAATCGCTAAATCATCTTTACCAAAAGCTTTTTTCAGCTTTTCTGCAGTCTCTGGCGTTAATTCTTTGTCCACATAAACAATGGCGTTAGAAATATCGCCACCTTTAATCAAACCTGCATCCAAAAGCATTTCTAACTCGTGCAAAAAACTAAATGTTCTGGCTGCAGAAATTTCATTTTTAAATTCAGAAATATCTTTTAAAGTAGCATTTTGAGTTCCTAAAACTTTAGTCCCAAAATCCACCATCGTAGTTACTTCATAAGTATCTGAAGGAATAATGGTTATTTCTGAACCCGTTGCAGGATCCACATAACTTAGAACTTCTTTTACGACCAGATATTCCCGCGCAATATTTTGCTCTTGAATACCAGCTTTTTCAATGGCTTCTACAAAAAATTTGGAAGAACCATCCATAATTGGAGGTTCTGCGCTGTTCATTTCTAAAATTGCATTGTCTATATCGCAACCTACTAAGGCAGCAAGAAGATGTTCACAGGTATGAATTCTAACACCCAATTTTTCGAGGGTAGTTCCTCTTTCGGTAGTTGTAACATAATTTACATCCGCTTCAATGTGAGGGTTTCCTTCTAAATCTGTTCTTACAAATACAAATCCTGTATTTTCTTTGGCAGGTTTCATCGTCAAATGAACTTCTTTACCCGTATGAAGTCCGATGCCTGAAAGAGAGATTTCTTCTTTCAGTGTTTTTTGTTTATCACTCATTAGTTTGATCTTTTGAGTTTTGCTCAAGAGTATTTATTTTTTTAGCTAATTCAGGCAATTTTTTGAAATGAACATAGCTTCTAAGATAGTCATTATAGGCAATTGCGGGCGATCCATACATTCTTTCACCATCAGCAACATTCGTAGTAACTCCGCTCTGCGCCTGAATTTTTACTTGATTTCCTATTTTAATATGTCCTACAATTCCAACCTGTCCACCAATTTGATTCCAGTCTCCAATCGTTGTAGAACCCGCGATTCCCGTTTGAGAAGCGATTACATTATGTTCCCCGATTCTCACATTATGTGCAATCTGAATTAAATTATCAATTTTAGTTCCTTTTCCAATCACTGTAGAACCTATAGTTCCTCGGTCAATGCTACAATTAGAACCTATCTCCACGTTATCATGAATAACTACGTTACCAAGTTGGGGAATTTTCTGATATCCATCTTTGGTGGGCTGAAAGCCAAATCCATCCGAACCGATTACGCTGTTGGAGTGAATAATACAATTATCACCAATTACGCAGTAATCATAAATCCTCACGCCACTATACAACACGCAGTTTTTGCCAATCTTTACATTTTTACCGATAAAAACCTGGGGATAAATTTGAGTTCCATCTCCGATTTTTACTTTTTCAGAAACGCAGGTAAAGGCGCCTACATAAACGTTTTCTCCTACTACAGAAGTTTCATGAAAAACCGCTCCATCTTCAATGCCAGATTTTCTGCCCTGCATTTCCTTATACAGATTCATTAAAACCTGAAAAGAAAGATAAGCATCTTCTACCACAATCATTGTTTGCGGATAGTAAATATCTGGGAGTAATTTTTCGGATATAATAAGAACAGAACATTTAGAATCTGCAATGAAATTTACAAACCGCTCCTGCGCAACAAAAGAAAGATGACCTTTTTCTCCACTCTCAATCGGCGATACTCCGTTTATTACGGTATTCTCATCACCAATAATTTTACCTTTGATAAAACCTGCAATCTGCCCTGCTGTAAATTCCATATCCTGCAAATATAGGAAAATATGAAAATATATGGAATTCTTTAAACTAAAAATAAAATTCTAGATTTCTCGGGGGAAGCTTAAGATATACTTGGTATTCAGCTCATTGATGCTATTGGATAAAATTTGATTTTCCGCCTTTTCTAAGGTAATGGTTTTTCCGTTTTTTTCTAGCAATTCTATGGGTTGGTAGGTACTATTATAAGGAAGTAAACTGCGTGAAATTTCGTCTACTAGTTCTTCGCCATTGGTAATATTAAAGAATAAATTCGTTTTTTCTACTTTATCTTTTATAAAGTCTGCTGAAAAGGGTTCGGATGAAATGATGCTCTTCGGAAAATTTCTTTCAATCACGGCTTTGCACAAGTAAGAGAGAATAATGTCCTCACTTTTTGTCCAAAATTTCATGGCTTGAATGACGTCATTATCATCAAGTTCCGTAAAACGCTGCACATCTTCTTCCGTAGGATCCGCAAATTGATTTTTGTGCAGAAAATAATGAAGATTCTCTGAACAGGGCAAATCTTGACCTTGAGAAATCAAAACCTTCGCTCGATCCAAAATTTTGACAAGCAAATGCTCTGCTAAAGCCGAAGTTTTATGATAATACACTTGCCAATACATAAACATTCTGGCGGTAAGAAAATTTTCGATAGAATAAATTCCTTTGGAGTCAATGACCAATTCATCTTCGCAAACATTCATCATTGAAATAATCCGCTGTGTATTGACATTTCCTTCAGAAACGCCCGTATAAAAACTATCCCGTTTCAAATAATCCAACCGATCTACATCTAATTGAGATGAAATAAGCTGATTGAAAAATTTTCTTTGGTATTTCCCTTGAAACATTTCTATCGCCAATGAAAGCTGACCTTGAAAAGTTTCATTCATTTTATTCATTAATAAAATGGAGAGTTTTTCATGATGCCAATCATCCATCAGCATTTTTTCTAAAGCGTGAGAAAAGGGACCATGACCAATATCGTGCATTAGAATTGCTAACATCGCGGATTTTTCCTCTTCCTTAGAGATGGAAACTCCTTTTAATTTTAAAGTTTCCAAGGCGGTAAACATTAAATGCATGGCACCTAAAGCATGGTGAAATCTGGTATGAGTAGCACCCGGAAAAATTAAATTCAACAAACCTGTTTGAGAAATCCTGCGCAATCTTTGAAAATAAGGATGCTCTATGACATCAAATAAAATCTCGTGCGGAATTTTTATAAACCCATGAACTGGATCATTGATAATTTTTAATTTATTGGTCATTATCTTCGATTTGATTTTTTCTGAAACTTTAATTTTAAGAAGAGACAAATTTAAGGTTTTCTCTTCGTAAAAGGTGTTGATTACCTATTTATTAGGACGAAAACTGCTTTGAAATTTAACGCAACTTTAACGTGTGTTACATTAAACTTAGGAATATTTCGCTGTATTTTTGGGACTTCAATAACGGTTCAAATACCTTGAACCTCAAGCATAATTACCTAATTTTTTATATGTCAAAATTAATTTGGATTGATGATGAAGTAGACTTATTAAAACCTCATATCGTATTTTTAGAAAAAAAGGGTTATCACGTTTCTCCCGTAAATAATGTGAATGAAGCTTTGGAAATGATTGAAAAAGAAAATTTTCAATTGGCTCTTTTAGATGAAAATATGCCCGGAATTAGCGGATTAGAAGCAATTCCGATGATTAAAAATATAGATTCTGCCATTAAAATTGTAATGGTTACGAAGAATGAAGAAGAGCAAATTATGGAGCAAGCCATCGGTTCCCAGATTGCAGATTATATTTTAAAGCCCGTAAACCCGCATCAAGTCTTACTTTCTTTAAAGAAAAACTTGCAAGAAGACACTTTGGTAGAACAAAAAACGATTCTAGAATACCAACAAGAATTCCGGAATCTTTCTATGGAACTTTCCTACTTGCGAACGTACCAAGAATGGGCTGAATACTATAAAAAAATTCTGAATTGGGAAATCAAGTTTGATAAAGTATTTGATAATGAATTTTCAGATCTATTGCAGTCTCAGAAAGAGGAAGCCAATATTCAGTTTTCAAAATTCATCGAAAATAATTATGAAGATTGGTTAAATTCTTCGGATAAACCAATGATGAGCCATACCTTATTTAAGGATAAAGTGAAGCCAGAAGTTGAAAAAGAGAAAGTACTCCTTTTGATGATTGACAATCTGCGTTATGATCAGTGGAAAGTTATTGAACCACTCTTCACCAAGTTTTACACCAAGACGTCCGAAGATTATTACTTCAGTATTCTTCCGACGGCAACGCAATATGCGAGAAATTCTTTTTTTGCAGGCTTAATGCCTTCTGAGATAGAGAAACGTTTCCCGAATCAATGGATCAATGATAATGAGGAAGGCAATAAAAATGAGCATGAAAGAGATTTTTTAGAAGATCAAATGAAGCGTTTGGGACTTTCCGGTAAGTCTATGAAATACTTGAAGATTTTGAACTCAGATTTCGAGAAGAAGATTTTAGAAGACTTTAATCAGCATAAAAACAATGATTTATTGGTCATCGTTTATAATTTTATCGATATTTTATCTCACGCTAAAACAGATAATGTTATTGTAAATCAATTGATTAGAGATGACAAAACTTTTAGATCGCTTACCTACAATTGGTTTGAAAATTCCTCTTTGCTCAAGATTATCAAGCAAGCGGCAGATAACGGTTTCAAGCTGGTTTTAACAACGGATCACGGAACTATTTACGTGAAAAAACCTAGTAAAGTTGTGGGTGACAGAGAAACTTCCACTAATATTCGGTACAAGACCGGAAGAAGTTTAACGTACGAAAAAGGCGATGTTTGGGCGATTGATAATCCTGAAAAATTATTTTTACCCAAAGGAAATTTAAGCTCAAAATATATTTTCGCGAAGAATAATTTCTTTTTAGCGTACCCAAAAAATTACAATCACTTTGTGAATTATTATAAGGAAACATATCAACATGGTGGGATTTCTTTAGAGGAAGTGATTATTCCTATTTGTGTTTTAGAGCCCAAATAGTTTTTTTCATAGTTTATTTACTATGGGTTCTAAGGGCGGAAAAAATCAAAGATTTTTTCCGCTTTTTTATTGGTTGATGTTTCTTCAAATTATTGCAAAACGCAATTGAGAATCGTATTTTTGAAAACAATGTATTTTATGAAAATTATCTCTTATAATGTGAACGGAATTCGAGCTGCTTTTGGCAAGGATTTTTTAGGCTGGATGAAAGTTGCTAATCCTGATGTCATTTGCATCCAAGAAAGCAAGGCAGGAACGGATCAAATCGATATTAAGAGTTTACAAGAAATTGGATACCACAGTTATTGGCATTCTGCCCAAAAAAAAGGGTATTCTGGAGTCGGAATCGCATCTAAACTGGAACCAAAGCATGTAGAATATGGGTGTGGAATTGAACATTATGATTCGGAAGGACGAATAATGCGTGCAGATTTCGAGGAATTTTCCGTAATTTCTGTTTATGTTCCCTCTGCTTCCAACATTGAAAGACTTGATTTTAAAATGAAGTTTTGTTTTGACTTTTTGGATTACATTAAAGAATTAAAGAAAACGATTCCAAACCTGATCATTTGCGGCGACTTTAATATTTGTCATGAAGCCATAGATATTCATAATCCGAAAGGTTTAGCCACCACCTCTGGCTTTCTACCGATGGAAAGAGAATGGATGACCAAATTTATGGAGGAATGCGAAATGATAGACAGTTTTAGACATTTTAATTCGCAACCTGATCATTATTCATGGTGGAGTTACCGCCAAAATGCAAGAGCCAATAATAAAGGATGGAGATTGGATTATAATTTTGTTTCCAGGACATTAGAAAATAAATTATCCAGAGCGGTCATTCTAAAAGAAGTTTTCCATTCGGATCATTGTCCGGTTTTGGTGGAATTTTCTTAACTATTTTCTTTACGATGTAACCTTTAATGGACTGAACATCCATCAAAAAATAAACAATAACATTAAATTTTTGTCCAAATAAAAAAGCCGACTCCAAAGAATCGGCTTTTAGTTTATCAACGTGATTTGTTAATCAAGAATTTCATATTCAACTGGCATCGTACCGCGAGAGGTATTTCCGATGGCATCAAATGCCGCTTTAGAAAGATCCAGCGCTCTGGAAGAATGAAAAGGACCGCGGTCATTAACTTCTACTATTACGGTTTTTCCTGTTCTTAAATTGGTTACTTTCAGCATTGTACCGAAAGGAAGTGTTCTATTTGCTGCAGTCATTTTCTTGTTAGAAAATATATCTCCGCTGGCTGTGGTTCTACCGTTAAACTTGTCGTGGTAGAATGATGCAATACTTGTTCTGACATTGTCGGCATTATACTTGCTAAAAGAATAAATGCTAAGTGTTGAAATCATCATTATGATTAGGAGTAATCCTCTTTTCATCATTTTGAATTATTTTATTGGTTTTGACTTTGCAAATTTATTCCGAATTCTTCACCCGCAACATCCGAAGGGTTAAACTCCGTTAACGAAAAGTTAATTTTTTGTTAACAACGTTCGCATATTCACTTTTCATAGGCTTTGACAAAGGTTGTTAATTTATGTTAAAATCATACGTCAATTGTTAATATTATTAACTAACCATTGCATAATAACTGTTATTTTCCACTATAAATCCCCTGATAAGCAACACTAAGGGCAATAAAAAAGCTTCCTAGTAAATTGGAAGCTTTTCTCTTTATCTTTTAAGTAATTATCAATTTTTTCACTGATCATTGATTAATCGCTAAACCAGTTCACCGTACAAATCAAATTCTTCTGCGGAGGTTATTCTAATATCAGCAAATTCGCCAATCGACAAATACGTATTTTCCGCAGGAACTAAAACGGTATTGTCTACATCTGGGGAATCAAATTCTGTTCTACCTACGAAGTAGTTGCCCTCTTTACGATCAAAGATGCATCGGAAAGTCTGGCCAATCTTCGCTTGGTTCTTTTCCCAAGAGATTTGAGATTGCAATTCCATGATTTCTTCCACGCGGGCTTCTTTTACTTCCTGTGGCACATCATCTTCTAATGCATAAGCAGTAGTATTTTCTTCATGAGAATAAGTGAAACATCCTAAACGATCAAATTTTTGTTCACGAACCCAATCTTTCATCTCTTGAAATTTCTCTTCCGTTTCCCCTGGGAATCCTACAATTAGGGTTGTACGAATAGCCATATTGGGAACTTTTTCCCGAAATTTATTTAAGAGTGCATCGGTTTTTTCGTGATTTGTTCCACGCTTCATCGCTTTCAACAAATCAGAATTGATGTGTTGTAAAGGAATGTCGATATAATTACAGACTTTCGGTTCATCTCTAATGATATCTAAAACATCTTCTGGAAAACCTGTGGGAAAAGCGTAATGCAAACGAATCCACTCAATTCCTTCTACCTTCACCAATCTTAATAACAAATCTCCTAAAGCGCGCTTCTTATATAAATCTAAACCGTAATACGTTAAATCTTGAGCAATTAAAATTAATTCTTTCACTCCCTTTTTCGCTAATTTCTCAGCTTCGATGATTAAATTTTCAATAGGCGTGGAAATATTTTTTCCTCTCATCAAAGGGATTGCACAAAATGAACAAGGACGATCACAACCTTCCGCAATCTTTAAATAGGCGTAATGTTTTGGAGTGGTAGTCATTCTTTCTCCTACCAACTCATGCTTATAATCTGCACCTAAATGCTTTAATAAAATAGGTAAGTCACGCGTTCCAAAATATTGATCAACATCAGGAATTTCACGTTTTAAATCTGGCATATATCTTTCAGAAAGACAACCCGTTACGAAAACTTTTTCAACTTCCCCTCTATTCTTCGCTTCTACAAATTCTAAGATGGTGTTGATGGATTCTTCTTTGGCATTATCGATAAAACCACAGGTATTGATAACAACAATATCTCCACGGTCTTCATGTACCACATCTTTTCCATTGGCTTTTAGCTGGCCCATTAAGACTTCAGAATCATAAACATTTTTGGAACAACCCAGGGTTACGATGTTGATTTTCTTTTTACCGACTGATTTCGTACGCATTATAAAATTTTTGTGGGCGCAAAGATAGCGATATTAAAGGAGAAAATTAATCAGATAAAATTTTCTTTGGGATTGGCTCGTCGGCGTTTCCACGAACTTCTTCGACGTTTTTTTCAAAAATTAATCCGATCATCATGATGATTGTTGTAAGTAAAATAACCTGCACCACTACAGATTCATTTAAAAGCGGGATTCTCTCTACTGGTGTAATGCTGAGGAAGAGGAGAATGGTAATTAATCCTCTCGGCGCAATATAGAGTAATGGTTGATTCTCTATTTTGGCCAGTTTCAAAACAATAAATCGGATAGCAAATATTGATATAACAATGGAAATTGACCACACTAAAGAATCTTGATTGATGATGTCTTCTGTTTTTAAAACAAATCCAAAAACAATAAAAAATAATGATCTTACAACGAAAGTTGCTTCTACCACTACGTCTTTAAAATGCTTCACTTCTTTATTCAATTTGGTAAACTGAAAATTCCGAAGCAGTTTAACATTCTTCAACTCATCGATATTACCCAAAACCAATCCGAAAAAGAGGATAAAGATTAAAGCTGGAAGGTGATAAATTTTGGAGATTTCATAGATTAAAATGTTGAGAATGATAATAGGACCATACTTGATATGATGATCAATTTTTGCCAAAAGAAACGCTAAAACCAAGGATGCAACAATGGAAATGATGAGCATAAGAAAAAATTGTCCGACAAAATGAAAACCTCCACTTAGTGTAATGGCTGTTCCGAAAGTAGCAAAATTAAAAAATACTACTCCAATGATATCGGACAAACTACTTTCATACGTAATAAACTGGCGCTTAGAAGTCGCTAAATTAACTGCACTCGGAATTGCTATAGAACTACTAATAATGGCAAATGGGATCATGTTAATCAATCCCTGTTTAAAGGGAACATCCCATTCCCATTGAAGGAAAATGGCAAAACCCACCGCGATCAGGATTACTGGAATCAATGCAACAAACATTGATTTTTTAATCATCACCTTTTTGGAATTGTTTAATTCTAACTCCAAAGAACCTTCTAAAACGATTAATATCAATCCTACGGTTCCTAGAATCGGTAAGATTACAGTAAAATCGGGAATACCAGAACCGAAAAATTTACTTGCCTGTCTTAAAAGCCATCCAGCTGCGAGTAAAAATATAACAGAAGGAATTTTTGTGAATTTTGTGGTAATATCAAAGATATAGGCAATGAGTAAAACCAGACAAATTCCAATGATAAATAGTTCAGCCATTAGGTAAATATAGAAAAAATCTCAAATAAATTTGAGATTTTTAATTTTATGCGAGTAATCGGTCTTTACTAGACCCCTTCATTTCATCCTATTCATGAATTTTGAAAAGTTATTGCGCAGAAAATAACTTCCCTTAGATCAAGTTTTTTAGATAATCACCGTACCCACTTTTTCCGTATTTTTCAGCGGATTTTAAAAGCTCCTCTTTGTTGATAAATCCTTTCTTATAGGCGATTTCTTCAATACAAGAAATTTTAAAACCTTGTCTTTTTTCCAAAACTTTTACAAATTCGGAAGCTTCATGCAGTGAATCAAAAGTTCCCGTGTCTAACCAAGCTGTTCCACGAGACATTACGCCAACTTCCAGATTTCCATTCTCAAGGTAAATTTTGTTGATATCGGTAATTTCCAATTCACCACGTGGTGAAGGTTTGAGATTTTTAGCAAATTCTACTACGGAATTATCATAGAAATACAATCCTGGAACGGCAAAATTGGATTTTGGTTCGTCAGGTTTTTCTTCAATGGAAATGGCTTTGTTGTTTTCATCAAATTCCACTACGCCATATCTTTCTGGATCAGAAACTTGGTAGGCGAAAACGCAACCACCTTTCACATTGGTTTTACTGGCTAATAATTCTGGCAAACCTGCTCCGTAGAAAATATTGTCGCCCAAAACCAAAGCCACAGAATCATCGCCGATAAATTCTTCGCCCAAAATAAAAGCTTGCGCTAAACCATCTGGACTTGGCTGTATTTTGTAGGAGATCTTGCAACCGATAGACGATCCATCTCCCAATAATTTTTCGAAACCGCCTATATCATGTGGTGTTGAAATTATTAATATCTCTTTAATCCCTGCTAAAAGTAGCGTAGAAAGCGGGTAATAAATCATGGGTTTATCGTAAACAGGCATCAATTGCTTGCTTACCGCGATTGTTAGTGGATAAAGTCTGGTACCGGAACCTCCGGCGAGTATTATTCCTTTCATATTGAGTATTTGAGTATTTGAGTATTTGAGTATTTGAGTATTTGAAATATTATTTCTGAAGTTATTTTTTTTGTTCAGAAAATGTCCACTTTTCAGAATTGATAGTCATTGACACTATCATTCCAAGAATTTCATCATATGCTTTGTATAAATCTGATTACGTTTTTTCATCTATATATTCGCAAGCAAATGCAAAATCTAACCAATATTGAGTTTCGGCGGCTTCACCATCTGCATCGTTTAATTTACCAATAAAAGATTTTTCATATCTTCTTTTCCTCCACGCTTCGGTGATATTTGCATTTACAGAACGAGAAGATCTTCTTATTTGATTAGTTAAGGAGTATCTTTCTTCAGAGGGAAACTTTTTAGAAATCACATAAATGTCCATTGCTGCAGAAAATGCTTTCTGATAAACAATTAAATCTTTATGAAATTTTACAAAAGCCATAATTAAAATTTTCACATTTTAAACTCAAATACTCAATGATTCAAAAACTCAAATACTAATTATATTGTTTAGTATAATATTTTTGATAATCGCCACTTGTTACATGATCCAGCCATTCTTTATTCTCCAAAAACCAGTCAATTGTTTTTCCTAAACCTTCTTCAAAAGTTACAGATGGTTTCCAACCGAGTTCTTTATTCAATTTTGTAGCATCGATCGCGTAACGTAAATCGTGACCGGGACGATCTTTTACATAGGTTATTAATTTTTCTGAATGACCTGCAGGATTGCCTAATTTAGCATCCATTTGCTTGATCAATTCTTTTACCAAATCAATATTTTTCCACTCATTCCAACCTCCGATATTGTAGGTTTCGCCAGTTTTAGCCTCATTAAATATTTGATGAATCGCTTTTGCGTGATCTACCACGTAAAGCCAGTCTCTTGTATATTTTCCATCTCCATAAATTGGAAGCGGTTTTCCATTTAAAATATTAGAAATACAAAGCGGAATTAATTTTTCCGGGAAATGATTTGGACCATAATTATTGGAACAATTGCTAATGATAAAAGGCATTCCATAGGTATTTCCGTAAGCACGAACCAAATGATCAGAAGCCGCTTTACTTGCAGAATACGGTGATTTCGGATCATAAGCTGTATCTTCTAAAAAGAAACCCGTTTCGCCTAAACTTCCATAAACCTCATCCGTAGAAACGTGATAAAATAAGAAGTCTCTTTTGTTGCCTGGGAAATTTCCATGTTGATGATCTGGGTTCAGAGTCCAGAATTCTCTCGCTAAATTCAATAAATTTGCAGTTCCGTTTACGTTCGTGTTGATGAAAGCACTTGGATCTACAATACTTCTATCTACATGACTTTCTGCGGCTAAGTGGACAATTGCATCAGGTTTATATTTTTCAAAAATCGGACGTAATTCTTCGGGCTTTGTAATGTCTGCTTTCTCGAAAACGTAGTTGGGTTCGTTTTCGATATCCTTTAAATTTTCCAGATTTCCGGCATAGGTTAAAGCATCCAGATTAATAATTTTTGAATGTGGATTGTTCTCCACAAATTCCCGAACAACGTGGGAACCAATAAATCCGGCACCACCAGTGATGATAATATTTTTCATTGCTAATTTTTAAAAATTTTGTTCCTTAAAAGAGGGAAGTTGAACATCTTTTTCCGAAAGCTGAATCACATCTGCTGGAAGTTTCCAATCTATAGTAAGATCTTTATCATTCCAAATTACACTTCCTTCCGAATCTTTATTGTAATAGTTATCACATTTATAGGAGAAAATTGCCGTCTCACTCAAAACAGAGAAACCATGTCCGAAACCTCTCGGAACATACAATTGCAATTTATTCTCTGGACTTAATTCAATTCCAAACCACTGACCGAAAGTAGGCGAATCTTTTCTTAAATCTACAGCAACGTCCCAAACTTTCCCTTCCAAGCAGGAAACCAATTTTGCTTGAGCATGTTCTCCTTTTTGCAAATGAATGCCGCGTAAAACTCCGTAGGAAGATTTAGAAATATTATCTTGAACAAAATGACCATTTAATCCAGTTAAATCTTCAAATTTCTGCTCGTTGAATTTTTCATAAAAATAACCACGGTCATCCTCAAATATTGTAGGTTCGATAATATAACAGTCTTTCAAAGGGGTTTCTTTAATTTTCATGAAAATCTTATTTTAGTTTTTTTGAGCGTATATATTTTCTATAATTCTCAGTACGTGTGCGCTGTTGTCTGTAGTGGTGTGTACTTTTTTTCCATCCCGTAGAAAATCAATTATGTTTTGATAGAGGTATTGATGATTTTGTGCGGATCCTTTAAACGAACCATAATCATTCGCGAGATTAGTTTCAGGCAACTGAGGTGAAATATAATCTTTAATAATACATTTTTCTACGTGATTCATGTATTGCCCACCTACTTTTATAGAACCATTTTCTGCAATAATGGTCAGTGAACTTTCTAAATTTTCATTCCACACAGACGTAGAGAAAGTGAAGCTTCCCATTCCTCCGGAATCAAAATCAAAAGTAATAATACCACTGTCTTCAAACTCTGTGAGATCGGCATGGTTAAAGTCAGCAAACTTTGACTTGATATTCGTGATTTCTCCAAACAGCCAGTACATAATGTCTAAATAATGCGAAAATTGAGTGAAAAGTGTTCCTCCATCTAAATCCTTTGTTCCTCGCCAGGATTCTTTGGTATAATATTGATCATTTCGATTCCAGAAACAGGAAATCTGCACGATAAATATATTCCCCAAAACTTTCGATTCCATAAGACTTTTTAACCATATTGCTGGTGGAGAGAACCTATTTTGCATCACTGGAAAAATATGCAACTCCTTTTCAAGCGCTAATTGTTCTAACTCTATCGCCTCATCAGATTTAAGAGCAATGGGTTTTTCAACAATCACATTAATTCCAGCATTAATAAGAATTTTTGCTTGGTTGAAATGTAATCCATTAGGCGTGCACACTGCCACAATATCGGCACTAATATTACTTTTAAGGAAATCTTCTAATTGTTGGAAATGGAAAACTGGATTTTTATTGATTAATACCTCCATTGAGAACTTTGGATCGATTAGAGCAACCAATTCATAGTCTTGATTTTGAGCCACCATCTCTGCATGCTTTTTACCGATATGCCCGTAGCCTAATATTGCTATTTTTACTTTTTTTTCCATTAAGAAGTCTGATGTAATCTACAAATTAATTATGTTTAATTTTTTTTTGCATAAGGTTTGTATTTTAAGATGATAGATTTATATTTCTGTAAAGAAAGTTCGAACCGCCATTTACATTATCACGCAGATTCTATTTCTTTTATAATCATTTTAATTGATATCTGCGATCTGTTTTTTAATTCTCAATTTTACTACTAAATATAGAATTACAAACGGCAGTAAAATTACTAAAAAATTCATCCAATCAGGCCAATTGACTAAAATCACGATTAAGTTAATGAAAAGTTGAAGACCAGCATAAACTGAACTGACGACGAGATGAGAAATTCTTTTCTCATTCGCAAAAAGCTGATATAAATGACGGCGGTGTGCATCAAAGATATTTTCTTTTAATTTTAATCGCTCAAGAATTGTGAAAATGGTCTCTACTCCATATACAGATAATAAGAGTATCCACTTATATTGTTCAGTTTTGATAATAAGCAATGCAACCAAAGCAATAATCCAAAACGCAATCCCCAGACTTCCTATATCTCCTAGAAAACATTTCGCTTTCTTGCGAAAATTAAAAAATAGAAAAACAAAACATCCAATTATAGGATAGATGATGAAGTTTGCATTCACAAAATTAGTTACGTTCTGATTAATATAAAATAATGCGCCGAACACGACTAAACTGTAAATGCCGGACATTCCATTTATTCCATCCATAAAATTATAGGCATTAAGAATACCGATAATTAAAATATAACATATTGGAATTGCCCACCACGGCAGTAATTGAAATGCATTCAAAAAATAAAGCAACAAAGTCACGGAAATGAAATGAAATACTAATCGAACCTTGCTTGATAAATCAATCATATCATCTACAAAACTGATAATACAAATCAACAATAAGCCTGCACCGAAAATCCAAAAGTTTGGCTCTACCATATTGTCTAAAAAAAATTCATAATCTTTAAATAAAACTTCATAGGTAATGAAAAACAAAAATGCAATGGGGAAAATAATACCACCACCGCGCAATGTAATTTCCGTGTGTGCACTTCTATGATTTGGTTTATCAATGATATTATACTTGTTGGCTATTTTGAAATAAACCAGCATCACGACAAATAAAGCGATGGTAATGATAAAATACTCCATTAGTTTTTAAAACTTTTTATGGTTTTTATTAACCCTTCCTGAGCTGAAACTGGAAGTTGATCAATTCCTAAAGCCATTTTAATTTTAGTATTAGAAACGACGTAGCTTTCTGTCAGTTTTTTTAAACGTTCAGAATTCAAAGGTAATTTTAAAAAATCTCCTGCTCTGGCAAAACCTGAAATTAAACCACTATTAATCTTCCAAATTTTAGATTTATTGCCGGAGACTTTTGCAATAATTTCTATTAAATCATTAGTCGATAGTTTGTCATCATCTGCAAAATTATAAATACCTGATGAAATGTCTTTTGAAGTGAGCATTTTTAAAATTAAGAAATTAAGATTATCAATGCTAAGAAATGATCGCTCATTGCTAAAAGATCCTAAGGGCCAAGGAATTCCCTTATTCACCACTTGGTATAATAAATTCAAGTTTCCTTTATTCCCCGGACCATGAATCATACAAGGGCGAATGATGAAGAGTCTTTTTCCAGCAGGTAAGGTTTGCTTTAATAAAAATTCCTCCGCTTCTAATTTTGATTTTCCGTACGGTGTAAGTGGATTGGGATGTACATTTTCATCCAATAAAACCTCCACCGTATCTGCAACCGCTTTCACAGAACTGAAATAAATAAAATCCTTAATTTCTGATGTTAAAAATTGTTGGAACAATTTGATTGTTAGATCTCTATTTACGGTGAAATATGATTGCGGATCAGCAGAATTACTGGTGTCATGAGCTTTGCCTGCAAGATGAATAATTACATCAGCAGAGGTCTTCAACTTCCAATCATTCTTTCGCAATGATAAGCCTTCAACCACGTTTCCATGAGCTATCAAATATTTTGATAAATTCTGACCGACAAAACCAGATATTCCTGTAATTATAGTTTTCATAGAAATTTTCTTATTAATGAAATATCTGCAAATTAAATAGAAATGATTGTTGCACTCATCACGTTTGCCACTTATCAATATATATTTACAAGATTTTATTTCATAATTTGTATTAAATTATTCAGCAAAGTTTCTCTCTCAAATTCTGATTGAAAATAGTTTAGGGCTTTTTCTCCCATTAGTAGCCGATCTTCTTTTGATAAATTGTATATTTTTCTTACATTTTCTGCTAAATCTTCCGCATTCTCTGCGGCAGATGAAAATCCTGCTCCAGATACATTTATAATACTTGCACCTTCTCCATCCATAGATACTAGAATTGGTTTTTTACAGGCGAGATAAGATTGAATTTTTGAAGGAATCGTCAAAGCGAAAATCTTGTCTTTTTTAAGAGAAGCTACTAAAACGTCTGAACATGCAAAATAATCAGGCATTACTACAGCAGGAAAGGAGCCAAGTAGATAAACAGTTTCTTCTAAATGATTATCACAGATAAATTTCTCGATCTTATCTTTTTGTCTACCATCTCCAAGAAACACCCATTTTATATCAGTTAAATTAGATTCTTTAATAATCCTGGCAGCCTCAAGCAGAGTATTTAAGCTCTGAGCTTCTCCAAAATTTCCGGCAAATGTTATTATAAACCCTTGCGGAATTTTGTCTAAAATTTCAGATTTTCGAACAGTTGGTTTGTAAAAATTTTCTGTTGTATTTGGATAAAATATAATTTTATCATGTGGAACTCCCTGTTCGAAAATATAGTTTCTAAAACCATTAGATTGCACTAAAACTTTTTCCGCCTTGCTATAAATAAATTTGGTGATTTGGTTAAAGAATTTTAAAATCACTGGATTATTTATATTTCCAGCGGCTGTCAAGCTTTCTGGCCATAAGTCTTGCACCCAAAAATAGAAAGGAGCCTTAAATTTTTTTGAGGCGATAATAGCAGGAAGCCCTACTGTTACAGGAGAAGGTTCATAGACCAAAATACGATCAAAATCTTCTTCAATTTTTCTCACTTTCAACCATCCGAAAAATACAAATGAAAAATAATTCAGAAATAAATTTACCCCGCCTTTTTTTCTCGGATATAGTTTGCATCGGTAAATTTTCATTCCATTCCACATTTCGTCTATGCTTTTGGATGAATAACCTTCATAAAATTCTCCCGCAGGATAATTTGGAATTCCGGTAAGAATACTTATATGATGCCCTTTTTCTTGTAAACCAAGAGCGATATCATTTATTTTAAAACTTTCAGGGAAAAAGTATTGAGAAATTATAAGAATTTTCATTAATAAGAATATATATTTTGCTTTTCAATATAAACTCTCATTTCATTAAGCATTTCAGAATAATCAGGAACTCTATAATCAAAATCTTTTCTGATGCTAACCAAACTTTTATCCACCTTATATTGATCATTCGGTTGAATTGCAATTTCATTATCGCGAAATATTTTATTAAATAAATTTAATAAAGAATATTTGTCGATTTTTACTTGAGGTGCAACTTGAACTAAACCCGATATTTCATTGTCTAAGATATATTGTATAACATTTGCAAGCTCAACAGTGGTTATACCTGACCAAAATGCTTCAGAATATCCGGAGATTGCAAGATTTTGGGGCACAGACATGAACCAATGAAATAAACCTATTCCATTTTTATTCAGTTCAGGACCAATGATAGACGTTCTAATTGTTAAATCTTTTTGATTATCAATTTCTCCTAATGCTTTAGACTGCGCATAAAATCCAATACCATCTTTAATATCATTTTCTGTGTAAGCTCCCTTTTTTCCATTAAATACACAATCCGTACTGATGTGAATGATTTTAGTTTTTTTGTGTTTCGTCAAACTTTCGAGAAAATGCGGAAAATAACTGTTAAACCATACGGCTTTCTCCGGATGATCTTCAGCATCTTTATTTAAAATACCTATCGCATTAACAATCACATCAAAATTGTTTGCAGTAATTATGGATTGTAATTCGTCTGTTTTAGCAACATCAAGATTAAAAGTATTATCCGATTGGATAATATTTCTTGCTAAACCAAAGACATCGTATTTTTCCGTGCTTTTTAATTTATTAAAGATGACATGACCTGCCATTCCCTTAATACCTATAACTAATATTTTCTTCATTATTTGTCCCAAATCACTTTATTAACAATTGGTGTGTAGCTTTGAATTGCTCTAATTACTCTTGCCGAAGTGTTATTAATGGTGTATTCGACAGGCAATTGGCTCTTTTCATCCAAGGATAAGCCTTTTGCAATTTCTATAGAATTAATCATACTTTCAGTTGAAATTCCACCTAAAACGATTGTTCCCCAATCTATTGCTTCTGGCCTCTCTGTGCTTGTGCGAATACTTACTGCTGGGAATCCCATCATTGCAGATTCTTCACTAATTGTTCCACTATCTGACAGCACAACATAAGCGTGTTTTTGAAGTTTTACATAATCAAAAAATCCCAAAGGTGGAACGTTGCTAATTAAAGGATGAAACTTAATTTTATTGCTTGCTATCCTGTTTTTTGTACGAGGATGTGTGGAGAAAATTATAGGCATTTGATATTTTTCAGCTACTGCATTTAGTGATTCTGAAAGTATCTCAAAATGATCTTTTAGATCGATATTTTCTTCTCGATGTGCACTAACAACTAAATATTTTTGAGGTACTAAACCTAATCTAGAAATAACGTTAGAGGTTTCAATCTTTGTTTTGTATTTTTCTAACACCTCGAAAAGTGGAGATCCTGTCACGAATACGTGATCTTTCCGAAATCCTTCACTTAGTAGGTATCTGCGACTATTTTCCGTGTACGTTAAATTGATGTCAGAAATATGATCAGAGATTTTACGATTAATTTCTTCTGGAACATTTTGATCAAAACATCTATTCCCAGCTTCCATGTGAAAAATTGGTATTTTTAATCTCTTTGCGGCAATGGTGCATAATACACTATTGGTATCACCTAAAACTAAAAGGGCATCGGGCATTTCCTTCGCTAAAATTTCATAAGATTTCGAAATTACATTACCTATAGTTTCTCCCAAATGAGAACCTGCAACATTTAGAAAAACATCGGGTTTTCTAAGGTCCAGATCTTCAAAAAATATTTCATTTAATTCATAGTCATAGTTCTGACCCGTATGTATTAAAACATGGTCAAAATACTGATCACATAGTTTTATGCACTCTGCTAGTCTTATAATTTCGGGGCGAGTTCCTAGAACTGTCGCAACCTTAAGTTTTTTCATTATTTTCTGTTTTACTACCTGTAGTACTTATTATTCTTAATTAGTCTGAACCTGAAACAACTCTAATTTTTTTAATAAAATTTTGATACCTTCCACATTTTCTCTTTGGGTATTGTGCGAATTATAATCTTCAATTTCGGGTTGAATTTCATTTCCTTCCGAAAAATACTTAGCATAATTTAAATCACGGTTATCAGCTGGAATGCGGTAAAAATCTCCCATATCTTCAGCTTTAATCATTTCTTCCCTTGTACAAAGAGTTTCGAAGAGCTTCTCACCATGGCGCGTTCCAATAATCTTAATTTCATTGTTCGCATTTTTTAATTCGAGAACCGCTTTAGCCAAGTCTCCTATGGTTGCAGCAGGAGCTTTATTTACAAATAAATCGCCAGGATTTCCATTTTCAAAAGCAAACAATACCAATTCTACAGCTTCATCCAATGACATTAAAAACCTTGTCATATTAGAATCTGTAATCGTTATATGCTGATTGGTTTTTATTTGATTTAGAAAAAGTGGTATTACGGAACCTCGTGAAGCCATGACATTACCGTAGCGAGTAAGACATACTGTTGTCTCTGTCAAATTTCTCGCTTCAGAAACTGCTACTTTTTCCATCATTGCTTTGGAAATACCCATTGCATTGATAGGATAAGCTGCTTTATCTGTAGACAGACAAATTACTTTTTGCACTTTATTTGCAGCGGCTGCACGTATCACATTTTGTGTACCAATTACATTTGTTTTCACCGCTTCCATTGGAAAAAATTCACAAGATGGTACTTGTTTTAACGCTGCAGCGTGAAAAATATAATCAACTCCTTTGGTTGCATATTCAATACTTGCAAAATCTCTTACATCTCCAATATAATATTTGATTTTATTATTTTTATAATAATTTCTCATATCATCTTGTTTTTTCTCATCACGTGAAAAAATTCGAATTTCTTTGAAGTGGTTAGTTTGTAAAAACCGGTTTAACACTGCTGTACCAAACGAACCTGTTCCGCCTGTAATTAAGAGCGTTTTATTTTGAATTTTCATAATATATATTATTTGAACAAATATTCTTTTTCTTCTTTTGTAGGATAATTAATAAGCACAGCTTTGTATTTTCCTTTATAAACAAATAAACTTCCGGCAGCTACTCCAACTATTTTCTGCAAAGATATTATTTCTTTTATATCTTCTAAATTGCGTGCACCACCTATAAAAGTCATTGGAAGTGTACAACATGATCGGGATTTATTAAGCAATTCTTTATCAAAGCCTTGCATTTTTCCATCTTTGTCTATGGAATTGATAATAATTTCGCCTGCTCCTAAACTTGCCGCTTTTTTTATAAAATCGAAGGGATTTACTCCAGTCGCTCTCAAACCATTACGAATATAAACTTCATACCCTCCAAAATTTTTTTTCTTAACATCCAATACAATTGACAAACTTTGACTTCCTACCCTGTTTGCAATTTCTACAATTAACTCAGGATTTGCTAGTGCAGCTGAAGATATAGCGATTTTCTCGACTCCTAAAGAAAAAATACGTTGTGCCTGTTCAGCAGTTTTTACTCCACCGCCATAACAAAGTGGCATCCTACATTGGTTCGCAATACGCTGTATAAGACTGTAATTGGGCTCCAGATTTTTTACAGTTTTATCAATGTCAAATATAACTAATTCATCAACCTGCATTTCATTAAAAATCTTAACGGCATTAATAGGATCACCTATATATTTCGGATTTTTAAAGTTAACTGTTTTTACCAAGCCGTTATCTTGAATTAAAAGACTGGGAATTATTCTTGGTTTTAACATTATGGCGATTACTTAAATATTTGCAAAATTGTACAATAAAATCTCACCATTACGGTGACTTTTCTCTGGATGAAACTGAACCCCATAAATATTACCATGGACAAATGAAGAAGTAAAGGTTTCTTCATAATTCGTGGTCGATAGAATATTAGTAGCGAATTTACAAGATATGTAATAACTATGCAAAAAGTAAAAAGAGGCCTCTTTATCTATATTATTAAATAACGCACAAACTCCAAAATGGAAAACTTCATTCCAGCCCATGTGCGGAATTTTTGCATCATGTCTAATTTTAGTAATATCAAATTTTTTTACTGATGCATCAATGTAATTGAGTCCCTTTTCGTTTCCTTCTTCACTATTTAATGCCATCATTTGCATCCCAACACAAATTCCTAGAATTGGTATTTTTTTATTCAGGACTAAGTCATTTAAAGCTGGTATCATCCCAGAATTTTTTAGGAGAATCATAGCATGATCAAAATGTCCTACTCCAGGTAAAATTAATTTTTCTGCACCTATTAGATCGAAAGTATTCTTTGCAATTTTACAATTTATATTGAAAGTTTTGTAGGCATTTATAATCGCATTTATATTTCCTAAACCATAATCAATTATTGTTATCATCTAAAAAGCCTTTTTTCTACTCCTATCCTACTTAATATCTTACTACCCAAATCAATGAACCATTTCTTATTCCTATAATCGCGAAATGTTCTATTTTCACCATCAAAAATTAGTTGAAGCTCCTCTCTATTCAAGTCAAGTTTATCTGCGATGTAGCCAAATTCTTTGTCGTGGAAATCAGCAGAAAGTTCAGTTTCTGCGATTTTTTTTAAAGCATTTTCGCGGGTCATCTGATTAGTCATAATTAAACTTGAAAAGTGCGCTTTCCGGCGATCGAAACCGAATTTCTTTGGCAACCAAAAATCTTCAAAAAACCGCGTAAATCTGGACTCGTGATGTTTATGTTTAAACGGTTTCCAATCCAGTTTTTCTGACAATAATTTTTCGGCACTTTCTTTTTCGTACACTATATAATTTAAGGGTTTAAATACGTTTAAACCAAAAACATATTTATAGTATATTTTATACTTAACAATATCTATAATAGGAAATGTTTTAAGTTTTATTTTTCCAAACTTCTTATGAATGTCAAGAATTAGTTTCTTATCAATACCTGGATAAGCACCCCAATCTTCAGGTTCACGGCAGCACTCAGTACTATAATTACCACCGGTAATAACGTATTCTATCTTATGTTTTTTTGCAAAGGCGTAAAGTGACGAGAAAAAAGCAATATCCTGCGGTAAATCCTGATCTGGAATCTGGGATCTTAAAAAAGAAACTTGCAAATCTTTCATTTCCTCCCAATTGATAACCTCCGTATATAAATCTACATTCAGATTCTTCACAATACTTTCTATATTTTTAACTGCATGATCAGTGTTCCAGCCAGCATCTACATGAAAAGCCAAAGGCCTTAAACCCATAATTTCTTTTGCAACATAGAGCGCGTAAGAACTATCCAATCCCCCACTTATACCGATAATACAGTCAAAATCCTTTCCTTTTCGGTGTTTTTTAATTTTACCAGCAACTTTCATTAATTCATCAAGCTTACCTTCGCCAAAATTCCAATCCGGAAGTATATTCTGCTGAAAGTTGGTATAATGATCGCTTTCACCTCGCTCATTAAAGATGATGGTAGGATCCGTAGTGTCCATTACGGTTTTCGTGCATATCTGGTCTTGTTTCATTGTCTGCAGTAGAGTTTTTTTTCAAATCGATAATTAAGATTGGTTGTTCCGCAATTTGTTTTGTATCCTATTTTTTTCAATGATATTCCCTTTATTAAAGAATATTTAATAATTCTTTGATATTATTTTTAACGAGAGAATGTGAAGATACTATGTCATTATGAGTCGCTTCATTAAATGCGTTTTCTATTGACTTTTCATTTAAAGGGTCAAAAATTAAACTAGGCTTACATACAGCGTAAAGGTATGGTAAATCAGCTCCGATAACCTTGCAACCACTTTCAATAGCTTCTACAATACCCAATCCGAAACTTTCGGCCAATGAAGGATATATTAAAAATTCACATGATTGATATATCTCGCCCAATGAATTACGATCAACAAAACCTATATTTTCTATCGGATAATTTGCATACCTTTTTTCATCAATTATTTTACAAAGTTCCTCAAATTCTGTATTTATTGTAACAATAAGTTTTCCACACTTATTTTTATCATAATAGTTACAAAAAGCATTTATTAATCTTTTATGATTCTTATGAGGTGGTGCATTGCTTATATAAACAAAGGCGTTTTTTTCACGTTTTACCACTTCATCATTTAATATTTCAGGATAATAAGGCAAAATCATGATATGCTTATCTTCTACCTTAAATTTATTTTGAAAATTGTTCTTGATAACAGCAGTCTGCAATATCCAAAAGTCTGTATTTTTAAAAAGAAACTTTAAAACAGTTCTTTTTAAAGAAAATAAGAACTTATGGAAAATCGGAGTATCCTTCGGAACTTTTATATAAAGCTGCTGATGAAAATACGTATATACTTTTGCATTCAACCTAATATTCGGAGGTAAATCTCCAAAACAAAGTACTGAGGTAAAGCGATTTTTAAACTTTAAGTAGAATTGATGGCGTTTCAGAAGGGAACCTTCTAAAAAAAGCACTTCATTTTTTGAATCTTTTAAATACGGAACAGAATTTTCCACTCTTTTATCTAGTAGGTAGAAAACTTTCTTACCTGAAGCTTCTAATTCTTGCAATAGGTAATCCAACAATATTTTTCCTCCGCTGTTATTGATGTACATTGCATCAATAAGTAGTTCATGCGTCATATTTAAAATGTTATGTGAATGTAAAGAAACTACGTCCTTTCTATTAAGTTATTTTGATCTAAGAGTTTAAATAAAGGTTTATTCCGGATTTAGATACTGAACTATTAAAATCTAAAAAAAACATATTAAGTATATTCAATACTAAATTTTAAACCGATTTTTTAAAAAGTTGTGAAAATAAATTTTTACAGTGTCTATCACTGTGAAAATATTTATTTACCTCATTATCCGTCGAATTGTTACAAGTTTTTACTCTAAAATTTTCACATCGCAAGTTACTGTTTTAATTTTTATTCCTTATATTTAATTCTAAATCAACAATTATGAAAAATGTATTATCTGTATTATTTCTATCCATTCTATCATTTATTAATTCTCAAATAATAAATTTGGACACTTACAGTTCAGTTAAAAATAGTGAAGTTTTCAATACAGCAATTATAGATTTAAAAAAGAAATACAGTAGTAAAAAACAACATGTTACTCTACTGATTCCCGCGGGAAGATATGAAATTTCCCAGCCTATCATTTTGAATAAATACATCAGTCTTGAAGGTGAGTCCGCGAATTCAACCATCCTCCATGTTACCAGATCAGATATGGAGGCGATTATTTTGGAGGAAAATCGAAATGACTCAGATATTTATAACGGATACAATTCAATTAAGAATTTAACTATTACTGGACCTGATTTTGGGAAAAACTTTTTCGCATGGAAAGATAACAAACGAAACAATCCTAAAAGTATAGGGATTAAAATACTTGGATTAAGAAACCGTATAGAAAACTGTACTATTGATGGTTTTCTTTGGAGTGGAATACATATTACAGGTAGCTATTATAATTTTATGACAAATAATTTTATAAAAAATAATAGGATTGGAATTATAATAGAAAACACTTCCACAAGTACCTATGTAAATAATAATGAAATTAGAGACAACGGTTCGGGAATTTTAATTAACAATAATTCGTACGCAAATTTTATAAATAATAATATGATTGAAAACAATATTACTAATTTTCTAGATACGGAAATTGGCGGAGAAAATTTGTATTCAAGAGGTAATGGAATAATCATAAACAAGTCCATGAACAACTTTATTCAGAATAATTATTTTGAGCAACAATTTAATAACATCTTGTTGAGCAATGCAACGGACAACGAAGTCTCTTCTAATTTTTTCGCGTTGGGATTCGTGGAGAAGAAATGGCAGAACGTAATTAAATTAGAGGGGAAATCTGAGAATAATAGCATTGTACAAAACAAGACAATGGGTACAGATCAATCGATAGATTTAACAAGAATTAATTTTGATAGGATTAATAACTTTTCTTCCAATATTATCGATTTCGGCGAAGCTAAAAATAAACAATTGAAAAGTAAAGCTGATATGAAAGCTAATAGCAAATCACCGCAGATAAAATAGCTTTTTTAGATGTATTAATAAAAACATGTGTTTGATGCAAATTATTAACTAAGCATCCCACTTCTTTAATATCAAACTATTCTTCATTTTATCAAAAATCAATTTTAAAATTTCTCTAGTTTTAAAATTTTATTCCAAAGATTGTTTTTATAAGAGTCACCTCTTTTTTAAATTTAGCTTGTCGGTCACTGTCATTTAAAATACTAGCAATGAAATTTTTAATTTTGTATTCTCCTAGGTAATTTTTAACAACTTTTTCATCATCGAAATTATGCTTCTTCAAATAGTATTTCAAAGATTCTAATTCATTGCCAAAAGCTTTTTCGGAATAATCTTCTCTATCGCCTATTAAATGATAATATATTTTGCTATTGTCATAAACGATTTGGTATTTTTTTTCTAATAGTCGCTTTGTTACGTCCGCTTCTTCATAGTACATAAAAATGTTTTGATCGAAAAGACCTACATCGGTAAACTTTTTTTTATCTATAAAGAAAAACGCGCCGGAAAGCAAAAAATAGTCAGGAAAAAACTTGTCAATTTTATTTGCCAGCTTTGTAATAATATTCGAAAACACACTTTTAAACTCGGGTCTCTGATAAAAGGAGTAGTTAAAACCTCCAATCTGCTTGTATGATAATAGCGCTAAATTTTGATTATTAAATTTATTAATGACGTCTTTTAATACTGCACTACCAAAACGCACATCAGGATTCATAATGCAAACAATCTCACCGCCGCTCAGCTTTATCCCCACATTGTTGCCCTGTCCATAACCCAAATTTATCGTGTTCTGCGAATAAATAATTTTTATAGTTTTATTGAGTGGATGATCTTTTACCAAATTTCTTATTTCCACCGCATCATCACCAGAACTATTATCAACAATAATTATTTCTAATTCCCCAGGTTCGATATCAAGATAGGCCCCAACAGAGCTTATGCAATCTTCTATCAATTTTTGAGAATTATATGTAACTACTACTATTGAAATTTTAACCATGCGGAAGTATTTTTAAAAAATGAAATCGATATATTCGATAGATTTTAAGCTTTTTTCTAATTCATACTCAAAACTTGATTCTCCAAATACAATATTTGGCAAAATGTAAATGCAAAAACCTGCTACAATATGAACCAAAGCAAAGAGTAAAAATGAAAAGAGCTTTTGCTGTTTAGATTGATTTCGTATCATGTACATGTAATAAATAATCCAAATAATCAGAAATGGAAATACATATCGATGACCTAAAACCTGTGTAATGAATGATGCTGGAATGAATATAATAGTGAAAAAACTTAATTTACTCAGGAATCTATAATTTCTGTCTAAAGCATAGTCAGAATTATTTTTTTTGTATTTTTTATCAATAAACCATAAAAACGATAGATAAACAAAATAAGGTAAAGAATTAAAAAATCCACCAGAAAGTGATCCAGTATTTCCTTTACCAAAATATTCTCCAAAATGTTCGAGCTGCTGTAAAATACCAAGCTGAAAAAGTAATAACACAATCGCAAGAAATGCAAAGGCTGAAATAAAGGTTACGAGAAAAAAGTTTTTTGTACTAAGGAAATAAAACATCGGAATAAACAGATATAAAATCAAAATTGCAGAATGTGTAATAAGGGCTAGAAAAGTGAAGAGGATAAAAAGAAACCAATTTCTCGTCGTTAAGAAATAATGCAGAGCCAGCAAAAAGAAAGGAAAGGCCATATAATATCTGATCTGATTAACATAAGGAACATAATACAACACAATAAAAACTAAGAAAACATAGAAGTAGTTTTTGGTATAGCGCGTGATGAAAAAGAAGTAAGTTAACGTGTAAACAATTAAATGAAATTTAAAAAATTCTAAAAATGTAAACCCGTTAGTCTTCATTATAGAATTAAGAAAGACAAACATAGGATCAAAATCATTTCTTTGTTTACCGTAAGCAAATTCATACATAGGTAAATCAGCAGAATCGGTAATCCCTAATGTGAAGTAAAAAACTAGAAAAAGCAACATTAAATTAAAGGCATAGTTTATTCCTTTGATCTTGGTACTTTCCAAAATTTGCCCAATAAAAAAGTGAGAAAAAAATATTATGATTAGTAATGCCAAATTCTAAAATTTAATTTTATTATACGTTTATTTTATAGAGATCAATAGGATTATATGTACAATCATGTTTACAAATTTAATCTACGTAGATGCGCTTTTAAATCTTCGAAGGGCATATCTTGAATTGAATTATAAAGATGATCCAGATTGTCTATTATAAATTGATCCTTAAGTTTAGAAAAATCTACATTTTCTAAAACTTCTACAATATTTTTTTTGAACCTAGGTCGAATAATCTTTGCTGGTACGCCACCAATTATAGAATATGGAGGGAAAGATTTGGTAACAACACTTCCTGCAGCTACGATGCACCCTTGGCCTATAGTTACTCCAGAAAGAACACTCACATTACTACCAACCCAAACATCATCTTCTAATATTATTGGACCATTACTAAAAGCTTCTATTTCTTGATTATGAAAATAATGTTTGAATGGAAAAGTACTTAGATTATCTTTATAATGATTGCCTCCTAAAAAAAAATTAACTCCACTGGCAATGGAGCAAAAGCTTCCGATTGATAAAAATTCGTTTGTTGAATTCCAACTATGAACCTTTATTGGTCCATAAGATAATCTCCCTATTTTTACCGAATTCAGAGGGAATATATTATTCGCCGTAATTTCATTGTGTTTGTTCGCCTCCCTAAATTTGAATTGAAAGTTAAAAAGTTTAAAACTTCTAATCACTAAGGCTATAAAGTTTTTTATTATAAATATAATTTTCATGAACAGACAGTTTTTAAAAACGTAGGAGCAATTATTTAGCTGCTAAAATAATTAGTGAAATGTTAATTTTTTATTTACAGATTTCTGGTTTTTACTAACAGTATAATTTGATTTACAAATTTTCTATAAAAAATCAGGTAGTAGACTAAATACAAAATTAGACTAATTCCGAAACCAATTAAAAGATTAAGTAAAATATTATCCCGCAATAAGTTCATGTAGTATTTGGAAAAAAACAAAAGTAAAAATGAGAAGAGATAAAATGAAATTACAACTTTAATTTGGTCAATATTTTTCCTGTCTAGCAATTTCTGTATGAATAGAGAAGAAATTAAAAATTGCAAAAATTGATTGACTAATATCCCATATGCTAATGCAACTAGTCCATGCTTATAAGTTAAAAGTAATATTGTAACACCAATTATTTTGGTAAAAATTTCTATCCTTAAAAATAATGCTGTTTTATTTTTAATTTGAAAAATCATCATATTGTTTACAGTTATTGGATAGAAGGTATACGCAATACAAAAAATAATAAAAATATCCGTCATTTCCGCCCACTTTTCTGAAAATAAGACAATAATCAAGGGCTGCGCTACTATGGCTAAAATGAAAAATAGGGGAAAAAAAAGCAAACAACTTAATTTTGTAAACAAATCATTAAGAGTTGCAATTTTTTCATTGTTTGACTGGTGTGAAGAAAAGAATGGGAATAAAACACGTTGTACAATTGTTGTAAGAACAGAAGCAGGCATTTGTGTAAATTGATTAGTTTTAGAATACAATCCCAAATCTCTAGTTGACAAAGCTCTTCCAATCACTATTGGATAAGCATTAAAATAAGCAGCTTGTAAAAGCGCTGATGCTAAAATGTTAGATCCGAATGCGAATAATTTTTTTAGCGATATAAATGAGAATCCGGCAGTGGGAAACCATCTAACCCCAAACCAAAAAAATACTGCGTTAAAAAATGCCATGAAAATATTTTGCATAACCAAGGCCCAAACTCCGTAACCTTCGTAAGCTAAATAAATTCCCAAAACCCCTGATAATAGTACCGCAACTAAAGAATATTTAGCTTGTGTTTTAAAATCCATCTTGATACTCAGTTTTACCTTGTGCACCATCACGATTGAATTTAGGATAATGCTTAAGGAGATAACACGCAAAATCAAAGTTAGATCTGGTATTCTAAAAAAACGCTCTATTGATGGAGCTAAAAAATATAATACAATAACGATTAAAATTGAAGCTGCTAAATTAAAATAGAAGACGGTAGAATAATCTACTTCCGTTCGATCTAAATTCTGTATAAGCGCATTTGTAAATCCCCCCTCGGAAAATGTAATTGCCAATGATATAAAAACCAACACTACACCTATGACCCCGTAATCTTTGGGTAAAAGTAATCTTGCCAATACAAGTTCTAAAGCTAACATTAGAAAAACAATACCCAACTTATCCACGCCGCTCCAGATAAAACCTTTTACTAAATCTTTGCTTTTATATTCCAAAATTTATGTTTCAACTAGATTATCAACGAACAGTAAAAAAAATTAGTTGAGTTATATTAATACCTATTTACTAGCACACAACTAACTATTATTAAAAAGAAGATGTTCGAAAAATTTCCTCTTTTAAAAAATTAGAATTTTTCTTTTAGTTTTTGCCACCAATTTAATTCTGCAGAATAGCCGTAGCCATATTTATTACCATAACCAAAATGATTTTTACTCACGTCATTAAGCACAAAAGCGACATTTTTAATTTTTTTAGAATCAATCTGCGAGTTAGCATATTCAATCAAAGGTTTATCTGTGTAACCGGATCTAGTAATATAAATAGTTGCATCTGCAAATTCAGATGTTAACAAAGTGTCCGTCACTAACATTAAAGGAGCAGTATCTATAACTACAAAATCATAAGACTCTATCAATTCATCTAGCAAGTTTTTATATCTTCCATTATTAAGTAGCTCTGTTGGATTCGGAGGAATTGCACCAGAATAAATAACATCTAGATGCGGATTAAATGTAGAAACATGAATAATATCCTCCAGATTCTGCTGATCATCATATAAAAATTCGGTAAGTCCTTTCAGACCTTTTTTGCTCGGATTATAGCGCTGCAGTTGCGGGTTTCTAATGTCTGAACCTATAATGATTACTCTATTTTTAACATTAGCCATAGTCAGCGCTAGGTTGACTGACGCAAATGTTTTCCCTTCTCCCTTAATGGTGGAGGTAACAAAAATCACATGACCATTATTTTTCTTAGGAAGCATAAATTGCATGTTGGTAATAATAATTCGGAAAGCTTCTGCTAATGGTGAAAGGTCATTAACACCTACTACTTCATTTCCACCTCTACCCAAAGAAGGTATTTCTCCTAATATAGAAGTTGAAGTTAATTTCTCTAAATCGTGTTTTGAATTAATCTTAGTATTGAACAGCTCTTTAAGATAAATAACAACGAAAGGTATTCCTAGTCCAATTAAAAGTGCAGCTAACAAAATAAACATTTTTTTTGGCGCAACGGGTTTATCAGCAGCATAAGCGAAATCTAAAATTCTAGCCTTAGGAGCTGTAATGGCTAAATTTATTGCCGTTTCTTCACGTTTCTCTAGTAACAATAAATATAAATTCTCTTTTATTTGCTGTTGTCTTTCTATACTACGAAACATTTTTTCCTGCGCAGGAACCTTTGCAATTTTAGAGGCAATTTGATTATCCTCGATTTTAATATCTGCTTTAGATATTTCCATTGCCACCTTATATTTCACTAAACCATCCATAACAGATGATCTTAAATTATTTATCTGTTTGGTTAAATCACCAATTACAGGATTTTGTGGGGTTGCATTCTCTAGTAGATTATTCCTTTCTAAAATTAATTGATTATAAGCGTTAATACTTGCGGATGCTGTTGGATTGCTTAACCCTACACTGGCAGGCAAAGTTTGATTACTCCCAATTCTGGACATATAGTTAATTAGATCGTTAGTAAGACCAATTTGTGTATCAGTTTCTAACAATTTCCTTTGAGCCTCAGCTGCCTTACTGAGGTTAATAGCCGTTTCAGTAGGTATATCAGTTATATTATTGGAAATTTTAAAGTTTTCCTTTTGAGATTCTACGTCACCTAATTCACTGGCGATAATCCCAATCCGCTCGTCAATAAAATTTTTGGTTTTTTCCGACTCAGAATTTTTATCGTTTGTAGCATCATTATTATAAGCCTCTACTAATTTATCAATTATATTTTTTCCTTTCTGAGTGTTTTGTTGATTAATGGATAAGCCTATTACGGTCGCATCTTTATCAACTAAATCAACTTTTGTAGATTTTTGATAATCATCTACCGCATTTTCTTTAGTATTGTAAGAGAAAAACAGTTGTCCTAAGTCTTCAATTTTATGTTGCTTAGCATTGGTATTTTTACGAATCATAATATTCGCGTAAGGCAAACTAATCGTTTTATTATAAGTTGTAACGATAGTTTTTGGAAAATCTTCTGAAATAAGTGTTATTTTGTCTCCTGCCAAAACAACTTCTATAGCGTCTTCAATCGGCAGATTGTATTCTTTTTCATTTATAACTTCTATAAGGACAGGTGCATTTTCGCCGTATAGTTCACTTTTCTTAAACCCTTTTTCTGAGAAAAGATTTAACTGAATTCCTAAACGAGTCACTACATCACTCATTAGTTTTTTCGATTTAAAAACTTCTATTTCATTTTCTATACTATTGGTTGCCATATTTCCAAATCCAGACAAATCAGAAAGCGCTCCCAAATCACCAGGCGATTTCTTGGCGTCTTTGATAAGCACCGTAGAATTAATCTGGAAAACAGATGAGGTAGTTTTTAGATATAAGAATGATATTACAAGAGCGATCAAAATAGAGACTACAAACCATATCCATTTGTGGACATACGGTTTAATAATTTCGTTAATATCGGAACTCGCAGAAGCATCTGCTCCGGCGCTGCTGATTTTACTCATAGTTTGCTAATAAAATTAGTTCTTAAAAATAGTAATGAAAATTCCTGCTAAACCTACTATTGTTCCTGCAACAGCTATATATACAGCAGTATTTGGGTCTTGGCGTGCGGCGCGCTCCTTCGTTTCAGTAGGCGAAACATATATTACATCACCTTGCTTAAGATTAAAATAAGGCGAATTGACAAAATTTTCATCAATAAGATTTATTCTACTCTTTGTAATTTGTCCGTTAATATTTCTGACAATCAAAACGTCATTTCTCTTTCCATACATAGTTAAATCCCCGGCAATACCAAGAGCATTAAGAATGCTAGGATTTTTTTCAGAAAGTATATATTGACCAGGTTTAGCTACTTCGCCTAACAAAGTGACTTTAAAATTAGCTAGTCTAACTGATACGGTTGGATTTTTTACATAAGAAGATATCTGAAATGTTAAATCAGATTTCAAATCTTCAAGTGAAATTTGAGTAGTATTAATTTTTCCCAAAAGTGGAAAATCTATATCTCCATTTTCATCAACTTCATACAACTTTTCCGAATTAGAAGAATTAGAAGCATTGCCAGGAGTTGCACTATTTTGAGAAGAGTAATAGCCTTGATTGAATGGTTTTACTACATCCATATTTTTCGACGTTACAAATATTACTAATTGATCTCCAACTTGTATGGTAGATTTCGAATTACTAATAGAAACATCAGTAGCAATTTGTTCTACATTCTGCAAATAGCTCAATCCAGTTGTTTTTTCTTTTGTTTTACAAGACGAAAAAGCGAAAAGGATTGCTATATAGAGGGGAAATATTTTATAATTCATTGTTACTTTTTGAATGGAATTTTGCAAATATACAATTCTATATTACTTATCCAATACTTCGTAAATGGAGTTGTTGCTTTTAAAATCCACTACAATATCTTTTAAAAGTTGAACCACTTCTATTTTTTCACTGTTTAATGCAACGGCGATGATATTATTCGTGTAATGGTCTATTTCATCAAATTTCATCAATGGATCTTTGGAAATCATTATCTTTTCATGGTGAGTAGCCATGGTGGTAGCATCATCACTCAAAAGTTCTTCGTAGAGCTTCTCACCTGGACGAAGTCCTGTGAAAATTATTTTGATCTCAACATCTGGCTCAAATCCTGATAATTTTATCATTCGCCGCGCTAAATCAATAATTTTTACGGGTTCACCCATGTCGAAAACAAATATTTCCCCACCTTTCCCCATCGTTCCGGCTTCAAGCACGAGTTCGCACGCCTCAGAAATCGTCATAAAATAACGCACAATATCAGGATGGGTAATGGTCAATGGTCCACCAGCTTCAATTTGTCTCTTAAAATGAGGAATAACAGAGCCATTTGAACCTAAAACATTTCCGAAACGCGTTGTAATAAATTTCGTGCTGTTGCCTTCACAATTTTGTAAGGCCTGTACAAAAAGTTCTGCAACTCTTTTAGAAGCGCCCATTACATTAGTGGGTTTTACGGCCTTGTCTGTAGAAATCATCACAAAACGGTTAACGCCATATTTGCTTGCCAAGGTGGCCAAGTTTTTTGTCCCTGCTATGTTGACCAGAATCGCTTCATGGGGATTTTCCTCAATGAGTGGTACATGCTTATAAGCTGCCGCATGATATACCATGGAAAATTTAAATTGTTGAAAAAGCTTTTCCATTCTTTCGTCACAAGAGATATCTGCAAGCACAAATTTAAAACTGATGTGTGGGAATTTCTCCCGCATCTCCATTTCAATCTCGTACATCGGGGTCTCTGCCTGATCCAAAACGACGATGAGCGCAGGATTGAATTGCGCAACCTGTCGCACAATTTCGCTTCCAATAGAGCCTGCCCCACCAGTTATTAAAATGATCTTATTGTGATGTCTTTTCTTTACGTCGTCATTTTCAATTTTGATGGGTTTTCTATTCAATAAATCTTCAATCTGCAGATTACGGATGGATCCCATTAAATCACTATCTCGCAACTTCTGTAAACTTGGGGCTTTAAAAACCTCCAAATCTTTCTCTAAGAAGAGATTTACCCAACTGTTCATCTCTTCTTTAGTCATTGCCTCTTTTACAATCAAAACTCCATCTAAAGCGAGATAGACTTTATCATATTTTTCTATTTTTTCTTTGGTGTAAATAGGTTTGCCTAATAATTTAGCACGTTTAGAATCATACCGCTGTGTTAAGAATCCAACGACTTGATAAGGTAAATTGGCATTATCTAAAATTGCTCTGGCAAATGCAACCGATGTTTCATCAATACCCAAAACTAAAATTCTTTTCTTGAGGGTACTTCTTCTAAATTCCCGAACGCTGTGGAAAAACTCCTTCACAAACAATCTAAATAAAAACAAAATCATAAATGAAGTTGCAAAGAGAATTACAAAGAAAGGAATATGCGCACTCAACATTTTAAATCCGCTGAACACAAAATAAGAGTAGCTTATTCCCGTAACTAATAATGTACTGCAAAAAGTGGACAATACTATTTTAAAGAGGTCAATAAAGGTAGAATGGCGAATAATGCCTGCAAAAGTTTTGAAAATAAACATAAATAATACGTTGGCAATCAAAATCAAGGCATACATTGGAATATCGTCATAAAAAAGCTTCGTATTATAATTAATACGCTCTATGATGTAAGTAGAAAAATAGGTAGCAAGAAAGATGAGTACAATATCTATAACTAAAATAATCCACCTTGGCAGATATCTCACATCAGATAAACTCATCATATTATCACCACCGTAAATCCTGTTATTCAAATTTTTTCGGTAGTTCATTATAAAGTGAAGGTTAATTGAGTGTTAGCACAGACATCAATTCTTTCCATCATGTTCTTAGGTTGATTTATGGTGCAAATTTACAAAAAAACAATCGGATATAAATTCTTTTTAAAGAAGCTGGTTCAATTCTTCGAACGTAGCAGTGATCCTTTGTAAATCTTTTTCAGTAAGGTTAGAGCCTGAAGGCAAACATAAACCATTTTGAAAAAGTCTTTCCGCCAAATCAGACCCAAAATACTGAGCTCCCTTAAAAATAGGCTGCAGATGCATCGGTTTCCAAATTGGTCTGGTTTCAATATTCTTTCTCAGAAATTTTTCCCGTACCATTTCTTGCGTATAATGCTGATCAGGATCAATGGTAATTACATTCAACCAATGATTAGAAAAATAATTTTCATTCGGCTCTGTATGTAGAATAAATCGGGAATTATCTTTAAAAAGTTCTTTATAAAAAAGGTGATTTTTTCTCCTTTGCTGAACACGCAAGTCCAACACTTCCATTTGACCTCTTCCAATTCCAGCGCTTATGTTACTCATCCGATAATTATATCCGATGCTTGTATGTTCGTAATGTGGTGCTTCATCTTTGGCTTGGGTAGATAGAAAGACCGCTTTATTCTTAAACTCTATATTTTTTGCTACCAATGCTCCACCGCCAGAAGTGGTAATAATTTTATTGCCATTAAAACTAATGACTGAGAAATCACCAAAAGTTCCACATTTTTGATTTTTATAAGTACTACCTAAAGCTTCGGCGCTATCTTCAATAATAGGAATATCAAACCGCTGAGAGATTTCTTTAATTTCATCTACTTGATGAGGCATTCCGTAAAGGCTTACTGTTATAATCGCTTTGGGTTTTTTGCCTTTGGAAATTCCAAATTTAATGGCGTCTTCTACCGCGTTTGGACATAAATTCCAAGTTTCTTTTTCACTGTCTACAAAAATGGGAACAGCACCCAAATAAATGATGGGATTGGCAGATGCGGAAAAGGTAAGGCTTTGGCAGATCACATAATCGCCAGCTTTAATATTTAGTAAAATTAAAGCGAGATGCAGTGCAGCAGTTCCAGAACTTAAAGCTGCAACATGAACTTCTTTTCCGAGATAAGTTTCTAAATCTTTTTCAAGTCCGTTGACATTGGGGCCTAAAGGTGCAATCCAATTTTCATCAAAGGCATCTTGAATATATTTCATTTCTGTTCCCCCCATGTGTGGAGAGGAAATCCATATTTTGTCGTCCATTTTTAAACGGCGTTGATTTTTAAAATTCTTCCGGGATTCCCAACCATCACTGCATTTGCGGGAACATCATTTAAAACTACAGTTCCAGCACCAATCACTGCATTTTCACCGATGGTAATACCTTGAATTATATTAGCTCCTAAACCGATTTGAACGCCTTTTCTAACCGTAATATTACCGGCGAGCGAGGCTTTGGGAGAGATATGAACAAAATCTTCAATCACACATTCATGTTCAATTGTGGAGGCAGTGTTAATGATGCAGTGATTTCCAATTGTTACTTCCGCGTTGATGCAAACTTGAGGCATAATTACCGTTCCTTCTCCAACGGCAGAAAAACGAGAAACGTAAGCGCTTGAATGGATAATGGTTTCAAATTCGCACCAATCTTTAATGTCGTGGTATATTCTTTCCCGGATGCTGTTGTCTCCAATGGCAATAATGAGTTTCTTGAATTGGATTAATTCCTTGGAGGGTTTATAAATTTTCAGATGATGCGGAAATTGGTCATGCGGGTTATCATCCACTAGATACTCTAACAAATGATTGTTTGATAAGATAAGATCGTAAATAACTTTCGCCTGACCTCTGGCTCCGTATAATATCATGCTGCGTTCCCCTTAAATGCGTCCATGGTCATGTAATTATTGGCATTTACTCCATTTCTGTGTAACACCTTCTCTATCGTAACCAATAGGATCTTTGCATCTAAACGTGCTGAAACAGTCTCTACATATTCTACATCAAACCTAAATTTCTCTTCCCACGACAAGGCATTTCTTCCGTTCACTTGTGCCCAACCTGTAATTCCAGGCTTTACGGCGTGGCGCTTATTTTGCTCGGGGCTGTACAGTTCCAAATATTCGGGTAAAAGGGGTCTTGGTCCAATTAAACTCATATCGCCTTTCAATACGTTGATTAATTGAGGGATTTCGTCTAGGGAAGTTTTGCGTACGGCTTTCCCTATAAAAGTGAGGCGCTCATAATCTGACAAAAGTTTACCATCCGCACATTTGCAATCATTCATGGTTTTAAACTTAATGATGGGGAATATTTTACCATTTTTACCTGGCCTGCTCTGGATAAAAAAGGCATCGCCTCTATTATTGAAAACCAGCAAAATAGTGATCAGCAGAAATAAAGGACTAATCACTACGAGGCATAAACCAGCAAAAGAAAAGTCCAAAATAGGCTTTAGGTATTTAGAGTACATATTTTATTGCTATTTTCTTTTATAAAAAGGTAACCTCTCGATTATGATTTTTATACATTATTAGATTTAGCTAGCATTTTTCTGCATATTACGGTACATAATGATTCCAACTGCCGTGAGAATCAAAACTGGAATATAACCATTTATAGGGACTGGCTCGCCGGGATTCCCGGGACCTTGCGGTAATTCATCTTTAAAAGGTTCAGCATTATCCACTTCATTTTGATTAAGTCTGGCATCTTCTTCCTCGAATCTATTTGAGGTCTGCTGTGCATATCCTGCACTGAAGATCAAAACCAATATTAATATAAAAAAATTTCTTAGTTGCATTAGATATAGTTAGAATTCTATGATTATAGATTATAATTAAATATTGTACAATACTGTACAATATTACACAAATATACAATACCACATCATAATATGATTATCTTTTTTGAAATGGTTTCATAATTTCTCTTAATTTTTAAAACGTAGCCTCCAGAAGAAATTAATGAGACATCTATTAGTACCTTATTTGATGTACTTTTCACTTTCAGTACCATTCTACCTGAAACATCGTATAATTCTACTTCATCGATATTTCCTTTTGTAGAAGAAATAACAAACTGATCTCCATTTCTGTACACTTGTAATTGATCTTTCAGAGGGTCATTAACTGTCAAGATTGATTCTGGTTTGTATATAATTTCAAAGCGACCTGTTTGTTCTCCTGCATTTGCTGGAAAACTATAACTTCCCTGACTTAAATTGGTTATAATTCCAGTTTGAAAATCTTTCAAATAAATATTTTGCCCGTTGTCAAAGATGCCTTCTTTAGTTCCCAAGCGAATCTTGTAAGTTCCCGAAGTAAAAAAGCGATTTCCAACTTTCAGGACATCAGTGTCTGTAAATATGCTTCTTCCATTAATCACCACCTTCTCTTCACCAGCATTGGTAAATAAGGCATCTGAAACTGAACTTTCCATCTTCGTATCATCGAGGGAAAATTCATTCGTTCCATTATCAAAATAGACAATAGCATTACTGAATCTAAGGTTTGCAGGCGTTACCATCTCCAACCAATATCTATTATTAATTGAATCTACGGCACTTTTCCCAAAAAACTGAGCGTCAGTTTGATCCGTAATTCGATCTGCATTGGTAAAATTAAGGGATGCACCAGAAGCGGTTGCTCTAGCGATAAAACCTTGACCGATTTTTAAAATTCTGTTCGGAGCTTTAATGCCCGAAGGTTCCGTACCTCCATTTCCTGGAGCGGGATTTCCAGAACCCATATTTCCCGCAGCAGGATTATATATTGCATAACTGTACCCCATATAACCAGTCCCTAATTGAGACTGTTCTGTATTAGAGGTATTATCCCAAAATTGAAACTTAGCTTCTATACTGGTAGAATTTGCGTATAATTTATTCAAATCAAGATTGGAAGGATAAGGATTTCCTACCAGATTATAGCCGTGAGCAGTATCTGTAAATGCCAAAGGAAAACTTAAATTTCCTACATAAGGTTTTCCTGTAAATTTAGCAGTTAGAGGTCCCGGTGACGTACTTGGGTTTCGCACAGCCAATCCACGCCCTTCAATATACGCACCTGAAGAAGTGTAAAATTTGTCATTACTCTCATTATAATATAAAGCCGCAGTTGTTTGACCAGGAAAAATGCCTCTAAGATTTTGATTGTCAACTGGTGAACTCCAATATACATATTGATTAAATGTACTGTTTGGAACTGTTGCAATCCTTTTAACGTTGATATTACCAACATTTGTTGCATCAGCATCTTGCATCAGTTGCGCATTATTTTCAAGGTTGAAGATTCCGTTGCCATTTACTAAAACTGCTCTTCGTGAAGTGATAACGTTGGGAGATAAACCTTCTAAAGTAGATGGAATGGTTAATTGTCCCGTATTTGCAATCGTGGTTATTTGATTGACAATGAGATTTTTACCACCAGCTTCTACATTTGTGCCGGAAACTTCCACGTTATAATATTGTTTTGCAGGCGTACTTGTTCTAATTTTTGTTGCCGCAGAACCTGCAAACTCAACTGTTCCAGCAGAAATCGTGTACATTCCTGATAAGGAGGGTTTGGTACCTGCACCAGAGACCACATATCTTCCGCCGAGCATTATAAAGTCACCCCGTTGTATGTCTGTTTCTCCATCATCGAGAGCACCGTTATAATTACGGAATCCAAAATTTGGTTGGTCAAGCACTTTGCCCTTTTTGATTTCTAAAACACCATTAACTCCAGAAACGGTACCAAAAGTTGTTGTTCCACTTGAAGTGAATTGTAAATCATCTTGAGCAATGTTTTGCGTATCTAATTCCACAATGAGTTTACCTGTAATTTGATCTGGAATACCATTTCCAGTTACTTGGTTGGTTTTTCCGATATAATGGTAAGTAGCACCTTTATCAAAAGTTCTACCTGAAACAGGTGTTTGAACATTTCCTGAATTAGCACCTGCAGCAGCTGTTGTTACACCATGTGGAGAAGTAATTTTTAGAATACTTCCTGATTGAGCATTGAAAGTTTGCAATGTACCATTTGCAGTTAAATTTAAAGCAACTGATCCATTATATCCAAAATTTAATATTCCCCCATTTTCAACTATTATTTTGGAATTAGTTCCTAGTGCAAAATCTTGATTAATTAGTTTCAAATTAGCACCATTTTTTATATGAATTGGAATATATGCAAAAGATGAACTCGGAACATAATTAACAGTTTGTTCAGACAATCCAACAAAATTAAACGCACATGAAGCAAATGAAATTGTATTACTATTGTATAATCTTCCAGCTAAAATATTTAAATTTCCTTTCAAATTCAGTGTGAAAATAGATCCCCCTGAATTACCTTGAATCATATTAACAATACCATTATTTATAATAAAATCACCATCTATATTAAATGTAATATTATTTGCACTTGATGTTGTGTAAGAAGAAAATCGAAACTCACCATTACCTGTTCCGTTCTTAATAAAATTTCTTCTTACATTTAATACGGAATTTCCCGCTCCTGTTTGATAGGTTACATTGAAAGAGGATGTATTTGTATTTACAATAAGATCTCTACCTATTCCCATTGTTACAGAATTACCACTAAATAAACTAAAGTTAGATATTGCTGTATAATTGATATATAGGTCTTTGTGCGTTAAATTAAAATTAGCATCTGTTGGTAGAAAACTACTCCATCCGTTTGCAGCTTCAAATACTAATTGTCCGAAAAGTGCCGTGTAGCCATCATAGGTTCTTGGAGTAACAACGGGAACTCCTAATGAAAATGTAAATAAATTAGCTGAACTATTTATCAACTTAAATTTAAAGATAGATTCTGGCTCAAAGTCTTCATCACCTTTCCAAATATTTGTTGAAAGATCAGCAACTGAATAATTTACTACAACTGTACCACCATTCTCTACTTTAAATCTTCCATCATTCGTAATCTGATTATCTAATGTTAAAGTACCACCTGTTTTAACCGTAAGATTTTTAGCAGTTGCTGATGCCGTAGTTGTAACCGTATGGGCATTTAGAATTTCGATACTAAATGCTGACGATGTTGGGGCCAAAGTGGAAGGATTAACCCAAGTGTTTCCATCACTAGAAGATTCCCAAGTACTTGCAGAAGACCAATTTCCCGAAGTTCTTGTTTTAAATCGGTCTGTAGCGGCAGAAACTAAAGTAATATTAAAAGTGTTAGAAGTTGCACTAGTTAGTCCTGTGAAACTCGCAGTTAGAGAACGTCCTGTTCCTTGGGCGGTATGTACAATAGCATTAAATGAACCCAGACCACTTATCGCTGTAGCATTTGCAGGACTTATATTTAAAGTTCCGTTAGAGGTAATTTCGACTAAACTACCAAAATCCAAATCTCGATTTCCATTGACGTCGTTTGCTGACAACGTTACCGCAGGCGACATTGCAACATTTACATTGGCGTTACTCGGTTGTTGTACAAAAGCCAATCGATCTGCGGTCACCTCAATTCTGATATCATCACCTGATGAAGAGGATGCTGCGCCACCTGCATTGGTTGCGGCAAAAGTAGAAGCAGTTGATGCTGCACTTGTAGTTGCAGTAACGCCCAAAACAATCTGTTGATTATCTGTAACTGCAGTATTAAAACTTACTCTTACACTGAAATCTTTTGTTCCATTATCCGGCGCTAATAAATTTAAACCAGTAAAAGTATGAGTGGCAGCACCTGCTTGTTCCGCAATTTCGATCGCGCCGTCATACAATGCTATTCTTCTGATATTTGAAAAGTTAGACGTGCTTAAAGTTAGTTGTGACAAACTGGTGCCTAAATTATCTGCATCTGCAGATGCACCACCATCACGAATAGTAAACTTAGCAATTTCGATATCATTTGCGCCACCATTTATATCTGTTGCCTGATAATTAGCGTAAGGAATATTTTGTGGATAGACGTATCCACTTTTAATGACAATATCAGATGCCGCACTTGCTGTTCCTGTTCCTGTTAAATTAATAAGATAGGGATTTTCATTGCTGTCATTATTTGCGATAGACAGTTGCGCGATCTTAGCTCCTAAAGTGGTGGGAAAAAAGGTCACAATAAATGATGTAGAAGAATTTCCTGTAATCGGCGAAATTGTAGCCGTTTGGTTAATAGTAAATTCGGCAGCATTAGTTCCAGAAATTACAATTTTTGGAGTACCTGATAAAATCAAATTCGCTTCACCCTTATTTTCTATGGTGAAAGTAACCGCAGAGCCAGAGGTTCCAGAAACTTGATTTCCAAAACCATAGGTTCCACCAGTAGCAATATCAGTACTTTGTTTGATATTAATTTCTTGTGCAGTTTGTATCGTTAAAACGCCACTATTTGCAGAACTTGTCCAGAAATTATTATTGGTACCGCCATACTTATATTCTGTACTTCCGACCACCTGAAATCTGGAAACATAATAATAAATTCCTACTGGTCTTGCCGCACCTCCAATATTGGAAAAATACTCAAAATTGTTAGCAATTTTAGTATTGTAGGTTGCTGGAATCCACGTCCAAGATGCAAAATCACTTTCTGTCGTAGCATTGGTTGTTGAAATACCGATCCACGCATTTATTTTTGAACTGTCCACTGTTGCAATATCTGTAATGCCGGCTTTATAAGTTTGAGCATATACATTAAAATCTGTTCCTTGTGTAATTGTTCCAGAATATGGACTTTGAATATTGGCATATCCAACTACATTGGAATTGATGGTTAAAGTTCCACTGATATTAGTAGTTCCGTCCCAGAAACCTCCATTATAGCCACCATAAGTGTAGGAACCTGTACCAATTTGGAAGCGTGATGCATATCGATATGTACCTGGATTTAAATTTTCTGTTGCAGAATTTATTGTTGTCGCATACTGATCATCATTAAGTTCTTGGGAAAACCAAGAGGCAGGTATCCACTTTGTCCAGGTGTTAGGATCGGAACTTGCTGGTGCATTTTTAGGTGAAATTCCAATCCAGACTTGTAAGCCAGGAGGAACTAATGGTAATACTTCCGTCAAACCTGCTTTATAAGCTTTTGCATATACGGTTTCGGTGGTTCCACCTTCTGCGATAGTTGTATTAGATGGAAATTGCAAATTTGCAAATGTCAATGTTTCATTAGCAAGTGACGTCCCACTAGTTGTTCCACTGTAAGCAGTTTCCACAGTAGCACCATTTCTTGCTTTTGTTTCAAAGGTGTAAGTAGTTGATGGAATTAAACCTGTAACGGTTTTTGTACCCCAGGTTGCAGCAGTCTGCCAAACAGTAGCTGTATCTAGAGTTCCATTTGCCTGAACAAAATTTCCTCCTATTTCATACATTGCATATTCAGTAGTTGCCGGATTTCCATTGGCATTGATGCTCACATTTAAACTTGTAGAAGTAGGTGTAGCGACGGTTGGCGCAGATGGAATATTGGCTAAAGTATAAAATGAAATTTCTGTTCCGTAAGAAGTCCCTACAGAATTGGTTGCATAGGCGCGGTAAAAATATTGCGAATTAACAGACAAAGAAGTTAATGAAGAAGTGAAACTTCCTGTAGTTCCTGTCTCTGAAGTTCCCGTAGTAGGAGCTGCAGTTGTTCCAAATGCAACCCCTCTTGCAGTTACTGTTGCACCACCATCTGCGGTTACATTTCCACCGCTATCTGCAGAAGTTGTCGTAATTGGGTTTGCTGATGTGGTTGCAACCGTTGGAGCTGTATTGTTTAAAGTCCATTGTGCAAATAGAGTTAATGCATTTGCAGGCATCGCAAATGTAGCACCTGCTGCATACAAGGTTCCAGAGCCATCTGCTGCTGTATTCCAACCGCTAAAAGTAGAACCTGTCTTCACCAAAGTTCCTGCACCTAAAACAGTCACCGTAGAACCAACAGTATAAGGACTGCTTGAATCTGTAGGCGCGGTTCCGCTTGTGTTGGTATTACCATTATAAAAAAGTGCATATGTTGCAACACTTGGTAAAGTATTGGAATATTCTATATCATCAATGTAAATTGTTCCAGGCGCAGTTGAACTTGCTTGATGATTAAAAGCAAAAGAATCGATATTAGCATTTGCACCTAAAACACCTTTATTTAAAGCAGTTCCAACTCTTACGCCATTAACCCATAAATCCCACTTTGCATTTGCCAAAGAATAAGATGGTCCTGCTCTAACATAGTTAGTGGTCGCAGTTGTATTATTCATATAAATCTCAACAGCATATTCATTAGAAGTACTTTGAGAAAACAGTGTTGTTGGATTAGTTAAACCAACAGATGTTGATGTTGCATCATTTAGATAAGTGTAACTTACCGTATTAGAAGTACCAAAAGACCAAGTTACTTGCGAGAATACTTGACCAGTTGCAATAGCATTATTATCTGAGAAAGCTAGACCATCACCCAATGACAAATTATATACACCATTTGTACCACCATTAAAAGCTATTTTAAATTTCATGTATCCAACTTTACCACCAGGATAGTCATAAATTGAAAATTTAGAAGTAGAAGTACTTCCTGTATTAGAAGTAAATTGTACCTCTGAATTTGTACCTATTGCAATTCCAGGATTCGAAAGTGTAAATGCACCTGGATTAGTACCAACTCTTACTCGTGAAGTACCTGCACTTGGGGCAGGCAAGAAGGTTGTTGAAGCGGTAGAACTAGTGAATGTTCCGGTTCCTGTCCCAAAGTTATAATTCCAAACCTGCCCCCAAACTCCCACCGAGCTCAGCATTAAAAAAGCCGCGAGTAAATATTTTTGAAAGGTTTTGAAACAGGAGATTGCACTAAGTGTTTGGCTCCTAGAAGGAACCAAAGAGAATAAATTTGTTTTCATCATTTTGTGTTAGGCGACAAATTTACAAATTTAACTTTATCAATTGATTACTATTTTTCAACATTACATAACGTATTGCTAAAATCAATTACTTTAAGATACATAAACCTCAATATTTTTCGCCTCAACCTTCACTTTTGGTAATTTAAAAAATTTCACTTTGAGTACGAGCGCGGAAAGCAAATTTCATCCCCCAAGAAAAACCCTCCGAAGAGGGTTTTGAAGAGGTATTATCGAATGATTTTTTTGTTGTTTACATTTCCATCTGTGGATTTAATGAGAAGAATATAGACACCACGCATAAGAGAGGAAGCTTCCAGGACCGCCCGCTTTTGATTTGGTGTAAGGACTTTTACTAAATTTCCAGACATTCCATATACTTCTACGCTTGCAATTTCTTTCGGAGATTGAATAATGAAATGATCTTGATTGCGATAAACTTCGATTTGTTCTTTTAATTTATGATCTGTTAATAAGAAATTCTCGCGCTGATAAATAATCTCAAATCTTCCGGTATTTTCACCTGCTTTCGCTTCGAAGGTATAACTCCCTTCACTCAAGTTAATCAATTTTCCGTTTTCCGTGTCTTTTAAATAAATCTGCTGACCCGCAGCAAAGATTCCTTCTGGTTGTTGAAGATTAATGGTGTAAGTACCATTCTGATAAAAATTAGCGCCTAATTGAACGTGGTCTTCTTTTTTAAATTGCTCAGCTCTTCCCTGAACAATCAATCGTTTGTCTTCTAAGGTAGAATAAAACAGATCAGAAGTTAAGGCCATTGGTTCTGCATCAAATGCATTATCAAAGGAATTTGTTGCACCTTCGAAATATCCAATCAATTGGCTGTTCACAATTTTATCAGGAGCGGTGAGCTGAAGCCAGAAGCGGTTTTTAGCAGAAGTATTTTTCTGATAAAAAGTTCCTGTAGTAGCAACTCGTACAGGCGCAGTGCCGTTCATATTTTTAAAGGTTAAAGTTCCCGAACCAAAATTTGTTTTCTGAACAATAAATCCCTGACCAACTTTTATTATGCCATCAACTCCTGCATCATTAGATCCTCCTTTGGTATAAACCACATAATTACTGCCGTCGTAGCTTGATCCTCCTTGTTGTGGACTGTATATTTTGTTCGTCCAAAAGTACACTTTAGGCTCAATGATTGTGGAATTCACATTGTGCAGTTCATCAAAATTAATATTGGAAGGATACGGATTACCGACGAGATTGTAGCCATGCACGGTTCCACCTGAATTTGGGGAGCGATTAATCGCAATACCAATATCTCCATTATTTGGTGGACCTATAAATTCATAGGTTTTATTATATCCATTGAGAGTGCCATTAGTCGGTCCGTTTTCTGCCCGAATAGCATATCCTTTTCCTACTGCAAAGTTTCCTGCAGCCGGAATAAAAAAATCGTTAACTTCATTATACTGATAGATTCTATTCGCAGGAGTTAGCGGTGAGAAGGACTGCAAATTTTGCCCAGAAACTGGGGAACTCCAAAAAACGAAATCTACTGCATAAACCAAAGGATCAGGACCTGGATTGTTTCGCAATTTGGTTACCTCACGTTGTGCTTTAAATAAGCCTGGACCCGTGTAATTTCCTGCAGCCCGTACTTGAATTAGATTACCCTCACTTTCAACTACGATGCTTCCATTATTTAAAATATGATCTTCAACTTTCACATAATTATAGGCGGAAACAGTAAGGGATTTATTCAAATCAACTTCGCAAGAACAAGCATCAAATGAGCCCTCTGTTGAAGTGAAATAGTCACCACGTATTACAGCTGTACGATTATTACCATCTGCTATAGAGGGTTTTCCCGCATCCCAGCCTTTTCCAGCCTGATACACTGATTGCCCAGCGACGGTGAGGGTTACATTTCTGGTATTTGCCAAAGCAGTATTTGCAGAAGGCGTGGCTTTCAAAGAAAAAACGTAATCACCTGCAACGGTCAGGAGCGGCAGCATTGGGTTTGTACTTGTAGTGTCTGCGAAGCTAAAATTAGATCCAAGCGGTGATGAGATTAAGTGCCATGTAAAGCTAATTGTACCCAGTGCAGGACCATACTGAATTGCGTTTCCAAATAACTGGGGCGCGGTACTATTAATTAAGCATAAGGCTGAAGGAAAGGCACCGGGACTGGAGAGTAAGCTACCTCCATTTCCATTAACATCGGGAAAATCACCCGCAACAGAACTGCCGTGACCGGTACATGATGTATACTTAATAACACCTATATATAAAGCAGTTTGTGCGCTGCAAGTGTTAACAGCAGTTGAAGAAAGCCCTACAACATAAGAATTATTACAAGTGCTTGCTGGAGCTGGTTTTGTGATTACCAATGCTGAATTTTGAGGGATATAAAAACCGAAATTGCCATCCCAAACCATGGAACCACCATCAATCCATAATTTGTACGTAGTTGGAAGTCCAAAATCATCATTTATAAAAAGGACCCCTTTAATAAGAAGATCACCAATATTATAATTTACTCGAGGGTCATTCTTCTTGGCACGAATTGGTGTTTGTATGGTATGGCAATTTAAAATGGTTACCGAAACATTACTCGCAGTTTGTCCTGGATAAGTAGTAGATGTTACCCAAGTTTCTGGTGACAAGTTTGTACATTTTTCCCAGCTTCCTGGAGTCGTCCAATTACCAGAGGCTTTAGAACGAAAATCACCAATTGTTTGTGCTGAGGAAATTATAAAAAATAGGGTGAATAAAAAAGATAGAAAGACTCTTTTCCCGAAAGAGAACTCTTCCAAAAAGGTAAATTTTGTTTTCATGATGTTGTGTTTGAAAATAAAGTGAGTTGTGTACGATATTAATCAGTAAAAGTGCTTGCTTAATTAAGCAGGTTTAACCATTCAATTTTTGGTATAAAATATCCACCGTTTGAAGACCATAAACTGGCTGGTTCATGGAAAGAGAAAAATTACTTCTTCTCTATTACAGATCAAATAACCAGGGCCTGCCGAGGGTGTAATTTTTTGCTGTTTTTCGTCTCCATAGAATAATTCCCCAAACAAATTATTATAAAAATGTAATCAAGTGGAAAAACATGATGGAGAAAGGCCTTAAAAATTTAAGGTCTTCTTGACTGTAAGATGGGGTGTGGAAAGTTGAGGAAATGGAAGTACGCCGCAGGACCATACATTCCAAAGGTGTATTAATTTTTTCATCGTGTGGTGTTTTGTGTGTTTGTGTTTTACAGAATCCTTAACTTTCTAAAACAATAGTTAACGATTCTATAATGCAAACTTAAGAACTTATTTCCACATAATGCCATTCAAATCATCGAAATTGTAGAAAATTATTCTACTGGAGTGTGATTAATCCTCATCACGCTTTAAAACACCTGCTATTTACAATAGTAGCAATTGCAAATAAAATTATTTCTAAATTAATATTTTATAGGAAAGTTGTCATTTACTGATTCAATTCAGCAATTCTCCATAATTTCGAGGAGCGTATTTTGTTGATAGTTCATTCTATTTGAGAATAAAAAATTAAGTACTACATGCCAAAAAAAAAGCCGAACGCTATGTTCGGCTTGTTTATAAATCTTCTAATGAACTATTTTTTTATTTTTTTGGTGGTTATTTGTCCACCTTGATTAATTTTCAGCACGTAGATGCTGTTCACCATTTTTTCCGCAGAAATAATTACTTTTAAAGAATTCGCATTAGCTGAATAGATCAGTCTTCCCGAAACATCAAATACTTCCACATTGGAAATTTTCTTGTTTTGAGCGTGAACAATAAATTCATTGCCCTCTCTGTAAACGGTCAATTCATCTTTGGAATTAGTCTGTACTGCCAAAACCATATCTGGTTTGTACACAATTTCAAATCGACTCGCAGTATCTCCAGGTGTTGCGGAGAACGTGTAACTTCCTTGATTGAGGTTCGTAAGTATTCCAGCCTGTTTGTCTTTCAGGTAAACGTTTTGATTGTTTTCAAAAATTCCTTCAGCACTTTCCAAAGATATGGTATAGATTCCGTTTTGATAGAAATTGGCACCTAAAGAAATTTTATCCTCATTTGTGAAAGTCTGCCCTTTACCTTGAATCAATAATTTTTGGTTTCCAAGTAAAGAGTAAAAAAGATTGGAACTTAAGGAGAAAGCTTCGGCATCGTAATCCATTTCAAATCCGTCTGTTGCTCCAGCAATGTACCCAATGAGCTGACTGTTCATCAAATTATCTGGAGATTGAAGTTTGAGCCAGAATCGGTCTTTAGTTGCCTCGCCGCGGGAATAGAAAGTACCCGATGTTGAAACACGAAGATCCAGGCCTGGTCCATAAGAATTCTTAAAATTTAACGGGTCCGTTCCCAAGACTTTTTTCTGCACCAAAAAGGCTTGACCCACTTTTACAGTTCCAGTGGGCACTACAGAACTGTATATAACATTAGCAGGCACGGTTGCCGCCGTTCCGCCAGTTCCGTTGTACACTGCATAATTATTGCCGCTGTAAGTAGATCCTTGCTGAGAGGGTATGTAGGTGCCATTAGTCCAGAACCAAATGGTTTTGTAAATTAAACCACTATTTGCGGCGTGGAGTTGATCGAAAGAGATATTGGAAGGATAAGGATTCCCCACCAAATTATACCCATGAACATAGGTAATACCTCCAGAAATAGTGTTAGCAGATCTTGTGATGTTAAAATTGACATCCCCATTGTTTGGAGTTCCCCTGAAATTATACGGTTTACTGAATACCGCACCTTGATTACTTTCTGCCTGTACTGCATACCCTTTTCCTGGTGTGAAGGTAAGATCACCCGTTTCATAGAAGCGGTCATTGGATTCTCTGTAAGTAAAGAATCTATTATTAGGCGTTCCCGGAGAAAAACCACCTGCACCTTTAGTTTGCTGACCAGCAACTGGGGAACTCCAATACACATAATCTACGTTTGTTCCGGGTTGATAACGCAAATTTGTCACGGCTCTTTGTGCCGTCATCTTACCGGAGTTGGCAGCATTGCTGTTAATCTGAATTAAATTGGCATCGCTTTCCAACATTAACTTATCTTCATTACCTAATGTAGCCGTTTCATTTTTAATATAATCAGTGACGGTCAATGTTCGGTCTTTCTTGATGATTAAACTTCCGCCTGGCTGAATGGATATGTTTTTAGCCAGACCATTTCCGCTAGAAATTAATAATGGAGATCTCACAATAACACAGGTATTCAGAGTAGGCAATACTGCATTTGGTTTCCATTTGGAGGAATCAGACCAATCGCTAGAGGCGGAGTTCCAAATTTTATTGCTATTGGTTACGGTGATATTACCTGCAACCGGACAGCCATTCCCTAAAGTAGCGGTAGCACTGATATTCCAACTCGTAGCACTTTCCATCTGATCCAGAGTAGGTCTAATATAAACCGCCTCTATTGGAGTACCTTGCGCGTATAAAGTAGTAGCGCCTGCATCAGTATAAAAATTAAGTGGATTTACACCTGGATCCCAACTAAATGAAGGTTTTAGCTTTTTTTCACCATAAAGCTGTATGTCATCTACAGCCACACCATCACACCATTCTCCATGGTAAAGAATGCGTACTTTTAATGTACTTTGACCCGCATAACTATTAAGATTAAATGTCAGCTGTTCGAATCTTGTTCCAATGCCTTTATCTACGATTAAATTTCCAGCAGGAACCGTTACCCAATTGTCACCTGCAGCATTGGTAGCCACCTGAACATCTATAAAATCTTTGGTGGTTAAAGTACCATCTGGGTGGTATCGGGAATAGTACATTTTAAAGGAAAGGGTAAGATTCACATATTCTAAAGCACTTTTCTGTGGAGATACAAGTGCATTCTCTGCAATACGTGGATTATTGGCACTGATTTGACCGATATCCGAGGAGGCCATGACAAATTTATTTCCATTGACTCCCGAAGAAAGTGCAGGGAACCAGGTTTGCGACGAACCTGTACCATAATTTACGGGAAAATTAACGCTTGACAGAGATTGCCATGAAGATCTGGAGTTGATGGTTGTTCCATAATCTGGACCAGTTCTTACATTGCTAAAAGTGCCAAGTCCACCAGCTTCAAAATTTTCGTTAATTAAGTAATCCACTTCATTTCCTCCCACTGCGGAGAGCGTAATGACGGAATTTTTTCCGCACGATTCTGCTACAGACGGCGTAAAGGAGACCGCAGGAACTAATTTGATGTTTGCTTTAACAGGAATCCGAACAAGTGATGGACAAGTTCCATTGTATGCTTCTACATAATAGGTTGTAGTTGAATTAATCGACGGAGTATTCCATGTTGTCGTGGTCCCGCCAGTTGCAGGCGCAGAAGTTCCAACTAATGTACCACCAGTTTCTGCACTATACCATCTGAATTCAGTAATACCGCCTCCAGATGCTGTTGCGGTAAGAGAAACTGCACCTGGTCCACAATGAAATTGATCTTCATCTTTCCCAACAGACGTTATTACTGCTGTACAGTTGGCAATCACCTGAATTAAATAATCTTCGGTTTCCCCGTTGTTATTAATATTGTTGCAACTTGTAAAACCACTTTCACTTTTATTGATTCTTATTCTCAATCTGTAATCTCCTGGTCCATAAGGGATAATACTGGGGTTTGTTGGAATAATAACTCCGAACGTGGTTGAAAGCACCATTGCATTCGATTCATATACCATCTCTCCAGCATCAACAAAATCGCCATCTTTATTCCAATCAATCCAAGCCCTGTAGTAAGAATCGTTGGTCTCATCACCGTTTACATCTAAAATACTGTTACTTTCTACATACACATTGATTCCATTCCCCATAGCCTGACGTGTTTTATTGGGAAGTGTAGTATAATTTTGATATCCAAAAGGTGCCACTGTGGCATATCGATTTCCTGCAGCCTGATCATTATTTACATCATTTAAGGTCCCAAGAAATCTTACTTTTTGAATATAGGTTCCCGCACTCTGAGTTCCGTTGCTAACACTTGCTGCGCAATAACTTAAAGGCAAAAACACATTTCCAGTCAAAGGAGAAGATTCTAAATACAAGGGTCCCCCTGTACACACGAGGTTAAACGAGTAAATATAAAAATAGTAAGTTGTATTTGGAGTTAACCCTGTTGCAGAAAAAGTGGTATTTCCATCATTATCAACTACGGTGTAACCGGCGCCCAATGTAGCCCCAGTTGTGTAGGTCGTTCCATTCACAGGAGCACTTGGCGGTATAGAGGAGGTACTGCGCACCACTAAATAACTATTGGGTGCAGGAGAAGCTGCCGTAAACGTTCCGTTAATTTGTGAAACTGAAACAGCAGTTAAGTTTAAACCAGTTGGTTGTGTAGTAGGAGCTACACATATCGTTGCAGGAATAATTTTTAATTGGTAATCTTCTACTTCTCCATCAAAACCTGTTAAACAGGGGTTGGTGCTTGCAGCGTTAAATTGAGACTGAATTCTCATTCGCACTGTTCCGGTTGTTGCACCTGCAGGTACTGTTATGGAAAGTGGGGATAAACTTGTATTTCCATTTGTAACGTTTGTTGCAGATCCTAAACTATAATTTTCGCCAGCATCTGCAAAACTTCCATTACCATTCCAATCGATATACGCGGTCTGAAAATCAATATAATTTCCACCTGTATTTACTTTAATATTTAAACTATAGGAAGATCCTTTTATTACCGTTGTATTAAGGCCAGTAAAATCTGTGTATCCTGTATTAACAGAGGTGTCTAAGTTATTTATAGTATTAAAAGTTACACCAGTGATTCCGTTTTGAAAAGTACTTCCCGAAGAAGGACAGTAGCAGGGTGCATTGGAAGTGGTAAATGACCAGGTAACCGGTGTGCCACTTGTAATCCCACAAGCATTTCGTGGCACTACTTTCCAATAATAAGTAGTATTTGCAAGTAAGACTCCTGTAGAATAAGTTGTTGTAGCAACGTTGGCAGTGATACTTCCTGGTAAACTACCTGCACCAAAATAAACATCATAGGAAGTAGCTCCTGTTGTTGCACCCCAAGAAATACTTGAGATAGCTCCTACACCAGAATAACATACTCCTGTTGCATTGTTTGCTGGGGCTGGACTTGCAGAAGTAGCAGAAGGCGCAGTAGATATTGTTTGAACAGGTGTCGTAAAAACTGTATTTCCCGGTCCTCCCCCATTATTGTTGTTTCCAAACCAGAATTGACCTTCATAAACAAGATCAAAAGTAAGATTATTCGTTGGTCCAACTAAAGGAGCACCATATGTTCCTCCAACATTCGCGGAAGCGGTTATCGGAAAAACATACGTTTCAGTAGCACCAGGTACTAAGTTTTTTGCGTCAACTCTAACATTGTAATCACTCCAACTGGCACCATTCGTATTCCATTTAACACCAACATTAAAATCTTTTCCGCCCTCATCTGTCCACGGCGCACTACCAATATTTTTGATGGTTACACTAACATTTCTAGTTTCACCACCACACCAAATATTTGAACCTGGATCAGCAGAGATAATTTGTGCGCGATAAAGCGGAGGAGTCCAGGTAAAAGTACGTCCTGACGCAGGTAGTATTGATGATGAATAAGTACAAGAAGAACTATTAGCAGTTCCTGTTGTTGTACTTGCCCAATTTGATGTAGTTAATCTATTATTATAATCAATGACTGCAGAACCTCGTAATCCCACTTGTGCTGTGGTAGAGGTTGCGGTTGCAGTATTTGTTCCATATATAATATCGATTTTATTTGTCGTCTCATACAAACGTATTTGAAAATTAATTCCATCAACTTTTAGTCCGGATGAATATCTACCCACATTTGACCACTGACATACATATATCCTATTTGGAGCAGTTCCTAGAACTTCAGATCTTACGGTTGAATTTAAATTTGCTCCGAAAGCGGAGATTGCAAAATTTGTTGCACCTGTTGATAAAGGAGTGTATTGATTTGCAGCAGGCGCATTTGCGCCTAATACCAAAAATCCATTTGTACTGGGTCTTGCGACTGTATAATCAGTGCCATCGTATGTGAATGTAAATGGTAATGTGAATGAATAACTTGCGTTATCTACCGCACTTGCATGTAGTGATCCACCAATTATTGGAGTATATGTTCCGCTAGATTGAGAAAAGGTATAATAATTGGCAACTTGTGCAAAAGCATTTGCTCCGAAAAAAGCGCATAAGAATGTAAGAGCTATTCTTAAAAATAGTAAAGATTTATTCATATAAATATATTATTAAAAAGCAGTAGCAAAATTAAACTTTTTACAGAATAAACAATGAATTATTGAGAATTATTTAGCTTTTTGAAACAATAATCAGTTATCTTTCACATAAACACACAAAAAAATACATATTCTGCAATAACGATTATACAGACATAATAAGTTTTATAAGCAAATAACTGACTGATAAAAACTTATTGCATTTAATATCGCAATGGTAAACAGTTATGTTTAAACATATTAAAAGTCGCACACGCTATCAATTATTTTTTAAATGAAGAACCAAATGCCTGAATTTTCAATCATACTTCTTGTATGCAACAAAAAAAAAGCGCCTTTAAAAAAGACGCTTTTAAGCTATAAAAAGTGATTGAAATTACTTCCGAATTTTACGAGTTTGAATTTCCCCCGTTATCAGGGTAACTTTTAAGACAAACATGCCTTGCGTTAATTTTTCTGCATCCAAACGCCATTCTTTTTGGGAGCCGTTCCGTGTCAGTATTAATCTGCCACTGGCATCGAAAAGCGCTACTTCTGTAATATTTTGTCCTAAATTACGCACCACAAAATCATTGCTGTCTCTGTAAACCTGCAAAGATTCTTTTACGGTAGAATCCGTTGTTAAAATGCTTTCCGGTTTGTAAATAATTTCAAATCTACCGGTGCTTTCTCCGGCATTAGCACCGAAGGTATAATGGCCTTCACTGAGATTGGTGATGATGCTGGTTTGTCTGTCTTTTAAATAAATATTCTGACCATTGGCGAATATTCCTTCCACGGCATCGATGCCGATGGTGGAGGTACCACTCACAAAATGTTGCGATCCTAAGGGAATCACATCCGTAATCACCATGGTACTTCTGCCCTCAATGGCTAATTTTTCATTCTCTACCCTACTGAATAGCGCATCTGAACCGCCCATGGAGCGGGAATCTTCCGCACCAAATAAATTGTTGCCACCCGAGTAGTGAACCACTGCCATTGTAGAAATTATTCCGGAAGGTGCAGTCAGTCTTAGCCAATACCGATCATCCTCTGCACCAGAACCCTGTTTTCCGAGAAAATCAACCGGTGTAGTTTCAGCGGTTCTGATGGTGTTATCGAATTTAAACGAATAGGTAGATTTTAAAGATCTGGTCATAAAACCCTGACCCACTTTTAAAATATTGGTCGGAGTTTTTGTACCGACAAGCGTTCCATTACGAGCCCCTACAGCGGCAGTTCCGGTTCCAACACTTCCGGCAAGCGCATTGTAGATTGCGTAAGCCTGACCTTCATAAGAACTTCCCTGCTGTACATAAATATCGTTGGAGTTATTATCCCATAGGTAAAAGGAAGCACTGATATTATTTAGAGTATTGCTGCCATTCAGCGTGTACAATTTAATCAAGTCAATATTAGAGGGATAGGGATTTCCCACCAGGTTATACCCATAGGTGGTAGAATTGGGATCAATATCACGGTTGGCAATTCCGAAAATAAGATCTCCGGTTTGGGGCACGCCCTTAAATTGAGCAGTGGTTTTGCCGCCGGTTAATAGGGTGGTGGTTGGCGGTTCCTTCACGGCTAAGCCTCTACCCGGAATATTAGCACCAGAGGAGGTAGAGAACGTATTTGATGTTTGATTATAAAAGAGAACCTGGGTATTGGTTGATCCTGGAAAAATTGTTTTGTAAGTCTGTCCGGCCGCAAATGCAACAGGAGTACCTACATAATTGTATTGTAATCTTGCAGCGCCAATTTTAAATTCCCGTTCGGATGTGAGGTTGCCAGTGTTGGTATTAGTCGTATTGATCTGGATGAGGTTTGCATCGGATTGGATGATAAAATTGCTACCATCTCCGAGGTTGGTAATTCCGTCCTTAACGGTTAATGAGGCTGTAGTAAAGACTTTAAGGGAAGCCGATGCATTTACTTGAAGCGTACCGTCTTGAGAGTAGGTCATTATCGCAAAGAGCAATGCAGAAAGAATGGGTAGTTGTTTTTTCATGATGATTTCTTTTATAGAATCCGTAAGCTGTTCTTAAGAATCAGAAAAATGCGAGGGAATTTTTTAGGTTGTTGAATTGAAAAAAGATCAAAGAGGAATGAATAATAAAGCTTTAGAAATAAGATAAACAAAAGCAGTTTTTGAAATACCATTTGGTCAAAAATCACCATCTTAAATATCAGCAATCGTCCTTATTAGCTTTTTTACATATTACTATAAATAGATCCTAATTTATCTCATAAATAAACTTAAGGACACGGTAAGCATATCACTACTCCCACTAAACCTTTGTACAAAAACTTCTACAAAATCATTGGGGGATAATTCCAATATGGATTGAATTGGAACCGCAACTACATCTGCAGAATTGGTTGTGAAAATATATGTTTTAGAACGTTGAACTGGAACTCCGTTTAATGCGATATAAAAAACATAAATAGTGCTGCTTACAGCGGTTCCCCTAAATGAAGCAACAGAATTTACAGTGAAAAATCTTTTTTTATTTCCCAAATAAACCAATTTATTATTTACACCTCCATTAGATGCTCTAAAAAAGTTATTGGAAACCGTTGTTCCTCCAACTTTAACAGCAGTACCAGTTGTTAAAGCAGTTGTAACTCCAGTGCCATATGGAGAATCTAGATTAACATCGCCAACCGCTACTGCGTCAGTTTCTACAGGAATTCCGGCACTTCGGACATTCCATTTATTATTAAAATTATATCCCGTATAACTTCCGGTGGTATAGCCATTTACATAAGCACCCGTGGTGAGTGTACCAGTGAACACGACATTTTCCATTACTGCATCTCCAGAAATCGTAGGATTACCGCTGACATCAAAACCTACCGCGGCGCCATTCACTTCACTGAATCCGCCTTGTTTTTGTACCAACTTAAAGGTCCCTGTTAATTTTTCAAACGTCCCCGCATTATTTCCAAACCATCCCAAATTACTGAGTAAAAGTTGGTTAATATTGCTGTACGTAATTCCGGCTGTATTTCCAGAAAACTGTACGACACTGATAAAAACAAGACCAAAGCCATTGATAGAACCTACATTAGAGGAGTTTGCCACGATACAATCTCTAAATATGAAATTTTCAGTATTGGCTCCGCTAAGATTGAAAACTTTTCCACCCACAGACCTTACCGTTAATCCTTTTACGGTCCCACCAGTGATACCATCGAAAATATTACCTGCGGAAACTAAGATATCATCGCCCGAATCTACTCCTTGAATATAGGCGTTATTCAATTCTATCGGTTTGTCCAAAGTAACCGTTCCATTAATTTCATAGAGGGTATTGGTCTTTAATTTATACTTAGTTCCACCTCCGTCTGAAAGCTCTGCCGCTAAAACGGTAGCTAAGACATCCGTAGATTTTAATCTTTTAAAATTTGTCCTTCCATTGACATCACTATTGATTCTAATCCATGTTGAGGTTGTCGTGTCATAGTAGTGGAAAGCTTTTATGTCCATATCAAAAACTAGTAAACCATTTGCAGGTGTAGTAATTCCAATTCGCTCTGCACTGGTCATTCTCGGCGTCAGCATTCCTTTGGGGCTACTCCCCGACTGAATTTCAAAAGCGGCAGAAGAATTTACCGAAGTGTTTGCAGGAATATTTACGCCCACTTGTGCAAAGGTGAAAGTGCTGCACAGCAACACCAAGAAAAAAAGTTTAGATGATTTCATAAGCATGATAATTTTAGTAAGAATTGAATAGGCAAACCTTCAAAGAACATTTGATTCAATAATAACAGTAATTAATTAATTTAACTATTTTACTCACATAATGTGATTATGTAATGTATTCCGCAAAGTTAAATTAAATTAGCATAGCGAAGACATATAATTGATAATCTTTTACTAAAATTTTTACATTGCGATGAATAAAGCGCTTAAAAGCGATGCAATACATAGGACGGCACTTGCTTACCGATATATGCTCCTCAATTTTTAAAATAAATATATAAAAAATATCACTCATAATGTTATATGGTTATATTTTCTATTTATGAGGTACTCATTAAAAAGAGATGATATTGCATTGCTAATTTCAATTTCATATTGAAAAGAAAGGGCAACTGACCTTACGCTTCCATTTTATGAAAGTCCGCCGCCATTCTTTTTTTTTAAACATTCATAACTTTAGAAATCGTTTCATCTGGTTGATGAAAGCATCATATTAATAAAGCTAACCTATTGGATGTGGAATGGTCTAAAAAAAATCCCCCGGAGAGGATTTTACAATTTAAAAAATGAACGTAATTTACCGGATGAATTTTCGACTCACCACCTCACCCTCTTTGGTTTTAATTTTCAAAACATAAACAGCATTGGGCAGCGCAGAAACATCTACCCTTGCAATTTTGTTGTTAGGCTGTAACTGATTCCACAACTTTCCGGAAGCCTCATAAACTTCTACTTCGGCAATAATTTTTGGAGATTTAATGACCACCTCAGTCGCCTCCCGATAAACCATGATCTGTTCTGCGGAAGTACTTTCGGTTATCAAAACAGTTTCCGGTCTATAGATAATTTCGAACCTTCCCGTACTTTCTCCGGCATTAGCGGTGAAAGTATAAGTTTCAGCACTTAAGTTGGTTAAAATTCCCGTTTGTCTGTCTTTTAGGTAGATGTTTTGACCGTTCGCAAAGATTCCTTCCTGATCTTTCACCATAATGCGATGATTGCCCGCAGCGAAATGGACCGTTCCCAAAGACACCACATCATCTACAGTAAAGGGACTTTTCCCGTTGATGGAAATTTTCTCGTCTTCTACGATACTGTAAAGCGCATCAGAACCCATCAGAGAGAAAGAATCATCCCGTGCTAAGGCATCATTACCACCTTGAAAGTATGCCACTGCAATGGTGCTCGCAATATTTGCGGGAGAAACCAAAGAAAGCCAGTAATGATCCCCAGATTCTACATGGACTTCCACTCCGCGCGAGTTAAGCGGCGGTGTAGCGTTCGTTCTGATGGAATTATTAAAAAGCAGATTCGTGGTTGCCGAAACAGATCTTGCCAAAAAAGCTTTTCCTACTTTCACAAATTCTGTAGGCTGAACGAGCGAAACAGAACCTATATCTCCATTTGCAGGGATTCCAACTCCTGTAGAGGCATTGAACTGTCCATAACTTTGTCCGCCATAATTAGAACCCTGCTGCACGTAAATGTCATTTACACTGCTGTCCCAGAAATAAAAGGTGGAACTTAATGTTCCTGCATTTCCCCCATTGATGGCATAAAATTGCGTTAAATTAATATTAGATGGGTAAGGATTTCCGACCAGATTATATCCCCTTACGGTATTGCCGGTTCCTGTGGCTCCGGGAGCAGAATTAACCATGGTGTAGGTAAAACTACCGTTGGTCGGTTTTCCTGTAAAAGTCCCAGTAACAGTAGAAGTTCCGGCAGGAATTCCACTGGTATTAGGTTCTTTAACTGCCAAACCACGCCCTTTGATATAGGCACCGCTGGAATTGTAGAAATAATTATTGGATTCGTTATAATAGAGCACGAAATCAATGCCGGGGTAAATGGTTTTTAAAGTCTGACCTTCCAAGGGCGACATCAAATAATTATACTGTTTGCGCGGATTAGAAATCTTCAGGGTTTTTTTAGCCGTAATGGCTCCCGTATTAATATTAATTCCGTCGTTCACCTGTATAAGATTACCATCAGATTCCAGGAGGACATCAACAGCTGCTGCATTATTAACAAGTGCATCCTGAATTTTAAGAGAAGCATCATTTTTAATCGTTAATGTTCCACCGGCAACTACTTGTACGTTCTTCGCTTCAAAATGACCTCCGGTTAAAATATTCACCGGCTGTTTGATGAGGACGCATTTACTAATATCCGGCACCGCAACAGCAGGTTGCCAGTTCGCTGTGCCCCAATTATTATCAACCGAATCCCAAACTTTATTGTTATTGGCAATGTTTACCGTTTTGGAAAGATTACAACCATTTGCCAGTGTTGCCGCAGCAGTAATATTGAATTGCGTTTTTGTTTGATTATCATTTTCCGTGGGCATAATACAAATAGATGGTGAACCTCCACTTATTGGCGCGCCAGAACAGGAACTGTCGTATAAAGCGGTATTTCCTGACCATATAAAATTGGCCGGAACTTCTTTATTTCCATAGATTCTAATATTATCCAATCCTACAATATCTGCCATCCATTCTCCATCAGAGCCTAATGCATATGCTGTAAATCTAAATTTAAGCGCCGTTCTATCTTCACATGCTGCGGGCAAAAGAAGAATTTCATTTTGAAATCTACTCGGAATCCCAAAATCACTAATATAGGTTTTCAAATTTACCCAATTGACACCTCCATCGATAGAATACTGAACCTTGAGTGAATTTTTGCTTTCCAAATCTTCTTCAGAAAAGTAGTAAAGGTCAAATTCCAATTTTATATTGGTAAAACCCATGGAATTGAGATTATTTTTCACCACCAGATGGTTCACAATATTGGTTTTTTGACGTACATCGGTTATAATATTTGCAAAATTGCCACCCCTGTATCCGGAAGAAATAGCAGGTTTTACCACATTGTAAGGTGGCGTCGTCGGAATATACGGACTTGCTCTAAGTTGCCAAACTCCATCAGCATTCGTATTTCCGGCAGATACATTTTCAAATAATACTGGATTTTCCAGCGTGTTCTCAAAATGCTCTTCCAATAAAGTGACTTCTTCTCTATCGGAAGATGAATGGATGACAACCGCATTGATTGGTCCACAAATTTCTGGTACGCTCTGAGTAAACTGGATAACTGGAGTCGGACTCACCACTACTTTCACAGGAGTCCGAAATGTTGAATAACACGTGCCATTAAATGCGGCAACATAATACGTATAAGAACCTATGGACAAGGTGGATGTAGTAAAGGTGTTTCCTGTCTGATTGGCAATGGGTGGACCAAATTCTGAATTGTACCACTGGTAAGAAATAGTGCCACTTGAACCCACTGCACTCAGTAAAACAGAACCTGCACCGCATCTTTTTTCCGCCGTAACAGAAGTGATTGTAACAGCACATTCTTCTACAACTTCAAAACTGTAATCTTCCGTTTCCCCATTTGGAATCGTACTACATGAATCAAATGTAGAATTTGTAGCGCTAGACCTTATTCTAATGGTATAAAAACCTGCAGGAGTTCCAACCGGAACCACAAAACCGAAAATTACATTTCCGCTCCGGGCGCCGACTAAGCTTATATCATACACCTTTTCTGAAAGATCCTGCTCGAAAACATCATTTTTATTCCAGTCTACCCAAGCTTTAGTCGTACTTAAAACAATTCCGGTCGCGTTTCTTACACTAACATTTACATTCACCACTCCACCAGGAATCTGTTTTGCTTTCTGTGACAAATTGCTATAATTTTGATAACCGGTATTGGAAAAAACACTGGTGTTTGTTATATCTTCATTTAAAGTTCCCAGAAATTTCACCTTGTCTATATATATACTGCTTGACGAAGAAACAGGACTACAGGTTTGCAAAAAAGATTGGCTATTTAATATCTTTATAGAATCACTTGTTGATTCTATTTTCATAGGCAACTCTCTTATCAAATGTAAGGATTTCGCCTCCAAAAAGGAAGACAAGAGAGGAAAGAAGCACAGCAGAATAATCACCTGCTGAACTTTATAGGGTAGATGATTTTTCATATTATTAAATAGAAATTTAGTTAATAATGATCATCATTGTGTTTAGAACCGTTAAATATAATACGTTTTTTTTAAATAAAAAATTATTTTTATATCATTTTTATTACATTTTAGCAAACATAGGTTTTTATGAATGAATAATTGACAAATTGAAACTCAGTAGTCTTATGGCTGATACTTCAAATTTTACCCACCTTGAACCGAAACAAATTTCAAATGCGGGGAGGTTTGAGATTGATAAAAGTGCTAAGTAGGATTTGTTTTATCATTTTTAAATCGTGATTGTACAAGTCTGATTTACTTGTTAAATATAAATTCCGTTGCGCAGTAGGGCAGAAGGATTGATAACTTTGGTTCCATTGGAATGCAATTTCAAAATAATCTTCCTCTCAACTCATACGATTCCAAATCTGTTATTTTTTTGTCGCTGCTTTTACAATGAAATCTCCAGAATGTTTGGAGACTGAAACTTCTACTTTCACAACCCTACCAGGAGTCAAAGTAGTTTCCATCTCATAAATAATTTCAAATCTCCCCGTACTTTCGTCCCCTTTGGTGGCAAAAACAGAGCTTCTTTCCCTTAAATTGGTCACAATCCCTATCTGTTTGCCTGTTAAATATATATGGTGTCCGCAGCGAAAACACCTACCTATGTATCAACAGCGGGAGTATAATTTCCTGAAACAAAATGTTGCGTTTCAAATACTTGATCAGAACTATGGATCTTGGTTCCGCCCTTGATACCCAATTTTTTATTTTCAACAGTGGTGTAAATTTCATCTAAAGCTCATTTTGCTTCTGAATCTTCTTCGCCCTAGGAATTATTGCCTCCTTAAAAATAAATACCTGCTGTACCATTCGTTAGATTTGCAATTTCTATGTGATAAACGCACACCTCGAAACCCCCGATATCCGTAAATCGCATTTCAAAATCCGAATCCCGAATCCCGGAACCAAAACCCGCATCTCCTCCCGTGCTCTGTCCGTAATCTTTGCGCCATCACCCGAAACCTTAACATGAAAACCCCGAAACTCGAAACAACACCCCGCTCCGCACTCCTTTGCGTGAATCTTGGCGTCTAGGAGTGAATAAATGGAGTGAAAAAACTATTTAAACCCTTCTAAAATTTCCTCCACTGTCACTTTTCCAAAAAACTCCGTCAAGTCCAAAATTGAAAACACGTTAGTTAAATTCGAAAATATTCAAATATTTCTTAGATATTTTATAAAATACTTCGCAAATAAAAAAGATTTTTCTCTTCACCTCGTCCTTCATCTCAACCTTGACCTCATCCTTAACCTCAACCTTAAACCCCTTCCTCAAAGAATTGCCTATTTTTGTAAAAAAACTATGCTCCTCCTCAACTCCCCTTCTCACAGCGCCTATTTCAATATCGCCTCTGAAGAATATCTGCTCACCAGATTTCCTACCGAAGACATCTTTCTCCTTTATGTGAATGCGCCTTCCATCATCGTAGGGAAATTTCAGAATACCCTGGCAGAAATTAATCTGGACTATGTGAAAGAAAAAGAGATTAAAGTAGTACGCAGAATGTCGGGCGGAGGCGCAGTTTATCATGATTTGGGAAACCTAAACTTCTCCTTTCACACGGTTTTGGGGGAGAAGGATTTTGGGGATTTCTCCTATTTTACACAGCCTGTTTTAAATATGCTGAAAGAATTGGGCGTGCCCGCCGAATTGAAAGGCCGAAATGATCTTTTGGTAGAGGGTAAAAAATTCAGCGGCAATGCAAAATTAGCCCGAAACGGAAAAATGATACAGCACGGAACCATCCTCCTCCATTCGGAAATGGAGGTTTTGGGCGAAGCTCTGAAAGCGAACCCCTTAAAATTCCTCGATAAAGCCACCAAATCCAACCGCGGAAGAGTGACCAATCTCATCCATTATTTACCGGAAGATACAAGCACGGATGATTTGAAAAAATTACTCACCGCTCAAATCTTAAAAACTCATCCAATGGCAGAATACTACGATTTCACAGAAGAAGACATTGCAGGTATTGAAAAACTGCAGCGGGAGAAATATGAAACCTGGGACTGGAATTATGGCTTTTCACCGAACTATAATTTTAAAAAAGCTTTGAAAATTCCCGCCGGATTTATAGAAATTCATTTAGACGTCATCCACGGAATAATTGAAAAGGCCAAGATCTTTGGAGACTTTTTCGCGTCGAAACCTATTGAAGAACTGGAAAGTTTACTCATCGGAATAAAACATGAAGAGGAAGAACTTGTGGTACTTTTTGCAAATTTAGATCTCACTGAATATTTTGGCAAAGTGACGGCGGAAGAAATATTGGCGGGATTTCGATAGGAAGTGGTGAATGATGGATGATGGATGTTTGGTGAATGGTGTTTGGATTTTAAGGAGTCACCCTTGTCATCAGTTTTATATTTGTTGATTTTACTGCTAAATGAATGTTTAAACAGGTTGATTTTTCATATCATTTAAACCGTTCTAAGCCTTATTGATTGCTTTTATTTGGATAAATAGCCTTTAAAACTCTTTATGTAAAGGAAGCCACAGCAGGAGTGGAAAATTTTAATCTTAATTTTCTTAAAATTAAAGTCAGTATAGTGCAATGCATTATATTTGTCGGAAATCAATAAATTTTATGAAAAGATCACTATTATTTGTTTTTGCTTTATCTTTTGCTTGTGGTTTTGCGCAAGATTCAAAAGAATTGACAAAGCTGAAGCAACAAAGTAACGCGATGGTTACCATCAGCAGCAGTACTTCTAATCCAAACTTTATTCGCTTCCAAAATGCAGCAGGACTTCAATTGAAAGCTCCGTCTGCCCGATTAAAAGCGGAAGAATTTTTAGCCCACAACTTCAAAGTTTTTAATCTGACTTCTGCAAATGACATGGTTTTTGTGGAAGAAACGACAGACAGTCATGGCCTGAAAAATGTCATTTACAGACAAACCTATGGTAACATTCCCGTTTATGATGGGTTGCTGAAGTTTCACTTTAATGGAAAAGGAGAACTCTCTTCTCTAAACGGAAATACCATCTCTAATATTAAAGGTGGAACTACGCCGACCCTTTCTGCCACCGAAGCAGGAACACTTGCAAAGTCTTTCGTGGAGAAACAAAACCTTACGTACTCGAAAGAAAAATTAGCTGTGGGGAAAAACAATCTTCTCATCTTCCCCAAAAACTTGGTTCAGGGTGGTCAAATGAGTCCTTACCTGGCGTATCAAATTGAAATTACAAATAAGAGTGACGTCCGCGAATTTTTATTTATAGATGCGCACAGCGGTGAACTCATCGATCAGTTCACAGGAATTCACCCTATCGACAGAAAATTATTTGAAACAAATACGAATGCTGCCAATCTAAAGTGGAAAGAAGGAGACGCCTTTCCGGGAACATTGGACAAATGGCAACAAAGTGAAGTCGTAAGTTCAGAACACGTTTATAATTTCTTTAAAAACGCCTTTAATTTTGTGTCGTTCAACAATGGAGATGCCTCCATGATTACGGTAAACAATGATCCCGGAATCAGCTGTCCGAACGCGAACTGGAACGGAGTTACGGCAAATTATTGTACAGGAACCGCTTCTGATGACGTAGTCGCTCATGAATGGGGACATGCTTATACAGAATACACGAGTGGTTTAATTTACCAATACCAATCGGGTGCGTTGAATGAATCTTATTCTGATGTTTGGGGAGAAACCATCGACTTAATGAATGGTTACGATGACGACAATGAAATTTTGGACGTTCGGACCACTACCACCTGTTCCGGAACGCAAAGATGGAAAATGGGCGAAAAAGCGACGGCTTTTGGCGCACCAATCCGGGACTTGTGGAATCCAAAATGCAACAATTATCCTGCAAGTGTCATTGATACTTCATACTATTGCGGCACTGGAGATTCTGGTGGCGTGCACCGCAATTCCGGCGTACCCAATCACCTATATGCTTTATTGGTAGATGGTGGAACTTTTAATGGGTACACCATTTCCAGTATTGGATTTGTAAAAGCCGCCCATTTGTGGTGGAGAGCACAGCAAAATTATTTAACGCCGACGAGTGATTTCGCCGTCTTCGCTGATGCTTTAGAAGCTTCTGCAAATGATTTGATTGGGATTAACTTACAAGGTTTGTCTACTACAGGAACTGCAGCTGGTTTAACGGGGCAATTCTGGGCATCCAGCGATTTACAGAATCTTAAAAACGCAATTCTTTCAGTACAGTTAAGAACTTCACCGAATGCGCAATGCAACTACCTTCCGATTTTAAAAGCTGTTCCAGACTTGTGTACCACCGCGGTGAGTGGCGCTTTATTCTCCGAAAACTGGGAAAATGGAACAGGAAGCTGGACGATAAATAACCTTCCGACCAATCCTGGTTCTTGGGAAAATAGAAACTGGACTATTGCTTCTACCCTACCAAAAGGTCGAACTGGAAAAGGAATCTTTGGTGCAGATCCAATTAACGGAAATTGTACAACCAGTTTGCAGAATGGAATTTTGCGTCTAGAAAGTCCCCTGATTACCATTCCAACATTTACTGCGGGGAAATATGAAATGGCTTTTAATCATTACGTGGCAACGGAAGCACAATGGGATGGTGGAAACATCAAGTACAGTCTTAATGGCGGTGCGTGGACCATCATACCTAAAACGGCTTTTACCCAAAATGGTTACAATATGAACCTCAATGCAACTACCGGAAATGATAATCCCTTAAAAGGTCAAGCTGCTTTTAGTGGTACAGATGGCGGCTCCCTTACCGGAAGTTGGGGCCAAAGTGTCATTGATTTATCGCTGATCGGCGTTAATTCTGGCGCAAACATTAAATTCCGCTTTGAAATGGGAACAGATGGCTGTAATGGAAACGACGGTTGGTATTTGGATGAGATCTATGTTTACAATTGTGATAATCCAGTATTGGCAGTGAGCAATTTATCTGCAACCAATGGCGTTCAGGTTTTCCCGAATCCTACTTCCGGTCAAATCACGATTCAAAATAATACCGCTTCTAAATTGAACACTGCGCAGGTTTATTCTGTAACGGGCCAATTGGTGAAGAGTTTTAAATTGGACAACACGACTAAAAATTCAAGTATTGATATTTCTACTTTTGCGAAAGGAACTTATATCATTAAGTTAAATTCTGCAAGTGAAAGCACGAGTGTCAAAGTAATAAAAAAATAAGAATTCCCCACTTAGTACCCAATCCGGAAGAGTTTACTTTTCCGGATTTTTTGGGTGTTATTTTAAAGAGATTGCTTCGGCGGTTTGTAAACTCTGAATGCATTGAAAAGTTTGGACAACCTTCTCTCCATGACACAGCGTTTGAAAAAATACGTCATTGCGAGGCGCGGAACGAAGTGGAGCAACGAAGCAATCTCAAATTAACACATCCATAAGAATTGGTTATTTCTTGAGGCAGATCGCTTCTTGAGGTAGATCGCTTCGGCGGTTTGTAAACTCTGATACATTGAAAATCGTGGACCACCTTCTCGCAATGACGCTGTGCTTGTCAGTTCCCGCGTCATTGCGAGGCGCGGAACGAAGTGGAGCAACGAAGCAATCTCAAATTAAGTGCTTTCATTAGAATTGGTTATGTCATGTGCATAGATTGCTTCGGCGGTTTGAAACCTTTGAATACATTGAAAATCGTGGACAACCTTCTCGCAATGACGCTGTGCTTGTCAATTCCCGCGTCATTGCGAGGAACGGAACGCAGTGGAGCAACGAAGCAATCTCACTACTGAACTGGGCATTTTTAATCAAAAGGACTCAAAACATTTTGTATATCATCAAACAAATCATTCCACATCGGGTTAATACTTGCTATCAAATCTATTTTCTTTTGTCGAGAACCTGCTTTTAATTGTTTTTCTCTGCCAATTGCATCTGTAATATCTGAGAAGGCTTCCCAGTAGACCAGCTTACCAATATTATATTTTGAAGTAAAACTTCCTGGATACTTCTTTTCTCGATGTTCTAAAATTCTTTGAGGCAAATTGGAGGTAACGCCAATGTAAAGTGTGGTATTGCTTAAGTTGGTGAGAATGTAAATGAAACCTGTTTTCATTGTCTAAAAATAAGTAAATCAGCGCATAAAATATTGTGAAAATAAAATTTTTAGAAGGAGATTGCTGCTTTAGGATAGATTGCTTCGGCGGTTTGGAAACTCTGAATGAATTGAAAATCGTGGACAACCTTCTCGCAATGCCGCTGTGCTTGTCAATTCCCGCGTCATTGCGAGGAACGGAACAAAGTGGAGCGACGAAGCAAGCTCTAATTAACACATTCAAGAAAATTGGTTATTTCTTGAGGCAGATCGCTTCGTGACGCAGATCGCTTCCGCGGTTTGGAAACTCTGAATGAATTGAAAATCGTGGACAACCTTCTGGCAATGACATTGCGTTTGTCAATTCCCGCGTCATTGCGAGGAACAGAACGAAGTGGAGCGACGAAGCAATCTCAAATTAACACATCCATAAGAATTGGTTATGTCATGTGGATAGATTGCTTCGGCGGTTTGTTAACTTTGAAAAAATTGAAAATCTTGGACCACCTTCTCGCAATGACGCTGTGCTTGTCAGTTCCCGCGTCATTGCGAGGAACGGAACAAAGTGGAGCGACGAAGCAAGCTCTAATTAACACATCCATAAGAATTGGTTATTTCTTGAGGCAGATCGCTTCTTGAGGTAGATTGCTTCGGCGGTTTGTAAACTCTGAATACATTGAAAAGTTTGGATAACCTTCTCGCAATGACACAGCGTTTGAAAAAACACGTCATTGCGAGGAACGGAACGCAGTGGAGCGACGAAGCAATCTCTAATTAAGTGCTTTCATTAGAATTGGTTATGTCATGTGGATAGATTGCGAGGCGCGCAACGCAGTGGAGCGACGAAGCAATCTCTAATTAAGTGCTTTCATAAGAATCGGTTATGTCAGGTGGATAGATTGCTTCGGCGGTTTGTAAACTTTGAATACATTGAAAATCCTGGACAACCTTCTCACAATGACGCTGTGCTTGTCAGTTCCCGCGTCATTGCGAGGCGCGGAACGAAGTGGAGCAACGAAGCAATCTCAAATTAAAATGCTTTCATTAGAATTGGTTATTTCTTGAGGTAGATTGCTTCGGCGGTTTGTTAACTTTGAAAAAATTGAAAATCTTGGACCACCTTCTCGCAATGACGCTGTGTTTGTCAATTCCCGCGTCATTGCGAGGAGCGCAACGCAGTGGAGCAACGAAGCAATCTCTAATTAACACATTCACGAAAATTGGTTATTTCTTGAGGCAGATCGCTTCTTGAAGTAGATTGCTTCGGCGGTTTGGAAACTATGAAAGATGTTATTGAATAAAAGTAAATCTGCTACCGAAAGCAATACGGTAAAGGTGATTAAGAAATGGTTCGCCGTTTGGTCTGTAGAATAGATGACGTTAATGATAATCCGGGAAAGTGGGCTTTTTCGGATTTTTTAGGGACAGATGGGAAGGTGACGGAGGATTAATGATCATTGATAAATTATGGATGATGCGTTATTTCTAAGGCTCATTGTTTTAATGGTTCACAGCCTTATTGTATTCTTCCAGAAGGGCTTTCCAAACTTTATTGTGACAATATTTGTCGATGACCATCTCCCGGGAATTAGCAGTAAGGGCCGTTCGAAGCTCTTCATCCTCTAAGAATCTTTTCATGGCATCACCGAGGGATTTTGCATCTTTCACCGGAATGATCGATCCATTAAACTGATCTTCAATGATTTCATTGCACCCATTGATATCGCTCACAATACTTGGCAGACCCATCGCGCCGGCTTGCAGGACTACATTCGGGAAACCCTCCCGATAACTCGGAAAAACCAGCGCATTTGAAATAGCAAAGTACGATCGAACATCCTGCTGAAAACCAACGGAAAGAATATGGGGATTACTTTCTATTTCTTTTAAAGTTTCCAGCTTCAGGGGATCGAGATGCTGTTCTAAAGATCCGACAAGCAGTAATTTGGGTTGAAGTTGCGGAGAGGCGGGATGTTGGATGTTGGATGCTGGATGTGGGGTGCTTTGGTTGAGGTTGAGGTTGAGCGCATGCTCGCTGAGCGGAGTCGAAGCGAGGTTTTTAAAGGCGTGTATCAATTCATTGATGCCCTTGTCTTTCACAAGTCGCCCCACAAAAATAAAGACGAAATCATTCTCAGAAATTCCTAGAGCCTCTTTTAAATCGCGTTGTTTATTTGCTGAAATTTGATCACGGTTAAAATAGGTGGTATTTATTCCATTTACATTGCCATTGGCTATTATTTTCAGGGGTTTCCCTGTGATACGGTACTTTATTAAATCTTCTTTTACTCCTTTTCCTTCGGGATAAATGTGGGTGGCACTCTTTGCTAAAAGACGGTCCATCCAAATAAGAATTGCTTTTAGAATTCCTTTTTTACTGGGAAAAATTAATCCTGTAAAAGTATGCATCCTTACCGGAACTCCTGCGAGACGCGCCGCAACCATTGATAGCAAGCCGGCTTTTGGTGTAACAGAATGAACAATATCCGGTTGTTCTTTTTTAAAAAAACAATATAAGTGATATAAAGCAACAAGGTCTTTCAAGGGTGAAATTTCCCTTTGCATTTCTATAATTTGGGTTTTCACGCCTTCACGTTTTTGCACTTCTTCCAAATCTTTACCAGACCCCGAAATGGCGGTGACCTCATAAAATTCATTCAAATACCGCAGCTGCCCTCTCAACAAAATATTGAGGGAAATAGGGACGGTGGAAATACGAAAGAGTTTTTTCAAGGTTGAGGTTGAGGCTAAGAGTGAGGTTGAGGGTAAGGTTTGCTTTATTTAGGGCAAAGTTAAAATATTTGTTTAGATAAAAGGAGTTAAGGTTGAGGATGAGGATGAGGATGAGGATGAGCGTTTGAATAATGTTTGAATAAGATCGTGCCTAAAAAATTCGCAATTGCTTATTTTAATACGATTTCTCAGATGCGTATCATATCCATTATAAATGCAGGTGAGCGGACGGCGCAGTTTTTATTTTTTGGTGAGTTCGCGGTAAAGTGCAAGGTGTTTGTGAACCATTATCGAGATATCATAGTGTTGGGCACGTTCCAGACATTGCTCTTTAATGCGGTCGTAATACTTTTGATCTGTGGCAAGCAAAAGGATTTCTTCAGCTAATTTTTTTTCATCACCTACCGGAAAAAGAATTCCGGCTCCTTCTACAATTTCTTTCAAACCCGGAACTTCACTTGCAATAAAAGGTCTCCCAGAAGCCATTCCTTCAATACTTGAAAGGGATAACCCTTCATATTTTGAGGAGAGAACAATAATATCTGCCATTTTCAATAACTGGGGCACATCCATTCTACTTCCAAGAAAAAAAACTCTTTTTTCCAGGCCAAGTTCAGCCACTAAAGATTCACTTTCCGGTTGTAAAGATCCTACTCCTACTAAAAGTAATTTAAAATAACCTGGCAACAAAGCCATTGCGCGAATGAGGGTTTTTTGGTCTTTAGGTTCCTGAAAAGAAGAAACCTGGATTAGGAGACGATTATGCTCACTATAGTTTTCCAATAAAAAATTTTTATCTGCGGGTATTGCTTTTGAAATTTTACTAAGATCCAACCCATTTTCTATAATATGAAATCTTGTACTTTCAATATTTGTGTAATTCTGCAACACTTTTTGTACTTTATCAGTGATACAAATTATTTTATGAAATTGCCTATAAAAAAGAACATCAATATACCGAATCAGAAAATTCCCCCTGATTCTACGGTTTGAGGTACTGTGCTCTGTAAAGATTAATTTAGTTTTGGACCCCGATACTATTTTCGCCAAGACTACAAAATATTGTGAAGGGAAAAGATGCACATGAACCAACTCATATTTTTTAAGGAAAGAAATGATGCGAAAGAGATGGAGCGGATTATAAACTGACCCTTTTCCTAAACTAAAAATACGGCAGCATTTTTTAGAGGTCAATTCTTTGAAGAAAGGATATTCTGTTCCATTAAGTAGTAATAAATCTACTTCAATTCCTTTGTCTGCATACAAGGGTAAAGTATCTAAAATTAATTTTTCGGCGCCGCCGGTGGCTAAACTGTTGATGATGTGAAGAACTTTCATTAGCAATTTTTTACCGTTTTAGAACGGATGTAAATATGAAGTAAAATACCGGCAGGAATTGCTAAAAGAACCAGAAAAGAATGTCGAGTTTTTAGGAGGGAGGCAAAATCTTTCGAAAAAAAGCTAGATGATACAAGATGTATCGCATTCTTAAACTTCTCTTTGAAAGTGGCACCAAAATTAATTCTTGAAATTCTCGAAAAGGCAAATCCGCGTGGATTTCGGCGGTATTGCTTCAACATATTTCGGGTAGAACCATCTTCTTGGTACTCCACGATACACCAAACTTCATTTACGGGTTTTATAAAAGCAAACTGATCGGCTAACAAAGATTTGTAATCTAAAGGAACTAATCTTTCCCCTTCGTAAATGGGGTAAGGTGGTAATTTTTTCATTACTTCTGTTCGACAGACGATTTTTTTATCGCCTGTAAGATGGTATTTTAAATAAATTTGATTAAACTTTATTTTCTCCACATTAGGCGGAAATTTTGTACCGATGATATTGCCTTCTTGATCGGCGTCTAAACCAACTATTGCATAGAAATCGTGATCAATTTCAACACTTTGAAGATTTTTACAAATATTTTCTACGGCATTTGGAGCCATCATATCGTCTGAATCGATACAGGTATTCCAGAGAGTTTCTATCTTTTCATACGCCCAGTTGTGAGCGGAATGCATGCCTTGATTTTTTTTCCAGTAGTATTTTATTTCAATGATATTTTCTGCGTTATACGTTTTAATTAAAGCTTCAGTCCCATCAGAAGACCCATCATCTATCACCATCCAAATAAAATTTGTATCAGTTTGTTTTATCAAACTTTCATACAATCTGGGAAGGAGATGCTTGCGATTAAAAGTGGGCGTGAAGACGGTGAGGTTTTTCATTAAAATTTTTGTGAAACAATTTTAGAGTAAAATACTTTTTAAAGCTTTTCAATAATTAAATTTTCACCTGACAACACAAGTTTGTATTTTGTGAAAGTTTTGTTTACTGCTTCAAAGAACGGTTTTGAACATCCTGGTTCTAAGTAATCATGAAGTTCAATAGCTATAAGATTTGTTTTTGGAAGCCAATTTTCATAATTTTCCGTAAATAACTGTTTTTCGCTCGTTTCTATATCAAGTTTTAAAATATCAATTTTATCTATATCATATTTCTTCATAATACTGTCTATTGAAACCGCATCTATTTCGCCCGCTTCAATATCTTCTTCTACCACAAATCCCCATTCGCCGCAATTGTATTTATCATATACTTTTAATTTAGTGTCTTTATTCCAAATACCTGTATTTTCAGCAAAAATATTATCATAATGTTGTATATTCTTTTTCAACGCCAAAAAATTTGTTGGATCTGGCTCTATGCAGATTATAGTACTTTGTGGATATTTATTTTTCATTTGAATTGCGAACAATCCAATATTTGCACCGCCATCGATTATAAATTTGGGATTATTAGATTTAATACTTTCATATGAATTTTCTAAAAATATCTGACAAAATGTTGGAAAATCGGAAGTGTGTTTACGCAAAAAAATTGGATTGCGAATTTCAGGAATTTTTAGCGATGAAGTCTTCGCTATTTCTGCTTGTGCAAATAATTTCGCACCTTGCAAAATACCAAATCGATAAATAAATTTTAGTAGAATTGCTATTTTTAATTTTAAATTATTCATGTTTTTTGATAAATTAGTTTGGAAGTAGTTTAGCTATTATTATTTTTAAACGATATATCCAAATTTCAGATTCAACTTTTTTCTGGGACAAAGTAATTAATTTAGAAGAATCTTTTTTTAATATTGCTTTTACAAATTCGTCATTTTCATTAAGAGTAGCGAAGTAACGTGAAATATCTTCAAATTCTTTACTATTAAGATATCCTTTAATTTCACCATGAAAATTCTCAAAACTATTTTTTTTAAATTTCACTAAATTCTCAAGATAAGTTCTGAAAAAATTCTTTAATTCAATAATAATATATGGCTCTAAATGATGCAAATTATATATCTCAATTTGTTCTTTTTTAATATTATACATTTTAACAGCACCTGACATTAGCATATCATTAAATGTAGAAGTCATTCCTCCAAATCGATAATTATAAACGAATAATGGTAAAAACAAAATTTTATTTGCTTCCGGAAATACTTGAATATTATAATTTAGGTCTTCTCCTAAACTGATACCCAGCAAATTAATTTGCAAATTTTCAAGAAATGATTTTTTGTAAAGTTTCCCCCACATACTTATGTTAATTATGTTGTGCCCAAAAAAACTTTTATAATATTTAGTAATAAAATCTTCCTTATTAATACTTTCTTTTTTGTAAATATTAAAAACTCTTTTTTGTTTAATAATACCATAGCCATCTAATGTTCTATAAAAATTTGCCGAGACAATATCTGCATTAGATTCAATCGCTTCGTGAAGTAGTATATGTAAAGTGTGCGGAACCAACCAATCATCAGAATCTACATGATAGATATAATTTCCTTTCGCAATAGAAATCCCTGATCTGCGTGCAAGTTCTAAACCTTCATTTGTCTCTTTATTGATAATTACAATACGATTATCTTTCGCCGCAATTTTTTTTATAATTTCTAAACTGTTATCTGTTGAGCAATCATTAACTATTATAATTTCTAAATCTACTCCTGATTGAGTCGTTATTGATTTTAGACATTTAATAAGGTATTTCGAAGTATTATAAACAGGTACGATTACTGAAATTTGAGGAATATTTTCTTTTTTCATTAAGCTTTTAAAAACATAAAATAAGTGAATAAATAATACACAGCCAAAACTACTCCAGTCACTCGGTATTGATTCGGGAATAATTTATACCGCAATAAAGGATAGGCAATGACAGGCGCCATCAAAAACCAAGATAAATAAGCAAAACGGTTGGAGAAATTGGCACGAATAATTAAAATCCAAAAAGCATTGGCGATCATGTAAATGCCCCAGAGATGAATGTAGAATTTATCGGTAATGTTTTTCTTAAAAATAAAATACCATCCCGCAAAAGCGGCAAAAGAAGAGTAAAATAAAAAGTCCCAGCGAAAACCGGTGTAAGCGAAATCATCATTGTTCACATTACCTTTGGTGAGATAATCTTCCGCACGCGTATCCTCGCCAAATCCTAAACCCCCAAAAAGACTTTCCCAAAAGCTGCCCCCAATTAAGGAAAGAGGTATAGCAGCCAACCAAATATAGAGGTAAACTTTCGGATTTTTATAAATGCCGGAAATAATAAAAGCAGCAATGGGAATAATTAGAGAACTGTGCATGCCGAAAGACAATGCCATCAAGGAATAGAGGAGTACTTTTCGATCGTAATAACACAAAGCTAATATAAAGATAGATGTTCCCAACCCATTTCTAATCCCATTGGTTCCAAAGGGCCAAAACATATAAGAACCAATAAAAATAAAAAAGACAAAATACCAGAAGGAGCCCCCATATTTTTTGGAAAACAGATAACAGGGAATAATATAAATTAGCGCGCACAAAAAGAAAAACCAGCGGTCGCTCATAATTTTAGCTGAACCCGCAAGAAAATAATTAAAGATATATTCTTTTTTAATGATTAAGGTTTGTCCTGCCGCAGCTTGGTTGAAGAACTGCGCATAGGTACCCATATCGCCGAAAACGAAACTTACGGGTCTTGTTCCCATGTATAGGCAAATAAAAAATAAAAGAAACAGACCTATTCCATTTGAAAAACTTTTTGTAGAGGTGGCAAAAAAATCATTTTGATAAGCATGAAAAAGGGTGACGAGCATTAAGATCATCATCACATTATAATAAACAGCAGTGTAACTGCTAAGGGGAATCCAATCGAACAATTAAAGCTGAGGTTAAGGTTGAGGAATAAAGCGCAAAAATAAACTTTTTTTAATGTAGTTTCTTTTCTTTTAATGATTTTGAAATATTACGACTGCCCTTAGTAGAGTGATCTAAATAAATCTTTCCATTGTTGCATGACTTGGTCAATACCAAATCGCTGCACGTTTACAATTGCTTTATCACCCATCTCTTTTCGAAGATCTTCATTTCTCATGAGGTGTTTTAATTTTTCAGTAAAAATATCTAAATTTTTATGTGGGATCAAAAAGGAATCCTCCGCATTTTTTACAATATATTCAGGACCAGTTGGACAGTCATAAGTTATTACGGGCACACCTACAGAAAGCGCTTCCAGTAAAACCATGGGAAAACATTCGGTTTCAGAAGTCATGGCATAAATACTATAATTCACCATTTCGCTTTTTAGGTCATTACAGACCCCTTTGAAGAGTATTGATTTTTCCAAACCGTATTCTTTAATTTGTGCTTCTAATTTTTCCTGCGTTCCACCATAATTTTCTCCAAAAAAATGCAGCTCCCACTCTGGAAATTCATCTTTTAAATGGAAAAAGATGGTTATTAAGGAGGAAAAATCTTTCACGGGAGAAATTCTTCCCGCAGCTAAAATTTTCTTGGATTGTAAAGAGGCCTTCTCCCCAGAAATTTCAGCAGGATTCGGGATTACGGTAATTTTATCACTGTCATAAAAACCTCTTTCTGCTTCATTCAAAACAACCAGTTGGCTGTATCTCTTTTCTGTAAATCGATTTAAATAATTTAAGATTTTACCTTTTAAATTTACCCCCGTTTTTTTATAAAAATAGCGGGAGGAATGGAATTCTTTTATTATTGGAATACACTTTTCTAGATAGGGTAAAAAATAGAAATCAGGACCGAAACTGCTGCTGATAATGACATCTGGTTTTAAATGTTGGATGACTTTTTTTAAGCCAGAAATATGGTGGGGTACTTTCTTTATATTTTTTAGATGGAAATAAGATTGGGCAATTTCATAATTTACTCCTAAGTCAAGGAATGTTATTTTGGAACTGAAGGAATAAGATGGTTTCTTATTTTGCTGGTTATACGTTATTATGGTTACCTCATCACCCAGAACTTCAGCAAGATGATTCGCTTTTTGGGAGAGCACTTTTTCGATTCCGCCGTGCAAGTAGACTTGATCTGTGAGGTAGAGGATTTTCATGCAGGGTGATTGGGTGATTGGGTGATTGGGTGATTGGGTGATTGGGTGATTGGGTGATTGGGTGCAAAAGTAGGGATTTTCTTCTTTTGAGATGAATCCCAATGGAGGCAGAATTAATAGTTATTTACAGGCAAACTCTTGTCCCGGAGGAAGCGTCTTATGGTTAGGTGGTAATTTGTTGTAGAACGAGATTCCTACGGAATGACAAAAGGGGAATTATGCTGGAAGCGTCTCACGGTTAGATAACCTATGTTTTGAAGAAAGGGATTTCTACGGAGTGACAA